>JADDQY010000057.1 GCA_016781135.1 Actinomycetota bacterium
CCTCCGACCGAAGGAGCGCTGCCGTACTCCGCGAAAACTCCGCGAACGAAGGGAGACTGGGGGGTATAGGCCGATACGCCTTGACAGAGAAAAGGGCCGTTGACCTGCTCTTTTACGAAAACTTGCTGCTGTGGATAACCCCGTGAACCCGCTTTGAAGGCGGGGGAGCCCACCAGGTACCCAGACACTCCGCCAGCAAACCGACCTGCAAAAAAGAGCGGGTCTTCGGCCAAATCGAGAGCCGTGACAACCTCCTCACCCCGCGGCTACTTCCCGAAAACTCCGCGAAGCCCGACGGCAGGGCCCGCACGGCCTGGTACTGCCAGGGACTCGCCAGCGTCTCGACATCGCCTGGTACGACGATTCGACTCAGCCCCGGTGGTGGCCGGAGCGATTCCGACGAGGCCGGCCTCCAGGACGTCTACTACGCGTCGTCCAACAACGGGGCGCAAGCTTCGGCGCGAACCAGCGAATCCGACCGCAGCATCGACCGCTCGGTCGGTGTTTGGTCCAACAACGTCGGCAGCGCCGCTCCAGTCGGCATCTTCTCCGACGACGACGTGGTCTCGTCGGCCTGGCATGACACTCGGGCCGGTGACGGGGCGACCGCCGCCTCGATGAGCGCCTTCTCCTGCTCGTATCGCTCAGCCCACTCGGCGCGGGTCGACGACCTCGATGACGTGCTCCTCACGCCCCCCGATCAGAACATCGTCGTGATCGTCGTCTTCTCTTCGCCGGGCCTCTTCCTTGCCCACGGCGCCAGTGGTGGGCGCTGGATCACGGTCAGCGCTCCGGAGTAAGGCATAGTGTCCGAGAGCCGGTCCTCCAATCACCCCGGCGTCGGCGTGACCCCTCCCGCCGGGTAGGTGGGGCACCGAGCGGGATCTGGGTCCCACCCCCGCACGTCCGCCGATGGCCGCGCGCCAGACTTCGGAACTGATGCCGGTTCGATAACAGCCCGTCGATCGTCGGAGGCATTCCGCTTCCGACCAGTGCTGCTTTACGCCGAAGCAGTACCCGCCGGCGCGGCTCAACGAGAGCTCGGCCCTGGAGTCTGCGTTCAGGGGGCGCTTCCAGCATCCCACCCGGTCCTGCATTCGTGGCTCAGCGCCTGGTCGTCTATCGCGTCTGCTTGCTCCTGCTATGCCTGGGAGGCGAGCGTTGGTGCTCGAGTACGCCACTTCCGCGCCTCCGAGAATCCCTATTCTCAGCTGACGCAACTTCCTCAAGCGCAGCTGTGGGTCACGCTCGCCACGCGCCGGTCGGTGGGCCGAGGGCATCGAAGGTTGCTCCGACCCCTCCGACTTCAGTCAAGGTCGTCGCCCTCGGACTCCGACGCCCAAGGCCGGTAGGGGGCGTGTGGAGAACCGGGCACGGGTAAACCGGAGGCCAGTGCTCCGATGCGGCGTCGGCCTCCGTTGACCGTCAGCCGGCGACTCGCTCGCCCGATGCTCGCGGCGGTGTTCATCTCCAGCGGCATCGATGTGGTGCGCCGGCCCGGGCCGAGGGTGGAGCTGGCGGCGTCGGTGGCCACCAAGGTGGCCGAGCGCCTGCCGCTACCGTCGGATCCCGAGCAGCTCGTGAAGATGAACGCCGCTGTTCAGGTGGTTGCCGGGCTGCTCTTGGCGCTGAACCTCCTCCCGCGGCTGGCCGCCACCGCCTTGGCCGCTTCCCTGGTGCCTACCACACTGGCCGGGCATCGGTTCTGGGACTACGACGATCCCGCCCAGCGGTCTCAGCAGCAGATCCACTTCCTCAAGAACGTGGGGCTGTTGGGTGGACTGACCCTGGCCATGCTCGACACCGAGGGCGCGCCTTCGCTCGGATGGCGGGGAAGGCAAGCCGCCCGCCGGGCGCGGAGGAAGGTGTCGGAGGCGAGTGAAGTGCTGGGCATCGGCTGATCCTCGCCGACTGGCGCGTGCGCGGTCCCGCCACCCGGATAACTGAGCCGGGCAAGCGACAGTGCCGGGGGCCAGGCAGGGCGATATCGAACGGTCCCTCAGCCGGCCTCCCTGACCCATGGCGACTCCAGCCCGGCAGGCCGGCCGAGCGAACAGGCGGCCTGCTCAGTCGATGACGAACGGCGTCGTGAACATGCCCTTCGTGGGGTGGGGCTGGAAGTCCCCGAGGACGTCGGGGATGACGCAGACGAAGGCGTAGTTCGAACCACGCTCCAGCTCGAACTCGGTCGTGGCCTCGGCGCCGGGGTTGCTGGCCACCGCCGAAAGGAAGCGCATCGGTGGCGGTCCCCCCGGCTGCTTCACCCAGGCCACGACCTCCTCGATGGTCGTGTCGCGGTTGAGTCGATGAGGTTTGATCTCGTGGATCTGCTTGCCCTTGTTGCTCAGGCGCACGACGTTGGTACCGGCCTCGAGTGTCGGCACGCTGGTGAAGCCCAAGTCGATGGCCTGGACCGTTCCCACGGAGGCGGGCAGCTCGCCCTCGGTCCCTTCGGCGACGGTCACCTGGCGAGGAGGCTTCTCGGTGTAGATGTGGAACGACCGGCACCGGCCGAACCTGATCGAGCTCGGGGCGACGCTGACCGGCGCGGCCTCGATCTCAGATCCGCTCGCCCCGTCGCATGAGCATGATGGTCAGCCCAAGGGCCAGGACGGCAGCGATGAGGATCCTCATCTCGAGCATCAGGTCGCGGAAGCGGGCCTCATTGAGGAAGTCCGGGGCTCGGCGCTGATGACGAGGAGCCGGCGAATGGCGGCCACGATGCGAAGCGGTAGATCGAGTGAACGAACAGGGCGAGACCGGCCAAGGCGAGCGCTCCGGCGACGGCCAGGTAGAAGGCCTCCTCGACCGAACGCAACATCGCGCTGGAGCGGCTGACCCCTTCCTCGTCCTCCACTCATCTGCTTGTCTCCCGGCGAGCCGGTGTCGGCCGTGGCCTGGTCACTCAAGCCCGTCAGCCCTTCGGTCGTTCGTCCGGAGCTCCTGTTTGGGCGTCGATGGACGGGCCGTAGCGGTCGAGGACGAGCGGCTTCGGGCTCATCTCTGATCGGCCTGGTCACTCGCCTACCAGGCGCTCGAGAGCCCAGTCCGGATGATCGGCCTCGATCCTCGCCAGCCAGTTGAGGCTCTCGAAGAGGGCGAGCAACGCCCCGTCGGTGCGGGTCAGGACACGGATCCCGCTGGTGGTGCGCAGGCGTTCGGCAGTCGCTCGGTCGGTGCGACGGGCGGCTCGGTACGGCGTGGAGGTCAACTCGACGGCGGCACCGAACTCGTGCTCGAGGCGGTGGGTGAAGACCTCGAACTGCATCTGGCCGACCCCGGCGAGGACGGGAGCCGGATCGCCCGCGTCCTCGTCGCGCAGCACCTGGACCACCCCCTCCTGCTCGAGCTGCTCGACACCTCGCCGGAACTGCTTCGAGCGCGAGGAGTCCCGAGGCCGCGCCACGGCGAACAGCTCGGGGGCGAACCGAGGGATGGGCGGATAGGCGACGGGGGCGTCGGTGAAGAGGGTGTCGCCGACACGGAGGTCAGCGGCGTTGACCAGCCCGACCACGTCCCCCGGCCAGGCCTCGTCGATCGTGTCGCGCTCGGAGCCGAAGACGCTGGTGGCGTACTTGGTGGCGAAGGGCCGCCCCGACGGCTCGTGGGTCACGGTCATGCCCCGCTCGAAGTGCCCCGAGCACACCCGAACGAACGCCACTCGGTCGCGGTGGGCCGGGTCCATGTTGGCCTGCACCTTGAACACGAAGCCCGAGAACGGTTCGTCGAGCCCTCGGGCGCTGCCATGGGCATCGACACGAGGAGCGGGAGCGGGCGCCAGGTCGACAACGGCGTCGAGCAGGTGGCGCACGCCGAAGTTGGTCAGCGCCGAGCCGACGAACAGGGGGCTCGTCTCTGCGGCGAAGAAGGACTTGGTGTCGAGGCTCGCTCCGACCTCGTCCAGAAGAGCGCACTCCTCCATGGCACGAACCCAGGCGTCGGCCTCCTCGACTGCAGCGCGAGTGGGCTCCACGGCTTCCTCCGGCGCCGCAGTGGCACCCCGGGCGGTCCGGTCGTAGCGGACGAAGGTCCCGCTACGACGGTCGATCACCCCCCGGAAGTCGCCGGGGATGCCGACGGGCCAGGTGACAGGCGTGGCCCGCAGGTCGATCTGATCCTCCAGCTCGTCGACCAGCTCGAGGGGCTCGCGCCCGGGCCGGTCGTACTTGTTCAAGAAGGTGAGGATCGGCAGGCGACGGGCCCGGCACACCTCGAAGAGCTTGCGGGTCTGGGCTTCGATGCCCTTGGCCACGTCGAGGACCATGACGGCGGCGTCGACGGCGGCCAGGACCCGGTAGGTGTCCTCGGAGAAGTCCCGGTGCCCGGGGGTGTCGAGCAGGTTCACGACGTGATCGCGGTAGCTGAACTGCAACACGGTGGAGGTGATGGAGATGCCCCGCTGCTGCTCGAGGGCCATCCAGTCCGAGGTGGCCCTCCGCCGCCCGGCTCTGGCCTTGACCGCTCCCGCCTCGGCCACCGCACCGGCATAGAGCAGGAACTTCTCGGTCAGGGTGGTCTTGCCCGCGTCCGGGTGGCTGATGATAGCGAACGTCCGCCGCTTGGTCGCGTGGGCGCCGACATCCGCCGCAGAGCCGACATCGAGAGCGGTCACCGTCGTGAACGCGTCCCGGTTCGAGTGCTCGACGCCTCCCGACGTGGCCCGTCGGCCACCGCCTCACCGCCCTGGAGCTGCTCGCGCAGGTGCTGGCAGCACTGCTCGCCGGCGGAGTTGAACACGGCGATGCGCTCGAGCAGCGCGCTTCGCTGGCTGTCGTCCACTCCGGTCCCGAAGCCGTCCCGGGCCTGGAGCACGCGCATCTCCTTCAGCGGCTTCATGTGCTTCACCAGGCTCTGGTGCATGTCCTCCTCGACCCTTTGACGCCCGGTCCCTCTACCGTGACGCAAGGGTACGGCCGCGCCGGAGGATGTCGGGCGCCAGCCGCACCTCCCGTGGGAACGCACCCTCGGGGGTAGGGTGCGGGCATGAAGAAGCTGCTGATCCTGCTCGTTTTCGTCGCCCTCGGCTCCGTCGCCGCTCGCAAGCTCAAGGCGGTGTAGGTCCGCCTGACGCTCCGCCCCGGCGCCAACCTCGCCGGAGCGCCCTCGGCCGAGGCCTTGCGCCTCCGCCCGTGAGCGGCTAGGTTCTCCTTCACCACTTCCCCGTGGCCGCGTTCCACCGCGTCTGGGGAGTGGTTGTGCTCATCGCCTGCTGGTCGGCAAAGGGAGGCAGCGGCACCACCGTCGTGTCGGTGGCCTTGGCCGCGTGTCTCGCTCGTTCGTCTCCCTCTGGAGCCCTGTTGGCCGACCTCGGGGGCGATGTCCCGGCCGTGCTCGGCCTACCCGAGCCGTCGGGCCCGGGTCTCGGCGAGTGGCTGGCGTCCGGTCACGGGGTGCCCGCCGACGCCCTCAGGCGCCTGGAGGTGCCGGCCCCTGCGGGTCTGGCGGTGCTGTGCACCGGTTCCGATCTGCCCTCCGCTCCCGGTCGCGCCGAGGTCCTGGCGGCGGTCCTCGCCGCTGACCCCCGGCCGGTCATCGTCGACTGCGGCTCGACCGGCCACGTTCCCGGTGCCACCCTGGCGGCGTCGGCGTCGGCGTCGTTGCTGGTGCTGCGGCCGTGCTACCTGGCGCTGCGCCATGCCGTCCGGGCCCCGCTGCGCCCGTCGGGCATCATCTTGGTGCGGGAGCCCGGCCGCTCGCTGGGGCGCCGCGACGTCGAAGAGGTGGTCGGGGCTCCGGTGCGAGCTGAGATCGATGTCGATCCCGCCATCGCCCGAGCCGTCGACGCCGGCCTGTGGCCCCTTCGGCTTCCCCGGTCGGTCCAGCGGGCGTTGCGCCATGCTGCGTGAGGCGGAGAAGGCGCGCCAGCCGGCCGACGACTTGGAGGATCGACTCCATCGCCTGGTGCTCGCCGCCCGCGCCGGCGCGCTCCCCGACGGCGCCTGCCTCCGCAGCGAGGTGCAGCGCCTGGCCAGGGCCGAGGTGCCCCTCCTCGGTGGGCCCGAGCTCGAGCGCCTCATCGACGCGGTCACAGCGAGGGCCCACGGTCTGGGGCCGCTCGATCCCGTCCTCGCCGACCCCGACGTCACCGAGGTGATGGTGAACGGGCCTGGCCGGGTGTGGATCGAACGCCACGGCCACCTGGAGCGCATTGATGTCCACCTCGACGCCGAGACCATCGAACGCCTCATCCAGCGGGTGGTGGGGCCGCTGGGACTGCGGGTCGATCGGTCGTCGGCGTTGGTCGACGCTCGGCTGCCGGATGGATCGCGCGTCAACGCCGTGGTGGCGCCACTCGCCCTCGACGGCCCCTACCTCACCATTCGCCGTTTCGGTGCCCGCCCGATCACCTTGGGGGAGGTCTGCCCTCCGGGTGTGGCCGAGCTCCTCGCGTGGGCGGTGCGGGCTCGCAGCAACATCTTGGTGGCAGGCGGTACCGGTGCCGGCAAGACGACCTTGCTCAACGCCCTGGCCGCCGAGATCCCCGCCACCGAACGAATCGTCACCGTCGAAGACGCCGCCGAGCTCCGTCTTCCCGGCGATCACGTCGTCCGCCTCGAAGCCCGACCGCCCAACAGCGAGGGTGTCGGTGAGGTATCGCTGCGCGCGCTCGTGCGCAACGCCTTACGGATGCGGCCCGACCGCATCATTGTTGGGGAGGTCCGAGGTCCAGAAGCGCTTGACATGCTCCAGGCCATGAACACCGGCCACGAGGGGTCGCTGTCGACCTGTCACGCCAACAGCCCCCCGGACGCGCTTCGTCGCCTGGAGACGATGATCCTGACCGGTTCGGTCGCCCTTCCGCTCGCCGCCGTGCGCGATCAGCTCGCTGCCGCCGTCGACCTGGTGGTGCAGGTCGCTCGGCGGCCCGATGGCAGCCGCGGTGTCACCGCCGTGGCCGAGGTCACCGCCGGCGGCAGCGGTGACTCGGGCGAGCCGGGTTCGAGCGGCCATGCCGAGGCGATCAGCGGTACCGACCTCCTGGGTGGCCCCGGAGGTCTGTGGCGCCTGCCTTCTCGCCCCCCGAGAGGACTGGGTGCCACTCCTCCGGACCCTTGCTGGGTCATGAGCCCGCAGGTCCGTCGGTGAACGTCCTCGCCGGAGCCCTCGCCGGACTGCTCACCTTGGCCTCGGCCGTCGTGGTGCACGCCGCCGCGGGCGCTCACCGGCGACATCTCGTCGGGCGACGTTTGGTGGTCGTGGCCGCCAACGACGAGATCCCGCTCGGCACCGCGGTGAAGCTTCCCCGGCCTCCGCGGTGGCTGCTCGTCCGGCTGGCATCGGCTGGGGTTGAGCTCGACCCTCGCCGGCTGTGGACGGCATGGGTGGGCGGCGGCGCGCTCGTCACCGGCACTGCTGCGGCCACGGGAGGGCCGGGCTTGGCGGCGGTGGCGGTTGCCGCGCTGGTCCTCGCCCCCTTGGTCGGACTCGCCGCCTGTGCCGGGAAAGCCGACCGGCGGCTCGAAGAGGCGCTTCCCGGAGCGCTCGAGGCCGTCGCTCGAGCGCTCCGCAGCGGAGCGTCGCTGGTCCAGGCCATCGCCGAGGCGGCCGCGACCACTCCCGGCACGCTCGGTGCCGAGCTGCGCCGGGTCATCACCGCCGTGGAAAATGGGGAAGCACTGGTCGCCGCCGTCGACGCCTGGGCTCGGCTCCACGCTTCGGCTGTGGTGCGACTGGCGGTGTCGGCGCTCGGCCTCGGAGCCGAGACGGGTGGGGCCCACGCCCGAGCCATCGACGGGGTCGCCGCCACCATCCGCAGCCGCCTGGCGGTCAACCGCGAGGTGAGGGCGTTGTCGTCGCAGGCCCGTCTGTCCGGAGTGGTGATCACCTTGGCCCCCCTCGGCTTCGCCGTGCTCGCCACCGCCACCGACGCACGCACCGCCGACTTCCTGTTTCGGACGCCTCTCGGCCTGGCGTGCTTGAGCGCGGGGCTCGCTCTCGACGGCCTGGCTGCGCTGTGGATGCACCGGCTGGCGAGGATCGACGAGGCGGCCTCATGATCGACGTGCTACTGGCGCTGTCGTGGGCCGGCCTGGTCCTCGGCGCCGCCACCCGAGCCGCTCCGGCACCAATTCGGGCGCGGGCCCGCTGCCTCCGTCCCGGTGATCCCCGGCCCGCTCGCTCCTTTCCGATGGCGGTCGTCTCCGGGCTCGGTGCTGTGCTGCTGCGGATCGCCGGTCGTCCCTCGCCCCCCGACGCGTCCCTGCGGCTGGGACGCGCCGTACTCGCTGCCCTGGCCACGTCGGCTCTGGTGACCCCGGCTGCACCGGTGGTGGCTGGGCTGGTGTGGGCGTTCCCGATGGTGCAGGAACGGAGGCAGCGGTGCCGCGCCCGGGCCGCCCTCATCCGTGACCTGCCTGAGGTGGCCGACCTGTTCGTGCTGGCCGTCGGCTCGGGCTTGACCGTGCCGTTGGCCGTCGACGCCGTTGCCCGCCGGGCCCCCGAGGCGTTCGACGCGGAGCTTCGCTCGGTGATGGCCGAGGTTGCCCTCGGCCAGCGCCTGAGCGACGCCCTCGAGGACGTGCCCCGGCGCCTCGGCGAGGAGGCGAGGCCTCTCTTTGCCGCCCTCGTGGCTTCCGATCGCTACGGCGCGCCTCTGCTGGAGGGGTTGGAGCGCCTCGGGGTCGAGCTTCGCAACGACCGACGTCGGCGCGCCGAGGAGGCCGCCCGGCGGGTGCCGGTCAAGCTCCTCTTCCCCCTCGTGTTCTGCACTCTCCCTGCCTTCGCGCTGCTCACGGTGGCGCCCCTGCTCGCCGGTGCCCTCGGGGCGCTGCGCCTCTGACGCACAACCGATCAGCCCCGAAAGGACCGACCATGCCCACCGCCACCCTGTCCCCCCGCGCCCTCGCCGTGCGCGTCCACATCTCGATGCTCCTCGCGGTCGCCCGCGTCACCGCCGAGCTTCGTCGCCTGCACGACGAACGCGGCCAGACCTCGGCCGAGTACGCCCTGGTCCTGCTCGGCGCCGCCACCGTCGCCCTTCTGATCACCGCCTGGGCCACCAAGACGGGCAAGCTCGGGCAGCTGCTCGACAAGATCTTCGACACCATCACCGGCAAGGTGAAGTGAACGTCCCGCCAACATCCCACGGGAGCGCCCGCCCTCGGCCGGGCGCCCCCCGGCGGGGCGACGAGCGTGGTCAGGCCGCCGTCGAGCTCGCCCTGGTGCTACCGCTGCTGGCGCTGCTGGCGCTGCTGCTGCTCCAGGTGGCACTCGTGGTGCGAGATCAGGTGCTGGTGGTCCACGCCGCCAGAGAGGGGGCCCGCGAAGCCGCGGTCAACGGCGAGCCCGATGCCGCCCGACGAGGAGCGCTCGCCGGGGCACCCCTCGACCCCGGCCGCCTGCAGGCGAGCGCTTCGGGACGGGGCGATCCGGGGAGCCGCGTTCGCGTCGAGGTCCGCTACGCCTCGGTGACCGACGTCCCCTTAATGGGGCCCCTCGTCGGCGACGTGCCGCTGTCGGCGTCGGCCACCATGCGGGTCGAACGCTGAAGCACCACCCGTTGGCGTCACATCCCCGGCGGTGGCGCGTCAGGTGGGCACATGGATCTCAGCTTCAGCTCGAGCTCGGATGTGCCGAGAGATGTACTGGTGGCTCGAGCCTTGCCGCCGACGTTCGCGCCGCCCCCGTGTCCTGCCCGTGCTTCGTTACCCTGGAGACGCTCATGAACTCGAACACGTCGTTCGCCCCCGCCTCGTCGAGGCCCCGGTGCTAGGCCAGCACGGCTCCCGCCCGAGTGATCCTCTGGGTCGTGCCGCCTCCGTCCTGCGGGAGCGAGCGTGGGCTCGCCGGCTGCTCTCGGGTCTGTCGGTGGTCATGCTGCTCGTGGCCGTCGGCGTGCTCGGCTACCCCGTCTACACCAACCTCTATCAGGACCAGGTCCAAGGTGGCCTGACCGACCGGTTGGCAACGCCTGAGCTCGAACAGGCCTACCGGGCCGGCGACGTCGCCGAAGGCGACAGCCTGACCAGGCTCAGGATCCCCTCGCTCAACGTCGACGTGGTCGTCGTCGAGGGGACCACCGCGAGCGCTCTGCGAGCCGGTGCCGGCCACTACCGGGACTCGCCGCTTCCCTGCGAGCTGGGCAACGTGGCCATCGCCGGCCACCGCACGACCTATGGCAAGCCGTTCAATCAGATCGATCTGATGAAGCCGGGCGACACCATCATCCTCGAGACCCCCGTGGGCTCGTGCACCTACTCGGTCAACAAGGATCCGTTCATCGTGGAGCCCACCGACTTCTCCGTGCTCGCTCCGACCTCCAACGGGACGCTCACCCTGACCACCTGCCACCCGAAGAACTCCGCCGCCAAACGCCTCATCGTCCAGGCCGACCTCCAGGGCCCTGCCGCCGGCGCATGACCTCGGCGCGCCGTGCCCGTGCTGTCGCCGGCGCGACCCTCCTGTGGATGCTCGCCGTCGCCGCCCCGGCATGGGCCGTGCCGACGGTGACGCTGACCTCGCCAGAGGGGAGCCCCCCGACGTTCAGTGCCCCCGGGTCGATCCGGGGAACCCTTGAGACCGAGGAGCGGGAGCAGCTCCGCCAGGCCGATTTCAGTCTCTCGACGAAGCCTGGCGGCGAGGCCTGCTCGACAGACGTTCCCGACGACCAGCGAACGCTGATGCTCGACAACGTCCCCGCTGCCGACTTCGCACTCGACGTCGCTTTCCCCTGCAACGGCGACTACGAGCTGAAGACGATCGTCACCTACGACAAGCCGCTTGCTGTCGGGGTCAGCTTGGCCACCGAGACCTACGAGGCAACGTCCCGCTTTGGTGTCGCCATCCCCCCGAACTCCGTCAGCGGCCTCAAGGGGAGCTACGACGCAGCGGCAAAGAAGGTCACCCTCACCTGGACGAAGAACCCCGAGCCTGACGTCGTGGGCTACCGGGTGGAGCGCAACCCGCCCGGAGCCGACGGGTTCGGGGCTCTCGGCGACCTGGTCAGCGGCACCAGCGTCACGGACACGCTCGACACCGACGAGGAGCACCGCTACCGGGTCGTCGCCGTTCGGCCGGGGCCCGGTGGCTCCGAGATCGTCGGGAGCACGAGGGAGGCCGACATCATCACCGCCGGTCCCGACCGGCCCGAGCCGACCGTGCCCGACACCACCGTAGTCCGAGCACCTCCTTCCGCCAGCCGAGGAGGATCCGCAGCCGGCGGGAACCGAGGCGGCTCTGCTGCCCAGCCCAGCCGGGGCTCGGTCACCACCATCGACAACGGCTTCACCAAGGACCTTCCGTTCGATCCCCGCCAGACCACGACCGTCCCGGCGTCGCCCTCGCCCGTGCCTCCCGAGGATGCGGCGGTGCTCGCCATCGACGACGACCGTGCCCAAGAGGACGACCGCCGAGCGACGCTGGTGCCCATCGCCGGCGGCCTCGCCCTCATGATGGGGGCCGTGCACCTACGCCTGCTTTCCAAGCGCGCCGCTGAGCCCGAGCTGCCCGTCTACGGCTCGACGCTGCCCCGATAGCCGTCCCCGTTCCTCCTCGACCCACCGTCGCAGACACGGTCGGCGACGAGAACAGGATGGGTCAGCCGAGCACCGACCGCAGGAGCGCCACCGCCGCCATCTTGTCGAGCGGCTCGTTCCAGTTGCCGCACTTGGGGGACTGCACGCACGACGGGCAGCCCCCGGCGCAGCAGCACGCCGCTACCACGTCGAGCGTGGCTTCGAGGTGGCGGCGGCCGGCCTCGAAGCCGAGCTCGGCGATGCCCGCACCTCCCGGGTAGCCGTCGTAGATCACCACGGTTGGACGGCCGGTCTCGGCCTGCCTGGCGGTGGAGAGCCCGCCGACGTCCCAGCGGTCGCAGATGGTGAACAAGGGCAGCATGCCGATGGCGGCGTGTTCGGCGGCGTGCAGGGCTCCCGCCCGAGCGGACGGGACCACCGCGGCGTCGTCGAGCACGGCGAGGTCGATCACGTACCAGAAGGCCCGGGTCTCGAGCCGGGTGGGGGGCAGGTCGAGCTCGGTGACGGCCAGGGTCTCGCCGGTGGTCAGCGACCGGCGTTGGTAGCCCACCACCTGCTCGGACACCTCCACCACACCCAGGTGCAACTGGGAGCGGCCCACGGCGCGGCGCTGCTCGTCGTCGACGATGCGTATGTCAGTAGCGGAACGAGGCTGGGTCAGCTCGTCGCCGCTGGTCGGCGAGACCCACGCCACCCGGTCGTCGAGGTCGAGGTGGTCGACCAGGAAGGGCCGGCCCTGGTGGAGGTACACCGCTCCTGGGTGGACCGTCGTGAAAGCCCGGCCGGCGTCGACGGTGCCCACCAGGCGGCCGTTGTGCTCGACGATGTGGTACTGGTCCGCCGACCCGCTGCGAAGGCCGACCGCCGGCGCTGGTGGACGCCGCCTCGACCAGTAGGCCTGGCTCCGTCGCACGGTGACGCGGTCGTCGGCCACCAGGCGCCGGACCCCTTCGTCGAGGTCATCCCACCAGACCTCGTCGGCGGGCACCAACGGCAGCTCGTAGGCGGCGCACCCGAGGTGGGCCAGAGCCACGAACGGGTTCGAAGGGTTGACCACCGCTGCTTCAGGCGATCGGGAGAAGACCTGGTCGGGATGGGCCATCAGCCACTGGTCGAGCTGATCCTCACCGGCTACGAGCACCGCGAGAGAACGTCGCTGGCTGCGCCCGGCGCGCCCTGACTGCTGCCACAGGGAGGCGATCGTCCCGGGGAAGCCGTCGAGGATGCACGCATCGAGGGTTCCGATGTCGATCCCGAGCTCGAGCGCGCTCGTCGCCACCACCGCTCGCAGTCGACCTTCCGCCAGGTCGGCCTCGATCGCTCGACGTTCGGCCGGTAGATAACCACCCCGGTACGGCCTGATGGCGGCCCGTAGGGCGGGATCGGCGCGACGCACGGCGTCGGCCGCCACCAGCTCGGTGGCCTTGCGGCTCCTGCAGAACGCCAGCACCTGGTGGCCGGCTCCCACCAGCGACGCCAACAGCGATGCCGTCTCCCCGTGGGCTGAGGCCCTCGTGCCCGAGGTGGCATCGACCAGTGGTGGATTCCACAGAGCGAAGAGCCGCTCGCCCCGCGGCGAGCCGTCGTCGGTGACCGCCACCACCGGTCGCCCACACAGCGCCTCGGCGAGGGTGGCGGGATCGCCGATGGTGGCTGATCCGAACAGGAACACGGGGTCGGCGCCGTAGTGGGCGCACAGGCGGCGAAGACGCCGGAGCACGTGGGCGACGTGGCTGCCGAAGATGCCTCGGAAGATGTGCAACTCGTCGACCACGACGTAGCGCAGGCGGCTGAGGAACGTGGCCCAGCGGGCGTGGTGGGGCAACAGCCCGGCGTGGACCATGTCGGGGTTGGTGAGCACCACGTTGGCGTGGCGCCGTGCCCACGAGCGCTCCGCCGGCGAGGTGTCCCCGTCGTAGCAGCAGGGCACCACACCGGGCAGGTCGAGGGCCCGCAACGCTCGCAGCTGGTCGTGGGCCAGGGCCTTGGTCGGTGCCAGGCACAGGGAGGTGGCGGGCGGGCCGAGACCGCCGAGGGCATCGCCGGCGGCTTCGGCGATGGGAACCTGGTAGCACAGCGACTTGCCCGATGCCGTGCCCGTGGCCACCACCGCCGACTGCCCGGCGCGAGCGAGATCGACTGCTCGGGCCTGATGACACCACAGCCGCCCAGGGAGACGAGCTTCCAACGCAGGAGTGAGGGGTCGGGCGAGTTCGGCGAAGCGTGCGCTGCGAGCGGGAAGGCGCTCGAGGTGCACGAGGGCAGGGTTGTCCTCGAGCCCGGCGACGAGCCGGTCGACCTGCACCTGCACGGTGCCAACTGTAGAGGTGGGGCCTGCGGTGCTCGGGGCAGGGACGGCGGTCGCGAGGAACCGCTCGAGCCGGTAGCGTGAGCCCTTCGTCACTGCTTGGAGGAGCGCGTCAAACATGGACCTTGGGCTCGAACTGTCAGAGCGAGATGGCCTCTCGGTGCTCGCCGTGTCCGGCGAAGTCGATGTCGCCACCGTGCCTCGTCTGCGCGAGCAGTTGCACAGCCTGGTGGCGCAAGGCCAAACCCAGGTGGTCGTCGACCTCGACGGTGTCGACTTCCTCGACTCCACCGGTCTCGGCGTGCTGGTGGGCGCCTTGAAGCGACTGCGATCGAGCGGAGGCGAGCTCCACCTCATTTGCACCCAGCCTCGCATCCGCAAGGTCTTCGAGGTGACCGGGCTCACCAAGGTGTTCCCGATGCACGACACGCTCGACCAGGCCGTCACCGGGGCCGCTGGTTAGGTAGCGTGAGCGACCAGGCGGGAGCGGGGGGCGAGGCCGACGGCCTGGCGACGATCCCCAAACCCGACGAGCTGCTGGCGTTGCACTCGGTGACCACCGAGATGTTCGCCATCTTGCGCCGGTGGTTCGACGTGCCCGACGAGGTCACCCTCAACCTTCGCGAGATCGACGCAGCGGTGAGCGAGCTCGGCGACCCCTTGTTGATCGCGGCGATGGCCATGCGCAAGCTGCAGGCTCTGCACCTGCTGGCGACACCGGGGGTACGCACCACCACCGACGTGGTGGTCACCATCGTGCAGGACCTCCAGCGGGCGCTGTTGCAGGCCCCGACCATGCGGCTCAAGGTGGCGGCCCGCACCGCCGACTGGGACGCCGAGCTGGCCTCGCTCGGTGATCTCGACCAGACCACGCCGGGCACCGCGCCGAGCGCCGCCGACGAGTCCGACCCCGAGGCCGACCGTTTTCGGATACTGCACGCCTTGCTCGTCGGCGCCGTGGAAGCGGTGCTGCAAGCCTCCCACGGCGAGATCTGCTATCTGATCTGACCGCCCCCTCTGCCCCAAGGGACAGAGGGGGCGCGACCGACTAGCTGGTGCTGGTCCCGGCGGGTGCGCGGCGAGGACGGGGCGTGCGGGCAGCTCGGGGACGGGAGCCGCTCGACGCTTCTGAAGCCGTTTCCTTGACCTGGCGGGAAGCGGTCCGGGCCTGGCGCTTCACCTGGCTCGTGGCCTGCTGGGCCTCCTTCTTCACCGCCTCGGTGGACGACTGGCTGTCCTGCTTGACCCGCTCGGCGGCCTCGCCGGCACGCTCCTTGAGCTGTTCCACGCTGCCCTGAGCGCTCTGCTGGAGCTCCCCGGCGATGTCCCGTCCGACCTGGGTGGCCTGCTTCTTCAGCGGCTCGAGCCGTGCCTGCACCCTCCCGGCCGCCTGGCGCTCGCGCTCGGTCGGAGGCAGGAGCGTGGCGGCCAGGAACCCGGCCCCGACCGCCGCTAGGCCGGCCGCCATCGGATTGCTCTCGGTTCGCTGACGGAGTGCCGCGGGGGCGGCCTTCGCTTGGCCGCTCGCCCCCTCATCGGACTCTCCAGCCCGCTCCGAGAGCTCCTGTGCCTGTCCTCGGATCTTGCTCTTGGTACGCCCCATGAGGTCGCCCGTCCTTTCCGTCGTCGTCGACGTCTTCTCGGTCAAGGTGGCCTTCGCCTCGTTCATCGAGCCCACCACCGCCTGCTTGGAGCCCGTGATGGTGGCGCCCATCTCGTCGAACCGTTGGCGCACCTGCGCGGTCTTGCGCTGCAGGACCCGCTTCGGGCTGATCTTGTCGACGAACGATTCCCGCGCCTCTTCGATCCGCTCCTCGAGCGCCTCGATCGTCTCGCTCAGCTCGCCCCTCGTCTGGGCGATCTCGCGCCTTACCTCCGTTGCGCTTTTGCCCATTGCACGTCCTCTCTCAAGGTCTCCACGGTCTGTTGGGGCACGAGGTTCACCTCGGCCGACTTCTTGCGGGCGGCACTCAGCAGGACCGCGGCAACCACGGCGTAGACGACGCCGACGATCAGGAAGGCGAGTCCGTCAGGCAGCACGGCAGCGAGCCCCCATGCAGCGGCGAACGACAGCAGCTGCAGGGCCATGAACCCCGCCAGAGCGGCGGCGCCGAACGCAGCTCCGGCCTTGCTCGCTCGGCTCAGCTGCTCCTTGGTCTCGATCTTGGCCAGCTCCACCTCCTGGCGGAGCAACGTGGTGGCTCCCTTGGCCATATCGGCCCACAGCTCTTGCATCGAGCGGTTGTCACCGCTGCCTCTCGTGGCGTAGGTCGACTGCACGTCACTCACCCCCCTGGGAAGCTGGGTTTCTGCCGGCGGGCATGGTGGCGCGGCGAGGACGAGGCCGCCGGGCCACCGCTCCACCACTGCCGCCGGAGCCCCCGGCGCTGGCTGCGACGAGCTCGGGCTGGCCGCCGTTGTCTGCGTCGACGTCGTCGGTGCTTTCACTGCGCGCGCTCCGCAACAGCCGGCCCCCTCCAAAGCCCACGACGGCGGCCCCCAGCAGGAACGCCCCCGGTCGACGGCGGGCGAAGGTCCCCACCTCCTCGATCAGGCCCTCCACCCCGCGTTCTTCGATCTCGGACGCCACGTCGTTCAGCTTGTCGGCGAGTTGCTGGGCGTACTGCCCGACCGTCGGTGCTTCTTCGGGGCGCCCGTCCACCAGCGCCTGGGTCTCCTGGGCCCACTGGAAGAGCGTCTGGGCGAGGTTCTGGGTCTGGGTCTGGGCCTGGCTCTGGAGCTGCTGCCTGGTCTCCTGCACCAGGCCACGACCTTGGTTCGAGAGCTCCTCGGTCAGCTGCAGGGCCTGGTCCTTGACCGAGGCCTTCACCTCCTGGGCCTGGCGGCTGGCAGTGCCCACCACCCGCTGCCTCTGGTCGGCGGCCGTCGAAGCCACCTCCTGGCTCTGGCGGCTGGCGGCGCTCGCCGCTGCTCTGCCTCGTTGCTTGGGCGACCCATCGGCGGCGGCCGTCCGGGACCGCCTCTCCGTCGCCGGCCCAGAGGGCTCCGTGAGCCCTTGCCCGTCTCGTACGATCGGCACGCGCCTACCTCCTACAGATGCGTCAACCCGGTGACGCCGGGTACGCCAACGCCTACCCCATGGCGGGGGACGGGACACCTGTAGGGTCGGAGCTGCGCCGGGTTAGCTCAGCTGGTAGAGCGCTTCTCTTGTAAAGAAGATGTCCGGGGTTCA
>JADDQY010000067.1 GCA_016781135.1 Actinomycetota bacterium
CAACCTCCCGAGAGAACACACCTAGACCGCCAGTAGGAGCGCAGCATAGGTGCCGGCGCCGGCCAGGAACGGGAGGAAGCGGCTCCGTCGCTCCGTGGGGAGCTCCTCCTTCAAGACGTTGAGGATGACGCCGCCGCCGAGAAAGGCGAGTGGGACGGCGATGGCGGCGGGAGACAGCTCGAACGCCACTCCTCCCGCCCAGCCCACCAGCAGGGCAAGGGACACCAACCACCGTCCCGACTCGGCGTACGCCTGCTTGTGGTGCTCCCGGAGGGAGAAGTCGGTGACCACGAAGTGCACGCCCATGGCGAAGGCGAAGGTGGCGAGGCTGCTCGCCCCTTGCTCCTCCCGGTCGACGAGCAGGTAGCCGATGATGGCGTTGTAGAGGCCGAACGCACCTGTGCTGATCCAGAAGGCGAGCGGGCCGGTGGCGTCCTCGCCGGCCTCGCCCGACGTGCGGGCACGCGACGACAGGGCCAGGCGCTCGAGGCCGTAGTACACGGCCAGCCCGACGAGGGCGAGCAGCCAGACATGGCGCTCCAGCCACGGAAGCCGCCGAGCTTCGTCGATCGCCGCCTGGGCCTCTTGCAGCTCCGGGAGCAGGTGGACGAACACATAGGAGACCGAGACCCCGCCCGCCAACGAGAGCCAGCGGCTACGGGGGATGCCGGCAAGGAAGCGGAGCCTGCCGGCCAGCAGGTGGACGGCGGTCAGGGCCAGGGCCGCTCCCAGGGCGGCGATCTCGACAGAGGTCATCGCCCGGATCCTCCCCCAACTCCTTCCGCCCATCTGCCACCGTCGATGTCGGCACCACCGCGCCCGCTGTGCGAACCCCGGCCCGAGGTGACCGGTCGCCTGGCCGGCTAGGCCGGCAGCCCCTTGGTGACGTCCGCCGGTGAGGCGTACTCGCCGAGTGGCAGGGCCCGCAGGGCGGCGACCACCTGCTCCGGGGCGCCCTTGGCCTCGGCGTGACGGACGACGTCCTCCTTCTGGCACGGGTAGTCGATGTCCTCGAGGTGTCGTTGGACCTCTGCTGCGGTGACGGCCACGGCGATCACGGGTGCCGGCCAGGCATGCCGCCGGCCATGGACAGGAGGGGCTCGTAGTCGTTCGGGAGCTGGCTCACGACATCGCCGAACTCACCCTCGCCTGCCGCCTCTCGGGTCACCCCCATCACCGCCTGCGCCGCTTGGAGCATGTTGGCCCCGTCATCCATGCCGGCACGCCGGCGGACCCGGTCGACGAACTCGTCGAGGTCGAACCTCTCAGCCTCATCGCCGGTGCCAAGCGCTCCGGCGAGCTCGACAGGGAGGTTGGCGGCCAGATGGGCGGCCTCGGTGCCGAGGATCCGCTCCGCGAGCGTCTGCAGCGTGGCGTCGACGACCGCCCGGGCCTCGTCGGTCGACGACAGGCCGGCGCGCTCGGCCACCTTGCGTAGGAACTCGTCGTGCTGCATGGCGGTACCTCCTTGCATTGCGTCGACGCGCCCTTACCCACCGTCGAGCTGCCCTCACCCGCCCCCCAGCCCGTCCGGCTGCACGTCGGTTTCTCCATGCCCTGACAGGGGTACCGGGCCAACGATGACTTCCTTCCGGGGAGAGGGGCGAGATGACAGACCCCACCGGCGCATCGGCTGACGCGATCGAGCTCCTCATCAGCGATCACCGCGAGCCTGAGCAGCTCTTCAAGATGATGGACGCAGCCAGGGCGACTGGACACGCCGACGATCAGCGCTACGTGGCAGAGCACGTCGTGGAGGACCTCTCGGTGCACGCGGTCATCGAGGAGATGATCCTCTATCCGGCCATGCGCGACGCCCTCCCTAACGGCGATCAGCTGGTCGAGGACGCACTGGAGGAGCACCAGGAGGCGAAGGAGCTTCTGACCCGGATCGACGGTAAGGACCCGCAGTCCGAGGAAGCCCGCAACGCCTTCGACGAGCTGGTCAGCACGATCCGGCACCACGTCCAGGAGGAGGAGAACGACCTGCTGCCCCGCTTGCGGGAGGCGCTCGGACAGGAGCGTCTCCAGCAGATGGGTGAGCAGCTGGAGATGGCGCGCAAGGCGGCACCGACCCACCCCCACCCCCACGCGCCCAACACCCCGCCGGGCAACGTGGCCGCCGGCGGGTTCGCGACCGTCGTCGACAAGATCCGCGACGCGCTTCAGCGCTGAGGGGTTCAGCGTCGAGGGGGTCAGCGCCGAGGGGGAAGGCGCCGGAGCGATGGCCCCCGAGCGTGCACCCGCAGCGGCAACGCCCAGCCCTTCGGCCCGGTGCTTCCCGAGCTCGTCACCGAGGGCGGGCGCCCGCGCCGTGGCCGGGCGAGGGGCGTCACCAGAGCCGAACGCTCGACCCTGACGGGCGCGGGGAGACCAGGTCGGGTGCCGAGGGCCGAGGGGGTCGAGACGTGGTCCGCCTACGACGAGCTGGTGCCGCGGACGACCGGGTTGCCGGCGGCGAGAGAACGTCTTGCCGAGCTGCGTCGTCGTCGTCCAGGAAGCGCCGGCGACCTTGCGTCGGTGCGCGAGGTGATCGTGGTGGCGTCGAGCTCGCGCGGTGGCTCGACGCTGGTGGGGGAGCTGTTGCGGCAGTGCCCGGGGCTCTTGCACCTCCGGGCCGAGGTGAATCCGCTCTTCGTCGTGGCCGGCCTCGAGGACGGGGGGCGGCGCCAAGTGCTGGCGGCCGAGCTGGCGGCCGAGGTCGGCCGGCCTGCGGTCGGGCTGGGGCCGGAGGAGGTCGACGAGCTCTGCCTCGCCGTCGCCTGGCGGCTCTCGGTCCAGTGGCCGTTGCTCGAGATCGACGTCGATGACGTCGACCGCTGGGTCCGGGAGACCCTCGCCGAACTGGGCGCCGCCGACCCCTCGTGGGCGTCGATCGGCTTCGCCGACCGCCAAGCGTTCCACCTCCGGCTCCTGCACCGGGCGCGGGCCGCCCACCCGCAGATCGACCCCTGGTACTACGACCTCCCCGCCCACGCCGTTCGGGCCTCCTTCCCGGATGTTCCCCCGCCCGACGGCCCGCCGGGCCAAGCCCTCATCGAGATGCCACCGTTCGTCCTGGTCGGTCCGTGGCGCCGCCCCTCGGCTGCCGAGCTCGCCGCGCTACCGCTCGTGCTCACCACGCCACGCAACTCGTTCCGCCTCGAGTTCCTCCGTTCCCTGTTCCCCCTCGCCCGCCTCCGGGTCGTCCACCTGACCCGGAACCCGGCGGCGTCGGTGAACGGCCTCGTCGACGGCTGGCTCCACCACGGCTTCTTCAACTGCCCGGTCGGCCGGCGCCTCACGATCCGGGGCTACTCCGACGAGCACCCGCGATGGGGGACGACGTGGTGGTGCTACGACTTCTGGCCGGAGTGGGAGGCGTGGACCGACGCGTCCCTCGCCGAGGTGTGCGCCGAGCAGTGGCGCACCCCTCACCAGGCGACGCTCGACTTCCTCGCCAGCACCGACGCCTCGTGGCACCGCCTGGTCTACGAAGAGGTCACGGGTGGCGACGACGAACGGGCGGGGGCGTTCACCGCGCTGGGCGAGTGGTTGGGGGACGTCGAGGGTGTCTCCGACCTCGGGCAGGTTCGGCTGCCCCCGCTGATGGCCACGGCGACACCGCGACCGCGTCGCTGGAAAGCTCGCGCCGCCGCGCTCGCCGCCCCGCTGGCCAGAGTGGAGGTCGCCGAGCTCGCCGAGCGACTCGGCTACGGAGATCCCTCGATGTGGCGGTGATCCGCTAGGACGCCTTGCGACGACGGCGGCCGACCTCCACGCAAGCGAAGCGGCGAACCATGGCGTCGAAGAAGCGGGCGTTCAGCAGGGAGCGCCATCGAGCCCCTCGTATGATCCCCTCGGCCCACCATGGGGCGGCGGCGAGCGGGGCCACGACGTTGTCGACCCAGTCCTTGCCGTGACGCGGGTCGGCGACGGCGTGCTCGACGTAGAAGGGGAACGCTTCCTCGGGCGCTCGCAGCCGGCGTAGGCCCTCCACCACCTTCCGGCACCGGGGCCCGGCCTGGAGCTCGAGCAGGCCGAGTGCCCCGACCAGCTCGGGCTGGAGCCGACGGTTGGTGGCGAGCAGCGGTCCCAGGACCGCCCGCTCGAGCACCTCGAGCGGCTGCTCGGCCCGGGGCACCGCGGGCACGTCGAGGGCGGTGACAAGCCGGTCGTGGAGCTCGCGGTGGACAGCGTCGAGCGAGCCGTTGCCCATCTCGTCCCAGTAGTTGCGGGCGAGCTCGACCTTTGCCTCACCGGCGAGGCCGAGCTGGCAGACGGCGACGAGGTCGTCGAAACCGGCGTCGGGACCGCCTTCGAGGGCGAGGAACTCGACGAGCTCGTCGATGTCGGCCTCCTCGGCGACCCACCGGTAGATCTCGGGCACCAGCTCGACCCGGCCGACGGCGCGCATGGCGCCGACCGCGTCACCAGGAAGATCCCAGTGGGCGGCGGCGTCCGCAGCTTCGAGGTCGGCCAGGTACGCCGTCTCGAGGCGATACTTCAGGGCGGCCAGCGCCGGGTGGTGCTGCCAGCGCACCTTGGGGCCGAGGCGGTCGATCGGCGCCAAGTGCACGTCGTGCACGGTGAGCAGGGAGAGCACCAGGTCCCGCCGATCCACCGGCTCGGCGCCCATCAGTGCCTCGAGGGCACCGTCGCCGGCAAGCAGCGCGGCGTCGAGGTGCGGGGACAGCGGTCCGGGGCCGCGGGTCGGGGCGTTCACCAAGTGGCGCCGTACCCGAAGCGGGCGAGTGCAACGCTCGGGCCACGTTCCCCCGGGGCGTGAGGTGGCGGCAGCGCCCGAGGCGGGCGCGCTCTCCTCCTGCTCTGGATGCCGGCCCCTACTGGTCCTCCTGCGCTTGCTGGCGCTCGGTGCCCTCGCCGGTGATGGCCTCCTCCTGGCCTTCGGCGAACTCGGGAGACACCGCGCTGCCCGTCGACGCCTTCTGCCCTCCCCGCCCGGCGCTGCCCTGGTCGCGGTGGCCGTGGTTGCCCTTGCTCGGTCTGATCGGCATCGCTCTCCTCTCGATCGCGGGCTCCGCCGGCCCGCACACGCTCGGACCGTTCGACGGCTACCCGCTGGCGCTGGGAGGCACACGTCGTCGCTGCGTGCGTTCACGCTGCTTCGAGGGCGACGAGGAGGACGGCCATGCCGGCCACCAGGGTGAGGGCCACGCTGCGGGTTCGCCAGGCGACGACGGCGGCGAGGACGCCGGCGACCAGCCGGGGCTGGGCGAGGTCGAGGTGGCCGCCGGGTCGGACCAGAGCGGGGACGACGATGGCCGCCAGCACCGCCGGAGGGATCTGGCGGAGGAGCCTCGCCACTGCTGGCGGCACCTGGGTCATGCGGTCGGCGACGGCCAGGAACGACGGGATCGTCGTCTCCTCGAGCCCAGCGGGCCACCGACAGCGCGTAGGCCTGGTCGGTCAGCAGGTAGGCGGCGCCGAGGCGTCGGTGCGCCGGTTCGTGAGCGAGCGAGGGCGCCAGTGACGCCGAGTACAGCACCAGGCGCAGGTTGATGGTCCAAGCGGCAAGGATGGCGACCACCGCCGAGCCCCCGTCGGCGAGGACCTCGACGGCGGCCAGTTGCGAGGCGCCGGCGAACACGATGGTCGAGAGTCCGATGGCGACTCCTCCTCCGAGACCTCGGGCGACGGGTGCGGCGCCTGCCACCAACCCGAAGGGCACGACGCCGATGAGCATCGGGGCCACGGCGACCGCCCCGGCCCGGGCCTCGGAGACGAACGACACGCGACGATTGTCGCCATTGCCACGGTTGGGCGTGGCGCTATTTCACCCAGGCCGTCCGCGGGCCGACGAGGACCACGGCCCCGGCGACGGCGTGGGCATAGGCCTCCGGTTGGAGCCGGTACCGCGGGACCTTGGCCGCCAAGTCGTCGTCGCTCCGCCACGCGTCGGTCTTGTGTGACGACCATCGGCGCGTCGCCCTCGGCCAGGCTGCGGATCGCCCCAGCCCCATCGCCGTCCTCGCTCGGTGGGTTGGCCGCCGTCGCCTACCCGCAGTCCGTCCGGAGCGAGGGAGGGAGGTGGATGGCCAGCCAGTTGGTGCCGGGGTGGTTGTCGACGAGGCGGTGAGGGGTGGTGGCGGGGAGCAGCACCAGTCGCCGGGGCCGAGCTCGAGGGGCTCCCCGTCGACCTCGAGCACGGCGCCGCCACCCAGCACCACCACCCACTCGTCGTGGTCCTGCAGGAACTCGACGGGGCCGTCGATGACACCGCTCAGGATCTGTTCCACGAGGACCCCGCCCACCCGCACCACCTGATCCACCCGCTCGCCGCGGCCGGGCGCGCTGGTGTGGCCCAGGAGCCGGCCTCTCACCACGGCGGTCATCGCCGCCTCGATGCTACTTCTGGATGCCGCCCCCGGCGGAGACCGGCGATCCACCGCGTCGCCGGCACCCTCGCTAACGTTTCGGCGCGATGGGCACGTCGTTCACCGGCGGGAGCGTCTGAGGATCGTGGGCAAGCGATCGGTCGAGCAGACGATCCGGTCGTCCTCCGGTGCCGCCCAGGTGCTGCGGATCGACCTGCACGGGGTCTCGCTCTCGAGTGTCGACGGCACGCGGACCGCCATCCGTTGGGAGTGGATCGAGGACATCACGGGGGACGACGAGACCGTCATCCGGGCGGCGAGCGGGACCATCGCCATCCCCCGGGGCACCTTCGGGGCGGCGCCCGACGTGCTGGCGGCCAAGCTGCACGAAGCCAAGTCGATCATCCACCGAACCGATGTCATCCAGGAGCTGTCGGAGCTTCCGCTCCGCTGAGCTCTCCTCCCCCCGGCTCGCTCGATGGGCGGCCGACCGGGAGCCGAGCCAGGGCGTGGAGCACGCGCTCGACCGCGATGGCTGCCAGCCCGGGGTCGACCACGTCGGCGTGAGGATCGCCGGCCGTCCCGGACCACAGCACCACGTGGCGGGGAAGCGGCGGCGGCCCCCAGGCTCGGGGCTGGGTGGGCCCGAACAGCACCACTGACGGCGTCCCGAGGGCGGTGGCGAGGTGGGCCACGCCCGTGTCGCCCGCCACCAACCTCCCGGCCCGGCCCACCACGGTGGCCAGCTCCAGCACGTCGGTGCGGCCGGCCAGCACCCGGCTCGGGTCGAGCCCGGCCTGGTCGGCCAGCGCTCGTGCCAACACTCGCTCGCTCGGGCCCCCGGTCACCACCACCTCCCGACCGCTCGCGCGCTCGGCTCGGGCCACCTCGGCAAAGCGCCCGACCGGCCACCGGCGGGCTTCGCTCGCCGCCCCGGGGTGCACGACGGTTGCGCCCTGCACCCAGTCAGGCACGGTCCGGTCGGGGCTCATGACGTGGAGATCACCGGGGTCGGCAGGGATGCCCGACGCCGACAGCAGCCAGCACCAGCGCCGGACCTCGTGCTCGTCGGGGCTCCAGCGGGGCCCGTCAGCCGACTCGGGCACCTCGGGATGGGCAAAGGCGACGAGGCGACGTGGGTGCCGGGCCACCAGGAGCCGGTGGCTCTGGGGCCCCTTGCCGTGCAGGTTGACGGCGACGTCGGCCCCGGAGAGTTGCGGGGGCAGCGGGCGCAGCCCCACCGACGGGACGACCTGGTCGGCGGCGCCGGCGTGCACGGCAAGGGCGGCGAGGGGCTCGGGCAGCACCAGCACCCGGTGGTGCTCGGGAAAGGCCCGGGCCAGCGCCCGCAGCGCCGGCAGGCTGGTGAGGAGGTCGCCCAGGCCGAGCGCCCGCAGCGCCAGCAGCAGCGGCGGTCGCCTCCGGTGGTTCACCCCGCCTCTGCCACGAGGTCGGCAAGAGGCTCCGAGGCGGTGGTGCCGACCGAAAGCGGCCCCCACCGGCGCACATGGCGCGAGGGGAGGCCCACGTCAGCCTGCCTCTCTGGCCGCCGCCCGCCCGGGAGTGGGTGCCCCTGGGGCGGCAAGGCGCCGGCGCAGCGTGATCAGGCCCCACAGCCGGTGCGCGGTCGCCACCGGCGGCAGGACCAGGCTCGTCGCTGCCATGGCCACCACTTCTTTGGCGGTGCGGGGACCGGGGGCGATGCGGGCCCAGGCCAGCTCCGCCGTCGCCGCCGCCCACACCGCGCCGGCGACGCTCGCTGCTCGCTCCCGACGGTTGAGGGCCGCCACCGCCGCCGCCAGCCCGGTGGCGGTGGTGACGGCGTGGCGGACGAAGCGCCCCGGGGGCGCCGCTGCCGCCTGTCGCCAGTCGAGCCCGTGGCGGGCGGCCATGAAGACGTCGTCGGCGTTGCCGGCTTGAAGCCGCACGCTGACCCACCACGGCGCCGGCTGCACCGGGTGGTGCACCATCCGCTCGCCCCGCACGATGAGGCCTCCGGCGGCGGTGAGGCGCAGGCCCAGGTCGGCGTCTTCGCGGTACGCCCGGGGAAACCGCTCGTCGAAGCCGCCCACCCGGGCCAGGGCGGCGCGCCGGTACGCCAGGTCGGCGGTGGCCCAGCACGCCGACTCCAAGCCGGATACGTTGCGCTCCCAGTCGGTCAGGCGTCGGTCCGAGGGGCGGGGCACGACGATCCGGCCCTGGCTGCCCACCACCTCGGCGGGCAGGCCGGACACGTCGTGGGCCAAGCGGGCGGCCCAGCCGTCGACCGGGACCACGTCGTCGTCGAGGAAGGCGATCCACGCGCTCGACGCCGCCCGCCAGCCCACGTTGCGGGCTGCCGCCGGGCCCCGGCCCGAGCCGGGGAGCACCCGCACCGAGCCGGCGAGGGGGACAGGCACCCGCTCGAGCAGCGGGGAGGAGGGGCGGCGACGATCGTCGACCACCAGCACCTCCCGGGGAGCTGGTGTACCGCCGGTGGCGAGCGCGTCGAGGAGCGCCAGCAGCGACGGCCGCCCAACGGTGGGGATGACGACGGTGTAGTCGATCTGGGCGCTCAACAGCCGGGCGGTGGGCGGCGGATCAGGAACGGTCCGAGGGCGAGGGCGTCCACCGGTGCCGACCCGAAGCACTCCAACGCATCTCGGGGGTCGTCCACCATCGGACGTCCGTCGGTGTTGAGGCTGGTGTTGATCAGCACCGGTGCCCCGATCCGTCGCTCGACCTCGTGCAGCAGCCGGTGAACGAGCGGTTCGTCATGGCGCTCGACGGTCTGGGCCCGGGCGGTTCCGTCGACGTGGACCACCGCCGGGATCCGTTGGGTCCAGCCCGGGCGCACGCGGTGGACGAAGAGCATGTAGGGGCTGGGCAGGGGGCCGCCCTCGAAGATGTCAGCGGCCCGCTCGGCCAGCACCATCGGGGCGACGGGGCGGAACTGCTCGCGGCCCTTCACGTCGTTGAGCCGGCGAAGGTTGTCCGTGTGGGCGGGGTTGGCCAGCAGGCTGCGGTGCCCGAGCGCCCGGGGCCCGTACTCGCTGCGGCCCTGGAACCACGCGAGGAGGCCGTTGGCCGCCAGCACCTCGGCGGCGGCGGCGGCGATGTCGTCGGGGCGCTCGTAGGCCACCGCCGCGCTCGTCAGCCACGCTTCGAGCTCGTCGTCGGTCCACTCCCGGCCCAGGGCGGCACCGGGCATGGGTGCCACGGGGTCCCCGAGGCGTTGGGCCACGAACATGGCGCCGCCGAGGGCGGTGCCGGCGTCACCGGCCGCCGGTTGCACCCAAACCTGGTCGAACGGCCCCTCGGCGGCGAGGCGGGAGTTGGCCACGCAGTTGAGAGCGACGCCGCCGGCCATGGTGAGGTGACGGTCGCCGGTGCGAGCGTGGAGCCACCGGGCCAGCTCGAGCACCACCTCTTCGAGCCGGACCTGCACCGATGAGGCCAGGTTGGCGTGCTCGGAAGTCCACTCCTCGTCGCCGAGGCGACGCTTGACGAACCCATCCCAGTCGATCGGCTCCACCCGGAAGCCGCCGTCGCCGGTCTCGTGCACCAGGCGGCGCAGCTCCTCGAGGAACACCGGGCTGCCGTACGAGGCCATGGCCATGACCTTGTACTCGTCCGACGAGCGCCGGAAGCCGAGGTGCTCGGTGACCTCTTCGTAGAGCAGGCCCAGCGAGTGGGGGAGCTGCTGGGCGGCCAGCACCTCGAGGTCGCCACCGTGCGAGCGTCCGGCCAGGTGCGAGGCGGTCTCACCCCGCCCGTCGAGCACGAGCACGCTCGAGGTGGGGTAGGGCGCGGCCAGGCACGCCGATGCGGCATGAGCCGCGTGGTGGGCGACGAAGCGAACGCAGCCGGGGTCGATTCCGGGCAGGGCGGTGCGCAGGAACAGCGGGGCCCGCTCGGCGTAGAGGGTGCGCAGCGGCTCCCACCCGTCGGCGGTGACGTCGATGCCGGCATTGGCGCCCGACGGGGCCAGCAGCGACGGGTCGTAGGAGTAGGCGAGGGCGTCGACGTCGGCCGGGCTCAGCCCCGCCCGCTCGAGGCACCAGCGAGCCGATTCCTCGGGAAGCTCCCAGGTGGCGAAGGGAACGGCCTGCTTGCCGTGCTTGCGACGGGTGAAGCGCTCTTCTTCGGCGGCGGCGACGACCTCGCCGTCGATCACCAGTGCCGCGGCGGGATCGTGGAACACGGCGTTGACGCCGAGCACAACCGCCACGTCACCTCCAGGGGTTCGACCGGCTCAGCACCGGGGCACGCACTTCCCGAACGACAACGAGAGAACTCCACGGATGGAATTCGCCACGACCAGGGTAGTGCGGCCCCATGGACCCCGCCGTGTCGGTCGTGGTCATCACCCGTGACCGCGCCGAGCTTCTCGCTACCACGCTCGACCGGCTGGTGGCCCTGCCCGAGCGGCCCGCGGTCATCGTGGTCGACAACGGCTCGGGCGACGGCACGCCCGCCATGGTGCGCCACCGCTTTCCCCAGGTCACCGTGGTGGCATTGCCCGTCAACCGGGGCTCGGCCGCCCGCCAGGTCGGCGCCCGGTTGGCGACCACGCCCTACGTGGCCTTCGCCGACGACGACTCCTGGTGGGCTCCCGGGGCGCTCGCCGCCGCCGCCGGCTACCTCGACCAGCACCCGGCGGTGGCGGTGGTGGCGGCGAGGGTGCTCGTCGGCGTCGACCAGCGGCTCGATCCCACCTCGGCGGTGATGGCCGCCAGCGCCCTCGGACCGGCGTCGGGACGGCGGGGCCGTGCGATCCTCGGCTTCCTGGCCTGCGCTGCGGTCGTGCGCCGCGAGGCGTTCCTCCACGTGGGCGGGTTCCCGGAGCGCTTCGGGGTCGGCGGCGAGGAGGAGCCCCTGGCCATGGCGCTCGCCGCCGAGGGGTGGGAGCTGGTCTACCTCGACGACGTCGTCGCCCACCACCACCCCGCGCTGGCGCGCGACCCCACCGCCCGGCGCCGGGTCCAGGCCCGCAACCGCCTCTGGGCGGCGTGGCTGGCCCGTTCGCCCGCTGCCGCCACCCGTGCCACCCTCGCTGCCGTCGCCGGCGCCCGCCACGACGCGGCCCTGCGGAGGGCGCTGGTCGATGCCGCCCGGGGCGTCGGCTGGGTGTACCGAGAGCGAAAGCCCGTGCCACCCGGGGTGGAGCGGGCTCTCCGCCTCCTGGAGGCCGCCGGTTCCCGCCGGCCCACTGCCGGGCAGGGTGGCCTTGATCGACGGACGATCAGGAGGACCAGCAGATGACCGATCCTGGCGAAGCGTCGACGTCGTGGTACTGGTGCTTCCGACACGGCCGAGCCGAGCCCGAAGGCGAGCAGTGCGCCGCCGTCGACCGCCTCGGGCCCTACCCCTCCCGCGAGCGGGCGCTGCACTGGCGCGAGCAGGTCGACCAGCGGAACGAGGCTTGGCGGGAGCAGGACCGGCGTTGGGAGGGCGAGGACGAGTAGCCGCCGCCACTGCCGGCAGAGCGAGGGGTCTTCGTTCTCGGCGTTGGAGTCGCCGAGCCGGTAGGCGTCTCTCGCTGCGCCCGCTCCTGGCGGTAGCGTGCCCTCGTGGAGCCTCGAATCCTCGATCCTTCCCCCGTCGCCAGCCTCGACGACTACGTCGCTGCCGGAGGCGGTCGCGGCCTCGACGCCGCCCGGAAGCTGGGACCGCTGGGCACCATCGACCACGTCGAGGCCGCCGGCCTGCGGGGCCGCGGCGGCGCCGGCTTCAGCACCGGGCGCAAGTGGCGCACCGTGGCCGAGAACCTCTCCGCGGTCGTGCCTCCCACGGTGGTGGTCAACGCTGCTGAAGGAGAGCCGGGCACGTTCAAGGATCGCACCATCCTTCGCCGCAATCCCTACAAGGTGCTGGAGGGGGCGGTCACTGCTGCCGTCACCATCGGTGCCGATCGCGTCGTCCTCGGGCTCAAGCGGTCGTTCACCACCGAGCTGGAGCAGCTGCGCCGAGCGATCGCCGAGGTGGGCTCGGCGGGCTGGGCCGACGGCATCGA
The DNA here is from genome assembly GCA_016781135.1 of Actinomycetota bacterium. Classification (GTDB taxonomy): domain Bacteria; phylum Actinomycetota; class Acidimicrobiia; order Acidimicrobiales; family CADCSY01; genus JADDRA01. Next base: position 12,313 of record JADDQY010000067.1, read on the forward strand.
GCTCCTGGTCACCGAGGGCCCGGGCCACTACCTCTACGGGGAGGAGACGGCGCTGCTCGAGGTCATCGCCGGGCGCCAACCCTTCCCCCGGCTCGCGCCGCCGTTCCGCCACGGCGTGGACGTGGTGGGAGATATCTCCACCGTGGCCGACGTCACCATGGCCGGCCCGGGGGACGCCACCCCTGCCCCGCCGACCCTGGTCAACAACGTCGAGACGCTGGCCAACGTCCCCGGCATTCTCGCCGAGGGGCCCGACTGGTACCGAAACCTGGGGACGCCCGAGTCACCGGGGAGCATCGTGTGCACCGTCACCGGTCGCACCCGGCGCCACGGGGTGGCGGAGTTCCCGATGGGCACGCCGCTGCACCGGGTCCTCGACGAGATCGGTGGCGGCACCGACCCGGGCGAGCGGGTGGTGGCGGTCATGTCGGGTGTCGCCAACCCGTTGCTGCCGGCGTCGCTGCTCGACACGCCAGTCAGCTATGAGGCCATGCAGGCGGCCGGAGCGGGTCTCGGCTCGGCGGGGTTCATCGTGTTCGACGACACCGCCGACCTGGTGGCGGTCGCCCACGGCGTCTCCCGCTTCCTGGCGGTCGAGTCCTGTGGCCAGTGCACCCCGTGCAAGCAGGACGGGCGGACGCTCGCCGATCGACTCGACCGCCTCCGCCGCTCCGTGGGCGACGAGCACGACCTGGCCGAGGTGCAGGATCGCCTCGCCTCGGTGATCATCGGGGCTCGGTGCTACCTGGCCAACCAGCACCAGCTGGTGGTCGAGAGCATCCTGCGGCTGTTCCCCGACCAGGTTCGGGCCCACGTCTCCGGAGAGGTCGAGGCGGCCGACATCGAGCTCATCGCCCCCATCCTCGACCTCGAGGACGACCGAGCGATCCTCGACCAGAGCCATCTCGACAAGCAGCCCGACTGGACGGTCGGCGACGTCGACTCGGGACAGGCCCCCGCCGATCGCATGGACCAGCGGCGACCGGACCTGCCGGAACCAGCCTGACCGGACGCGCGAAGGAACGAGGGCGTCGAGCCCGGCCTCGCCCTCGCTCTCACCACGCACAGTGGTGGCGCTGATCCAGACGGCGCCGAGGCGACGGTCGCAGAGCGTGGTCAGCCAGCCGGCCGCACGTCGAAGGCCAACTGCCAATCAGGGGCCGTGGCCCCGTCGATCGAAAGCCGCCAGACGCAGCGGGTGCCCGGAGGCAGGGTCAGGGCCCCCACGCTGATGGCGAGCGGCAGGTCGATCGGGGTGCCTTCGGCCAGGCCCTGGGGCCGCCCGACCTGGAACTCACCGGAGATCTGCACCGGTTCCGGACCGGCTGGCGCCGGTACCAGGACCGGGCGCCCGTCCTGGTCGATGAGGTCGAGAACCCACCGATGGCGCACGTCCGTCTCGCCCCAGGGCACGTCGATCTTGATGGCGATGGCCATCGGCGAGGGGCTCGGCCCCATCACCGACCAGCCCCCACCGAGGACGTAGAGCTTGCCCCCGACGGCCTGGGCGGCGTCGGCCAGCAGCATGGTCACCCTCATGTGGCTTCCTCTATACTCCCGCCCTACACACTGAGACCACCAGGCGCCGGCCGATCACGGCCCGTCCGGTGGTCAGCGAGGGGGGAAACTGCATGATCTGGTGGTGGATCGGCAATCTGCTGCTGCTGCTCGTGGTCATACCAACGGTGATCCTGTTGCTGAACCGGGTGATCCGGCCCGCGTTCGAGATCAAGGCCTATGCCCGCGACGTGCTCGACAACGGCGTGAAGCTAACCGGGACGCTCGACGCCGTTCCCAGGCTCGGCAAGACCCGGGAGCTCACGGCAGTGGCCCGGCAGAACGCCGGGAGGTACGCGGGGGCTCTCGAGCGCCTTCTGTAATGAGCTGGGACCGCATGAGATCACCCGAGAACTGGGAGAGGTAGGGGGAAATGGGAGCAGCAACAATCGTGACCTTGATCGGCGTGTTCTTGGTGGTGGCTGCCCTGGCGGGCTACCTCATCACCATCGCCCTCACGCTGCGAGACGTCAGCTTCACGGTGGGCACCGTCCTCATCGGCGTTCAGGCCATCGCCAACCAGACCACACCCCTCCGGGGGGTGGTCAACGACATCGTCGGTGACGTGGTGGCGATCGACAGCGCCTTCAAGGCGCTACTCTCGAGGGGGCAGCTCGGCGCTGGTGGCCGTCAGGCATTGACTTCCGGTGGCGCCCGAAGCAGTCGCATCCGGGGGCGTCGCTGATTCCGAACTGTGGGAGCGGGCTGCCATCGCCCGTCGGAGCTCCTCCAATCGAACCAAACAAGGAGAGACATGGCGTACGAGTTCAGGTGAAAGGACGCTAGTCACGCCTGCCGGTGGGCAGGCAAGGCAGGGAGCGAAGAAGAGCTCAAGACGAAGGTGGCCAACCACGTGCGTGAGAAGCACAACGTGGAGCAGACCACCGACACGATCTGGAACTTCGTCAGGCAGAAGGTTCGTCAGAGCTAGCTGATCGGCTGATCGGCCCGCACTCTCCGGTACGGTCCGACAGTTGCGGCAACGAGATTGGACTCAGAGCCCGTGGGTTGCCCACGGGCTCTGTCGCGCCCGGCGGGTGATCGCCTCCCAGCCTGGAGGGCTGAGGCGACGACCGGCATCAGGGCGAACTCCGTCACCTTGCGAGGTCACCGGCGTCTGATAACCGCCGAGGTGCCTTGCCACTGTCCGTGTTAGTGGCCTACAGTGCCCGGCGCAACATGCCATCCGTACCGGGCCACCGACACCGCGACCTTGCGCTGCCAATCTCGCTCTGGCCCACCAAACTCAGGGGGAAAACCATTGAAGACGCAGCGAAGGGGGCTGGCCTCGGATGAACGGGGTCAAGCGACTTTCTCGCTCATCATCGTCCTCGTGGTCGTAGCGGCTGCCGCTCTGCTGCTGCAGCGCACCGCCTCGACCGCCGAGAGCATCAACGCCAAGGCCGAGAACATCGCCCAGACGGGTCGTGGCATCAACACCGCCACCGACGCCGTCCTCCAGCTCGACGTGACCAACCAGCGGGCCGGCTCGATCCTCGCCTCGGCGCAGCCGCTCGAAGGCCAGCTCAACGAGGTCGTCCGCCTGGCCCAGTCGATCGACGGCCTGGCCAGCACGATCAACGGCAGCGCCCAGTCGATCAACGGCACCGCCGGTTCCATCAACAGGCTGGCGAGCTCGATCAACGGCAGCGCCGACGCCATCAACGGCCGGGCACGAGGGATCAACGCCGACACCACCAGCATCCTGCGCCTGGCTCGGAGCATCGACGACGGCGTGGCGCTGATCAACCGCAACCTCGACACCACCATCGGCCTCGCCACGGCGATCGAGGGCGACACCAGCACCATCGTGAGCCAGGCCCAGCGGGCCGACCAGCTGGCAGCCGAGATCGACGAAGCCGTGAACCTGCAGAACCTCCTCGGGGGGATCGGCGGCGGCGGCGGCGGCGGCGGCGGGCTCCTCGGCTGATCCGGAAGAGGGAGAGAGAACAATGGCAACCGCAGCAACACCGCAAGTCGACTACCGCTACCGAGACAGCGCCGACCAGAGCCGCTTCCTCGCCCGCTGGCTGAAGGTGTGGGTGGCCCTGCTCGCCGTGGTCACCCTGGTGGTGGTGGTCTACCTGATCGCCATCACGAATTCGCTGGCCTCGATCAACGGCAACCTGGCCACCGCCAACGACGCCGTGACCGGTGCCGGGGGCGACGTCAAGACCCTTCCTGACCAGGTGGAGACGGTGAACGCCAGCCTCACCGGCATCGACCCCGCCCTCCAGCCCATCACCGGCCAGGCCGGTGAGATCATCAACAACCTGACCTCGATCAACGGAAAGCTCACCGACATCAACTCCTCGCTGATCGACACCGACGCCTCCCTCAGGGACACCAACGCCAGGCTGGTCGACATCGACTCCTCGCTGATCGACACCACCGGCATCGTCGGCGAGATCCTCGGCGAGACCACCGCCATCAACGGCGAGCTGATCAGCGCCGACGCCCCCAATGGGGACTGCCAGAACGAGGGCCGCGATCCGGGCCCGGTCAACTTCGGCCCCGGCGGGTGTGACCCGGCCAAGGACGGCGTGCAGAACATCCACCAGCGGGTCGGCATCGCCAACGGCGACCTCGACCCGGCCCTCGCCGACGCCAACAGCATCGTGGCCAGCCTGGGCAGCGAGACCGGTGGCGTGGTCGGCAGCCTCCAGGGCATCTGCGACTCGCTGGTCGCCGGAACGGTGCTGGGGTGCGAGGCGTGACGCCCCGGGCAACCCGGCTCCGCGAGGAGCACGGCGTCGTCGCCGCCAACCTGGCGATCACCATCGGCTTCGCCCTCTTCGCCGTCATCGAGCTGACCCGCACGCTGCTGGCGGCCAACTCGATCGACGACCGGGTGAAGGTGATCACCTCGGAGGTGGTACCCATCAACACCGACCTCGACCAGGTGGCCAGGCTCGACGAGACCGCCCGTATGGCAGGGGAGATCATGACCGCGGCCCAGAACCTCTCCGGTGTGGCCGGGCAGATCGTCGACATCACCGCCAGCATCGACAACACCGGCTCACAGATCCTGGGCGCGGCGACGTCGATCAACGGGACCGTGAAGGGCATCACCGGCAACGCGACGGACATCCTCGGAAACGTCCTCGATATCAACCAGGCGAGCCAGGGCATCAACTCCGACCTGTCGGCGATCCTGCCCGAGACCGTCACCATCGACACCGGGGTGGCCGAGATCAACCGCCGGGTGGATGTGGTCATCAGCCGCACCATCCCGATCGACGAGGACCTCACCAACGTCGACAACCTGGTGAACTCCATCGCCGTCAGTGCCGAGAGCATCTGCAACTCCCCGGCGATTCAGGGAGGCTGCTAGCAGCACTCGTTGGATCTCCGGTCACGACTCGAGCGCCCCCTGCTTCGGCAGGGGGCGCTCCCGTTTTTCCGTTCGAGCGAAGCGGATGGGCGGCGAGGTGCGATCGGCGTCGAAGAGATGCCGTCCTCGATCGCCTGCCGGCCTGGTCCACCGAGGTGCGGGAGCGCCGTTGACGAGTCCAGGACCGGCCGTCACCGCCCGCCCGTGATCCGCACGGGCTCCTCGATGAGGTGGGCCTCGGGCTCGGGGCCCACCGGCTCGAACCAGGGAGCGTCGTCGGGAGCGTCGGGGACCAGGCGCCACTTGCGGCCCACCTGGTCGATGCCGACGGGGTAGACGGTGAGCCCCCCGTCGGCATCGATGTGCAGGCGCAAGAAGTGCTTGAGGTCGGCGTGGTGCAGGGGGGCGTAGGCCTCGTTGCCGTGGAAGCCCAGGCAGTTGGTGGCCCACAGGTACCCGGACATGCCGAGGGTGCCGCCGACGCCGCCGAGGACGCCGACCATGCCCAGGAACGCCCCCAGCGCGGGAAGGCCCTCCAGGCCGAACGCCGACGACAGGGCCGACGCCGCCACCATGACGACGGCGACGGTCACCAGTTGCAGCGAGGAGTGCACCAGGCCGAGGAGCAGCCGGGTCAGCCCGGTGGCCTCGTGGGCGAAGCGGACCATGGCGCCGAGGGTGAGGACCATGAGCAGGATGAGCAGGAAGGCGGTGGGGCTCCTCCACACCGCCACCCACAGGTCGCCCAGGCCGAGGTCGACATGGCGGTCATCCAGGTGGAGGCCGAGCATGAAGGCCAGCAGGATCTGGACACCCCCGAACACCGCGGCCAGCGGCAGGTTGTAGGGAGGCAGCAGCCACACTCGCTTGCGTAGGCGCTTGGACACCTGCGCCGCCGGGTACGTGGCGGCCCGCCGGTAGCGGCCCGGCGAGGCGCTCCTCGGAAGCTCGAGGTGCTCGGGCAGCTGGTGGGTCGGGTGCAGGAACGCCCCGCCGCCGCCCGAGGTGATGTGGTGGCTGGGGCCGTCCTCTTCCGCGTAGCGGCAGTAGTGGTGGCGGCCGCTCTTCAGGTAGAGCAGCACCTGGGCACCGGTCGGCTGGATGACCTGGCGCTCGATGTACTCGAGGTTGCGGTCGGAGTAGACCTCGGTCTTGCTCCGGCCGCTCTCCACCTCCTTGGCGACGCACAAGATGATTCGGTCACCGGCGGACAGGTCGGACGCCACGTCGTGGAAGTACTTCAGCTGGGGCTCGTCGAGGTAGGCGCCGAACTGGATGTCGATCCCCCACAACCACCACCGGTGGGGCAACTTGACGGCGAAGTAACTTCGCTGCTGACGAGTCTTCCAACCGCCGATCCAGCGTCCCCGACAGAAGACGCTGGTGAAGTTGAGCAGGCCGTCGTACCAGTCGTGACTGCCGGGCACGGCGAGCAGCTCCGGGTTGTTGCCCGACACCCAGGGCAGGGCGGACCGGTAGGGGCCGAGCAGCCGGTTCTCGTACTCCTCCCGCTTGGGCACCGGGTACACCTGGTCGCCGCCCATGACGAGGATCCGGCCCCGCTCGGTGGTGGTGCCGGCTCCGCCCTTCGGACCCAGCTCGAGCTTCTCGGCGGCGAGCAACCGGGCAACGGTGTAGGTCGAGTTCCACCCGTCGCCCAGGTCGGCCACGTAGTCGAGCCACAGATCGGGCCCCTCGGACCGGTCCAGCACCTCGGCCGGGACCAACGCCTGAAGCTCTCGAGCGTCGGCATAGGAACCGAACAGGCCCGACACCACCACCCGGATGGCAGTGTCGAAGAGCTGGTGGGGATCGAGCCAGCGCACCATCGGGCGGCGTACGAAGCCCAGGTCGGCGGCAGACACCGAGGCTGGCCTCGGTGGGCAACCGCTCCTCTCCGACGACTGTCTCGGCGTCTCCGCCATTCGCGGCCCGTCCCTTCCGTTCGCGCCGTCACCGATGGTCTTCTCGAGGCGGGGACGGGTCACCGACAAGGCTCGGGGAGATCGTACGGCGCCCCTCGTGGTTCCGTAGACCTTTCGAGGAGGGATGCTCCCTCCGAGGAGCGTGCCCCATGAGACGAAGTGCACCCCTGCTCGCCGCCGTGCTGGTCGTCGTGGGAGGCGCCATCCACCTGCAGCTGTGGTCGTCCGGCTATCAGGGGATCCCCTTCATCGGCCCCTGGTTCCTGGCCAACGCCGCCGTTTCGGCCTTGCTGGGCACAGCGGTGGTGCTCCGACCGGCAGCCGGCATCACCTTCGCCGGCATCGCCTTCTCCCTGGTGGCCGTGGTCCTGAGCCGCACGGTGGGACTCTTGGGCTTCCTCGAGCGCCGCTGGACCGACCAGGCCTTCGCCGCGGTGGCCGCCGAGGTCGGTGCCATCGTCGCCCTTGCCGTCGTTGCCGTGGTCACTGGGCGGGGGACGGGCAGGACGGCCGTGGCGGTGCCGGGCCCGGCACAGGGCGATGGGCGACCGGGCTTAGCCGGCGTCCGGCAACCGGTGAGCGCCGCCTGACGGCGGGCGACACGGGAGGAGGCGGGCCAATCCGGGAGGCATCCCACGCGCGGAACGGCCCCCCCACGTGCAGAGCGAGGAAAGGCCGGGATCTGGGCGGGACCCACCCGAAAACGGAAGCGACCGGCGAGCCGAAAGGCCCGCCGGTCGTGCGACCGATGCGACGGTGAGGGCTAGCGCCCCAGGCGCTCCGCCTGCGCCGCAGCCTGCTCGAGGCCGCCGGCGGCGCTGGCGAGGTTGGCGTTGATGCGGTCGGTCGCAGGGCCGATCACCGCACATTGGGTCTCCACGGCCCGCACACCGAAGGTGATCCGAGCCAGGTTGGCCGAGATGCTGTTGAGCTGGCCGGCCACCCGGTTGAGGAAGAAGGCGAGCACGACGACCAGCAGCACGATCTCGAGCACGGTGAGGACGACTTGCAGGGTCATCAGCGACCTCCCTGGGCGTTGAGGAGCTGGGCGTGGCGCTGGACCTCGGCATCGAGCTCAGCGGTGCGCACCGTGGTCTGCTGGAGCATCCACGTGGTCGCCGTGTTGGCGGCCAGCCGGGTGGCGGTGTCCCAGGCCTCCCGGACGTTCTTGTCGATGTCGTCGACCAAGGCGATGAGCAGCGACAGCAACACGATGACGGCGATGATGACCACGGCACCGAGGCCGAGCGTCACCCACCACATGGTGATGTGGTCCTGGGCGAGGGCCAGGACTGGGTTCAGCTGGATCATCACTGCGCTCCCTCCAGTGCCCCCCGCGCCTCTTCGGCGCTGGCGACGATCGAACGGACCCCACCGTTGATCTTGTCGACATCCCACAGAGGCAGCGTGTTGATCCGACCCTGGTCGAGAGCTTCCACGACCGCCAGTGCCTGGACGCCGATGCGCCGGGCAAGGCCGAGGATGATCCCGACGAGGACGACCACCACCACGAGTACCACCAATGCGATGACGTACCCCACGTACCAACCCGTGAGTGAAACCATCGACACCCCCATTTGTCGTTGTGTGTGTGGCGCCTACCGGCGCCGGTGACGCCACACTAGGCTGACGTCGGCTCTTGGTCAACGTAAAGGCGCAGGTAGCGGCCGGTTTCCGGCGAGGAGAAGCCCATGACGACTTCCGTTGAAGACACCCAGCGACGGGCTGGCAGCGACGACCCGATCGGCGGGGCACCGCGACCCCGGCGGGGGTGGTCGCCCGGGCGTGTCGCCATCGTCGTGGTGGCCCTCGGGGTGCTCCTCGCCATCTTCATCGCCACCCGCCGCGAGCCCACGCCCCAGCAGGTCGCCGCCACGCCGCCACCTTCGGGCACCGAGGCAGAAGAGCTCCCCATCGACCCGCTGACCGGGCTTCCCAAGGGGTACCGGGAGTACCACGACGAGGGCACCGGCTTCACCCTGGCCCATCCCGAGACGTGGGTGCCGATCGCCCGACCTGACGAGAGCCGGCGCCTGCTGTTGAGCGCCGGAGGCGACAGCTCCCTGTCCGTTCGCTACAACCTGAACGACGAGCCGTTCGACGTCGACACCGACCTCGAGGCGATGCTCACCACGACGCAGCGGATCGTGGAGGGGGGAGGCGCCAAGGTCGTCAAGCGTCAGGGCTTCAACATGCGAGGAATGGACGGCATCTCCTACCTGTCTCGCTTCACCAACGAGGAGACCGGTAGGTCACACGTGAACGCCCACTACTTCCTTCTCCAAGGGCGCAAGATGTTCATCCTGCTGTTCCAAGCTGCCCCCCTCCCGCCGGTCGAGCCGGAGGAGGAGTTCGAGCGCATGCTCCCGCACATCAACGCCGTCCTCGACAGCTTCACCATCGATGTGGAGGAGCCGCCCCCGCCGCCCGCTGGCTGACGCTCCCGGTCCCGCCGGCAGAGCGCCGGCGGGTGGATCAGTCGTTGTCGTTCAGGTAGTCGTCCATCTCGTTGGCGGCCTGGAGGCGCAGCGTGGGCAGGTCGTAGGTGACGGGCTCGTCGCCTTCCCATGTCGTAGGCGATGTAGGCGATGTGCTGGTTCTCGGAGCCCGGCACCTCCTCGACCTTGTAGCACTTGGCCTGGTAGTTCTCGTGGGAGGTCCACACCACGCTCCACGTGGCGGTCGACGACTCGCCGGCCACGGCCGCCGACGCTCCACGGGGTCGACCCCCGGCTGGGGCGTGATGCGGAAGGCGGCCAGGATGTGGTGTCCTTGGGCTCGTAGTCGGCACCCAGTAGCCCATCTCGGCGTAGGGCGTGACGCCGGCGTCCCAGCGACCCTTCTTCTTGCCGTTCTCTTCCTTCTTGCCGTTTTCTTCGGCCATCTTCTCTCCGCTTCCCGATGCGACGGTGGTCTCGCCCTCCATTGTTGCATCGTCCGAATACGTCTATTACGAATCTGGCCACTACTTACAAGGGTATGGTTAACCAATGACCCTCTCTCAGCTCAGGGCCTTCGTCACCGTGGCCGGCACCGGCTCGGTGCGCCAGGCCGCAGCCAGGTTGGTGGTGAGCCAACCCGCGGTCTCGGCGGCGTTGAGCGCCCTCCAGCAGGACCTCGGCGTGCCCCTCGTCGCCCGTCAGGGCCGGGGCCTGGTGCTCACACCGGCGGGTGAGGTTTTCGCCCGCTACGCCCGCCAGGTGCTCGGCTTGGTCGAGGAGGCCAGGGTGGCCGCCGCCGGGCAGCTCCACCCCGAGCGGGGTCGGGTGCGCCTTGCCGCCGTGACCACCGCGGGCGAGCACGTGTTGCCTCCCTTCCTCGCCGATTTCCGCAGCCGCTTCCCCGAGGCCGAGGTGGAGCTCGAGGTTGGCAACCGCAACCGCGTCTGGGAGCTGCTCGGCTTCCGCGAGGTCGACCTGGCCATCGGCGGTCGACCGCCGGGTGACGGTCGCTTCAGCACCCTCGCCACGCGCGCCAATCCCCTGGTGATCGTGGCCCCGACGGGGCAGCGCGGAGACGGTGAGCCGGTGCAGGCGGTGTCGCCCCACGAGGTGTCTCTGGCGGAGCTGACCACCCAGGTGTGGCTCGTCCGGGAGCCGGGCTCGGGCACTCGTTCGACGGCCGAGGAGCTGTTCGAGGACCTCGGCATCGCCCCTCCGACCCTGACGCTCGGCTCGAACGGCGCCATCCGTGAGTCGGTGCGGGCGGGCCTCGGCGTGACCCTGATCTCCCGCGACGCCGTCGCCCGGGAGCTGTCGCGGGGGGTGCTCGAGGAGTGGCGGTACCCGGCGCTGCCGCTCCAGCGCCGGTGGCATGCAGTTGGCCTCGCCGGCGAGGATCTCACGCCCACCGCCGCGTTGTTCCTCGCCGGGCTGGTCGACGGCTTCGACGACGACATCGCCGAGCGGTTCTCCCCGACGGCCGTGGCCTCGCCATGATCCGCTGATGGTGGCAGCGGCGGTGAGGCTGGCGTAACGTCGCGGGTCCAACCTCGACCGAACGAGCAAGGAGCAGCGTGCCCATGGCTGATGACCTCACCACCAACGCCCAGGCCCTCGTCGCCCCCGGCAGGGGGGTGCTGGCGGCCGACGAGAGCACCGCCACCATTGGCAAGCGGTTCGCGTCGGTCGGCGTCGAGTCCACCGAGGAGAACCGGCGTGCCTATCGCGACACGCTGTTCACCACCCCCGGTCTCGCCGAGGCGATCAGCGGCGTCATCATGTACGACGAGACCATCCGCCAGTCCACCTCCGACGGCACCCCCTTCCCCGAGCTGTTGAAGAGCCTTGGCATCCAGGCCGGCATCAAGGTCGACACCGGCGCCAAGGACCTGGCCAAGGCGCCAGGGGAGAAGATCACCGAGGGCCTCGACGGGCTGCGAGAGCGCATCGCCGAGTACGTCGAGCTCGGCGCCACCTTCGCCAAGTGGCGGGCGGTCATCACCATCGCCGAGGGCGGGCTCCCGAGCCGTTACTGCATCGAGACCAATGCCCACGCCCTGGCCCGCTACGCCGCTCTGTGCCAGGAGGGCGGCCTGGTGCCGATCGTCGAGCCCGAGGTCCTCATGGACGGCGACCACAGCATCGAACGATGCTTCGAGGTCACCGAGCTGACCCAGCACCTGGTCTTCGATGCCCTGGCCGCTCAGCGGGTGTCGTTCGAGGAGATGGTGCTGAAGCCGAACATGGTGATCTCCGGCAAGGGCAACGACCGCCAGGCCGGCGTCGAGGAGGTCGCCGAGCAGACGTTGCGGTGCTTGCGCCGCACCGTGCCGGCGGCCGTGCCCGGCATCGCCTTTCTCTCCGGGGGCCAGAGCGCCGAGGTGGCCACCGAGCACCTCAACGCCATGAACACCATGGGCCCCCACCCCTGGGTGCTCACCTTCTCCTACGGGCGGGCGCTCCAGGACGCCGCGCTCGAGGCGTGGAAGGGCGAGGCCTCCAACCGCGAGGCCAGTCAGCACGCCCTCTCCGAGGCAGCTCGAGCCAACAGCGACGCCACCTCGGGTTCTTACCGCTCAGCCGCCTGATCTTTGGCCGTCCAACCGGAGGTTCGGCGGCGAGGAGGATCGTGCTGCGAAGGAGCGCCGGCGGAGCCGGCGCTCCTTCGCGTCGAGGGGTCGGGCCCTCGACGCGTTGTTGCTAGCTGCCGTGTGGAGTCGGACGGCGTAGGCTGTGAGGAAACCGAACGGCTGAGGGAGAGCGACCATGAAGGTTGGGATCGTCGGGAAGGGCGGGGTGGGCAAGACCACGACGTCGTCACTGATCGCCCGAGCGCTGGCGGAGCGGGGGCGCAAGGTCGTCGCCATCGACACCGACTCCAACCCGAACCTGGGGATGTCGCTCGGGCTGAGCTTCGAGGAGATCGAGGCCATTCCCCAACTCCCCCGAGCGCTCCTCGTGGGAGCCAAGGGCGATGTCCGGGCCGAGGAGGTCATCGACACCTACGGCCGCAGCACCCCCTTCGGCGTGACGTTGATCTCGGCCATCAAGGTCAACGAGGCGGGCGCCGGCTGCACCTGCGGAGGCCACGCCTCGGTGCGGAGCTTCCTCGGCGACGTCCTCGAGGAGAACGCGGACGTCACGCTGGTCGACATGGAGGCCGGGCTCGAGCATCTCAGCCGCTCGGGAGGCACCCTCGCCTACGCCGACGTACTGCTGGTCATCATGGAGCCCAGCCGCAAGTCGATCATCACCGCCGCCCGCACCATCGCCCTGGCCGAGGAGCTGGGGATCCCTCGCACGTTCGGAGTGGGCAACAAGGCCCGCCTGCCTGACGATGCCGAGTTCTTCGAGAAGGTGTGCGCCGAGTACGGCGTGCCCCTGGCCGGGGTCATCCCCTACGACACCGCCGTGGTCGAGGCGGACCGGGCGGGGAGCAGCCTCGCCACGGGCAGCGGCGATGCCGTGCGCCGGGAGATCGACAAGGTGGTCGACTTCCTCGACGGCGTCACCGTCTCCTGACATCCCAGCCGACCGGTTCCGACCGGTGTGGACCGGAGCCGGTGACCGGCCTCGGGTACCTCCGGACCCGGCCCGTGCACGGTGATCCCCTCCGATTGGCTCCATGACGGCGAGCGCGATCTCAGGGTTGTCGGCGACGGCTACCTGCAGGGAATCGTCCTCGCCGAATCGTCGGCGTCGACGCGCGCGGCCGCCACTGAGCAGCGGATCTTGATGTTCGACCCCGGCGTCGACGCCACGTCGGGGACGGCGAGACTCGTCTTCCAAGTGCCGTGGGCGTCGGTGGTTGGGTACTGGACGGGCGTGCTGCCCCTGCCGGCCGAGCTGTGGCGAGAGGGCCCTCGAGGAGAGGTGGTGGTGCTGATGCTCGATCCCGAGGTGGCGGGCGGCCAGGACGTGGTCATCCGCTCCAACCTCGAGGGCTGGATCGCCGCCATCCGCCAGGTGGGCGTGCCCCAGGTCGTCGATTGACCGCCCGGTGAAGAGACCGACAGCCGCGGGGACGGCAGCGGCGATCGCCGTGGTGGTGCTCGTGGCCGGGCTGTTCGTGCCGCTGCCGCTCTTCGTGATCGCTCCCGGATCGGCCGTCTCGGTCGGCGAACGGGTGACCTTCGCCGGCGCACGCGACGAGCTCTCCGGGGAGCTGCTGCTCACGACCGTGCGCCTGTTCCGCTCGAACGCGCTCGGGGTCGTCCAGGCCTGGGTGAAAAGGAGCCATGACCTGCTGACCGAGGGCGAGGTGCTCCCCGAGGGGGTCGACCCCGAGGCGCTCGAGGAGGCACAGCGGGCGATGTTCCGGGAGAGCAGCGAGGTCGCTGCCGCCGTCGGCCTGCGCCGAGCCGGAGAGCAGGTCGACGTCTCTGGGCAGGGCGCCCGGATCATCCAGCTCTCCGCGGGCTCGCCCGCCAGCGAGGTCCTGCAGGTCGGCGACGTCATCGTGGCCGTTGACGGTCGCCCCATCGAGGTCGCCTCGGACCTCGTCGGCGCGCTGGGGGCGCGAGCGGAGGGGGAGGAGGTTGCCCTCACCATCCGAAGGGACGGCGCCCCCTCCGAGGTCCCCGTCGCCCTCGGGACGGTCGAGGGGCTCGACCGACCCGGCTTGGGGGTGGCGGTCAGCACCGTCGACCTGGCGCTGTCGCTGCCGTTCCCCGTCGAGGTCGACCAGGGCCGGATCGGCGGGCCGTCGGCCGGGCTCATGATCGCCCTCACCGTCTACGACCTGGCCGACCCCGGCGACCTCACCGTCGGCCGTCGCATCGCCGGGACGGGCACGATCGATCTCAACGGCGGCGTCGGGCCGGTGGGAGGCGTCGACGCCAAGGTGGTGGCCGCCCGGGAGGCGGGGGCGACCGTGTTCCTCGTCCCCGAGTACGAGGCATCGCTGGCCCGGGAGGTCGCCGGCGGCGACCTGGAGGTGGTGCCGGTGGCCACCCTCGACGATGCCATCGCCGCGCTCCAGGAGGCAGCCTGAGAGGGCTCCCCCCTGGTCACTGGCGCGGCCGGCCCTGCCCGCCGAGGCGCAACCCGGAGGGGCAGGCGCCCGTCCAGCTCTCTAGGTGTGCCGGGCCTGGATCAGGTGGAACAGCAGGATCAGCTGGGTGATGGCCAGAGGGCCGTCACGCTTGCCGTCGATCATGCCGAGCTCGTCGGAGAGCGGCTCGTGCACGTCCATCAGGTTCCAGATCGCCTCTTCGGCCTTGAGGGTGGCCTCCTCGGAGGCGTAGGAGTGGACGTGCAGGGCGTCGACGGGCTTGCCGTCGTCGTCGCGGATGAGCTTGAGGTGCATGGCCTCTTCGGTGTCGTCGCCGACGACCGGGTGGAGGTCGGGGTGGGGGATGGTCGGGCGCATGAGCACGGTGGCACTGAGCGGGTCCTTGACCGTCTCCCCTCGGGACAGGATGGGCGAGAATTGCACCACGATGTCGGCGTTGGCTCGCTGGGGGCGGATGTAGGCCGCCGACTCCGGCTCGCGCTTGTCGAGGTCGGCCAAGACCTGCTCCTCGGTGTAGCCCCGCTTGGCCGTGTCGCGGGCGACCTTCCACGCCCGGCGGATCTCCTCGGGCGGATCCAGGTAGACGGTGGCGTCGAAGCACGCCCGGGACGCCCTGCTCCACAGCGGGAACAGACCCTCCACCACCATGAACTCCGACGGTTCGACATAGACGGGGCGGTCGAGGGTCCCGTCGGCGTGGTTGTACACCGGCTTGAGGATGGGCTGGCCCTCCGACAGGAGCTTGAGGTGCTGCTCCATGATGTCGAGGTAGTTGCAGTCGGGGTGGAGCGGGGTGAACGGCAGCTCCTTGCGCTCAGTCCGGTCGTAGCGGTGGTAGTCGTCGACGCAGATGGAGCTGATCCGGTGGTCGCCGAGCGCGTTCACCAGACCCTTGGTCAGGGTGGTCTTACCGGCGGCGCTGTCACCGGCGATGGCCAGCATGATCGGGCGACGGCTGTCCGAGCTCTTGTTGGCTTGCTGGATCTCCGCCTGCTTGTCGGTCATGTCCACCTCGGCTCGGGATGATGGGTTCGCTCGGCGGCCCGCCACCGTGGGCGACCGCCGAGAGCGCTGGATATGGGTGCAGCATCCTAGGCCTTCCCGTCGGCCCTGGGCACAAGGGCCTGGACGAACAGGGATTGGTGCCGGGGGGTCACGACCACTGAGCAGGTGCGCCAGGCTTCGCCGGCGGGCTGCGGTGCGCTCAACAGGGCGCTGTTGGTGATGCCGGTGGCCACGAAGGTGCACTGGTCGCTGCCCACGAGGTCGTCGAGGGTGAGCGCGGCGTCGATGTCGACGCCGTCGGACTCCAGCAACGCCCGCTCATCGTCGCTCTGGGGTGCGAGGCGGCCCTGCATGTCCCCCCCCAGCAGGCGGGCCGCCACGGCGGTCAGCACCCCCTCGGGGGCGCCGCCGATGCCGAGGGCGACGTCGGCCCCGCCGCCGGGCACCAGGGCCAGCAGCGACCCCATGACATCGCCGTCGGGGATCTGGACCACGGCGGCGCCGAGCGACCGGATGTGGGGGATGAGCTCGGCGTGGCGCGGCTTGTCGAGCACGATGACGACCAACTCGTCGACCTGCTTGCCGAGCGCGGCGGCGATCCGACGGAGGTTGTCGTCGACCGGGAGGCTGATGTCGATCTGGCCGGCGGCCCCCGACCCGACGACGAGCTTGTCCATGTACCACCCGGACGTGCCCCACATGGCGCCGCGAGGTGTGGCGGCCAACACCGCGATGGAGCCCTCGACGCCTCGGGCGCAGTAGTTGGTGCCCTCGAGGGGATCGACGGCGAGGTCCCACCCGGCTCCGGTGCCCGTGCCCAGCTCCTCGCCCTGGTAGAGCATGGGGGCGTCGTCCTTCTCCCCCTCGCCGATGACCACCCGCCCTTGCCCGGGCACCTCGGCCAGGCGGGCGCGCAGGGCGGCCACCGCAGCCTGGTCGGCGGCCTCCTTGTCGCCCCGGCCCACCCACGGCAGGCAGGCGATGGCCGCGGCCTGGGTGGCGTTGAGAAGGTGCAGCGCCACCCCTTCGGGGTCGAAGGCGGTCGCTGCCGTGTGCCCGGTGCTGGTCGGGGCGTCGTCTGCCGGTGTCATCGCGGTCCTCGGCTCGGTCGGACGGCCCGGCGCCGGCGCCGGCCGTGTTCGCCTGACCCTAGCCGAGGCGCCGTCGGCTCCCGTTGGGCAGGCCGCTACGAGGTCACGTGGTCGAGGCGCACCTGGGCGATCGCCCGCCCCTTCATCTCCACCACCTCGATGCGCCAGTCGTCGATCTCGACGGTCTCGCCCGCCTCGGGGATGTGGCCCAGGTGGTCGAGCACCAACCCGGCGACGGTGGCGTAGTCGCCCTCGGGCAGGCCAACGTCGAAGTCGGCGAGGTCGTGGATCGGGAACGATCCGGCCAGCACCAGGCCGCCGTGCTCGTCCCGGCGGACCTCGCCGAGGTCGCGGTCGAACTCGTCGTAGATCTCGCCGACGATCTCCTCGACGATGTCCTCCATGGTGACGAGCCCCTCGACCCCACCGTGCTCGCTGACCACCACCGCCAGCTGTTGGCGATCGCTCTGCAGCCGGCGGAGCGCGTCGAGCACCCTGACCGTCTCTGGGAGCACCAGGGCGGGCCTGACCAGCGCCCCTACCCGCTCCTCGCTGCCGACCAGGTCGCGCACGTGCACCCAACCCAGCACCCGGTCGAGGTCGCCCTCGTGCACCGGGGCCCGGGAATGGCCGGTGCGGACCAGCTCGGCCAGGACCTCCTCCGCCGGTTGGTCCTGGTCGAAGGCCACCACGTCGAGACGGGGGACGAGCACCTGTCGGAGGCTGCGATCGTCGAGCTCGAAGACGCCGGCGAGCAAGCCCCGCTGATCGGAGCTGAAGGCCTCCTGGGTGGCTACCAGGTCACGGACCTCCTCCTCGGTGATCTCCTCCCGCTGCGCGTTCGGGTCGCCTCCGAAGGCCCGTACCGCCAGGTCGGTGGAACGGCTGAGGAGCCACACGGCCGGGCGCGACAGGCGGGAGAGGAGGGCGAGGGGGCGGGCGGAGACGAGGGCCCACCGCTCCGCCCGCTGCAGGGCCACCCGCTTGGGGGCGAGCTCGCCGAGCACCAGGGTGAAGTAGGTGAGCATGAGGGTCACCAGGATCAGCGCCACCGGTTCGGCAGCCCTGCCGAGGAAGCCCAGTGGCTTGGCCAGAGCGGCGGCGTAGGACGACGCCGCCGCCGCCGAGGCCAGGAACCCCGCCAGGGTGATGCCGACCTGGATGGTGGCCAGGAACTGGTTGGGATCACTGGCCAGCTTGGCCAGCGTCTGGCCCCGCTCGCCCTGCTGGGCGAGCTGGCGCAGCTGGCCCTCCCGCAGCGACACCAGCGCGATCTCGCTGCCGGCGAAGGCGGCGTTGAGCAGGATCAAGGCGACGACCAGGATCAGCTCAGGCCCGATGAAGTCCATGGCCAAAGCCTGCCAGGAACCATCGTTGAACACGCCTGCGGCCGTTTGCGCACCGGCACTACCCCGGACCGCCCAGGGAGGGCGCCGAGAAGGTCGACGTGATCGGCCCGTCTACCCCATCGCCAAGGAGCGTCAAAGGACCCTGCGGGCGTGCCTGGGTCCTCCGCCCCAGGTCGTCGGGCCGGGCCAGAAACGGGTTGTGCGCCCGGCGTCGTCGCCTGGCTCGTTGCTGCCGTTCGGCCATCGACGCGACATCGACCGGGAGGGCTGCGGCAGCGTGGCGCTGGACCAGGGCTACTGCTGGCCGAGGGCGACGATCGCCGCCTGGCCGATGCTGATGCCGCCGTCGTTGGGAGGCACACGCTCGTGGACGAGCACCTCGAGGCCGGCCTCGGTGACGGCCCGGGCCACGACCTCGGTGAGGCGTGCGTTCTGGAACACCCCTCCCGAGAGGGCGACGGTCTCGAGCCCGTGGCGCCGGGCCAGGGTGACGGCGGCATCGGCCAGCCCTCGACCGAGCCCGTCGTGGAACCCGGCGGAGATCAGCGCCACCGGGGTGGCGGCGTCGTGCTCGGCGACGACGCGGGAAACGAGCGGGGCGGGATCGACCACGACGAGCCCACCGTCGACGTCCACGTCGAGGTCGTATCCCGGGACCGAACCGAAGGGGACGCCGGCGGCGCAGGCCTCGAGCTCGATGGGCCCCTGGCCCTCGTAGGTGGCCCGATGTCGCAGGCCGACCAGCGCGGCGACGGCGTCGAAGAGCCGCCCTCCGCTGGTGGTGGTCGGGGTGGCCGGGTGGTCGACGAGCGCCAGCACCGCTGGCCACCGCTCGTCGACGCCCCGCCCGAAGCGCTCGGCGGCCGCCGTCCCCACCGCGGCGTGGAGCCAGCTCATGGCCATGCGCCAGGGCTCGGTGTTGGCCCGGTCACCGCCGGGGAGGGGCACGGGGCGCAGGTGGCCCACCCGCTCGAAGCGGTGCAGGTCGGCGACGAGCAGCTCGCCTCCCCACAACGTCCCGCAGGGACCGAGCCCGAGGCCGTCGAAGGCCACCCCGAGCACCGGCCCCCTGCGGCCGTGGTCGACCAGGCACGACGCGATGTGGGCGTGGTGGTGCTGGACGCCGACGGTGGGCAGGTCGAGGTCGAGGGCGAACTTGGTCGACAGGTACTCCGGGTGGAGGTCGTGGGCGACCACCTCGGGCGTGACCCCGGTGAGGTGGCACAGGTGGTCGACGGCCTGCACGAACGACCGGTAGGCGGCGAGGTGCCCGAGGTCGCCGATGTGGTGGCTGGCGACGACGCTGGTGTCGCGGGCGACGGCCACGGTGTTCTTGAGCTCCGCCCCCACGGCCAGCACCCAGCGGCCGGCCCGGCCCGGCAGCGCCAGCGGCTCGGGGGCATAGCCCCGCGACCGGCGCAGCATCTGCACCCTGCCACCCGGGCGGGCCCGCACCACGGAGTCGTCGCAGCGAATGTGGATCGCCCGGTCGTGGGTGAGGACGAGGTCGACCATCGGCCCCAGCCGGGCCACGGCGTCGTCGTCGGCGTGGGCGATGGGCTCGTCGCTGGCGTTGCCGCTGGTCATCACCATCGGCCGTACCACGCGGGCCAGCAGGAGGTGGTGCAAAGGCGTGTACGGCAGCATGAGCCCGAGCTCGGGCAACCCGGGTGCCACCCCCTCTGCCACCGCCCCGGGCGGGTCGGTCCGGCGGGGGGCCAGCACGATCGGGCGCCGGGGGGACGACAGGGCGACCTCGGCCTCGGGCGACAGCACGCACAGCGATCGGGCGGCGGCGAGGTCGGCGACCATGACGGCGAAGGGCTTGTCGTCTCGGTGCTTGCGCCGGCGCAGCTCGGCCACCGCTGCCGCGCTCGTGGCGTCGACCGCCAGGTGGTAGCCGCCCAGGCCCTTCACCGCCACCACCTGGCCCGCCTCCAGGGCCCGGGCCGCACTCTCGAGGGCGTCGCCCCGCTCAGCCAGCCGGCTGCCGTCGCCGGCGAGGAGACGGAGGTGGGGGCCGCACGCCGGGCAGGCGTTGGGCTGGGCGTGGAAGCGCCGGTCGGCGGGGTCGTGGTACTCGGCCTCGCAAGCGGAGCACATGGTGAAGCCGGCCATGGTCGTGGTCGGGCGGTCGTAAGGGATCGACCGGATGATCGTGTAGCGGGGCCCGCAGTCGGTGCAGTTGGTGAACGGGTACCCGAAGCGCCGGTCGGCGGGGTCGTCGATCTCCCGGAGGCAGTTGGCGCAGGTGGCCACGTCGACGCTCACCGGCACCGCCGGCGCGCCGTCGGCCCGGCTCTCGACGATCCCGAAGCCGGACTCGCCGGTGGGCGCCAGCGGCGTCGACACCACCGAGGCGACCAGGGCCAGCGGCGGAGCCTCGTCGGCCAGGACGCGGGCCAGCTCGTCGAGGCGCTCGGGCGGGCCCTCGACCTCTACCAGCACCCCTTCGGTGTCATTGGAGACGTGCCCGGCCAGCCCCAGCGCGACGGCGTGGCGGTACACGAAGGGCCGGTAGCCGACCCCCTGCACCGTGCCCGCCACCCGCAGGCGCCGGCGCGCCATCGAGCCCGAAGACGTCATCGGGGCGCAGCCAGGATCTGGCCGTCGGCCACGTCCGCCGCCGAAGGCGGCTCCCATGGCTGGCGGCCCGGCGAGCGGACCTCGCGATGGGAGTACTCAGTCGGAGGGCGATCGGCTTTGCCGGTCGCTCGGAGCACCATCGAGTTCGCCCGAACGGAGTGAGCGAAGCGAACGAGTGAGGGCGAGAGGCTCAGCAGATCCTCGGCAGGGGGTCGCCGGCGAGCATGTCGACGATGCGGTTCCCGCCGAAGCCGGTGTTGATCACGACCATGCCGGGCGGGTCCTCCCGGACCTCGCCGATGAGGGCGGCGTCTGCCCCGAGCGGGTGCCCGCGCAGCGCGGCCAGGGCGGCGTCGGCTTCGTCGGGCGGCACCACGGCCAGCAGCTTGCCCTCGTTGGCCACGTAGAGCGGGTCGATGCCGAGGATCTCGCAGGCGCCGTTGACCGCCGGGCGCACCGGCAGGTCGGCCTCGTTGAGGATGATCGCCACCTCGGCGTCGCGGGCGAGCTCGTTGCAGACCGTGGCCACCCCGCCCCGAGTGGGGTCGCGCAGCCACCGGGTGCCGGGGGCGGCGGCGAGGAGCGCCTGCACCACGGAACCCAGGGGAGCGGTGTCGGACTCGATGTCGGCCTCGATACCGAGCTCGCCCCGGGCCAGCATCACGGCCACGCCGTGGTCGCCAATGGTGCCTGAGACCAGCACCCGGTCGCCGGGACGCACCGAGCGGGCGTCGAGGTGGACCTCGGCGGGGATGATCCCCATGCCGGCGGTGGCGATGTACAGGCCGTCGGCCGCTCCCTTGCTCACCACCTTGGTGTCGCCGGTGACGATCTTGACCCCGGCGTTGGCGGCGGCTTCGGCCATGTCGGCCACGATGGCCTTGAGCTGTTCGACGGGGAATCCGTCCTCGAGGACGAACGCCGCCGACACCCACGCCGGTACCGCCCCCATCATGGCGACGTCGTTCACCGTGCCGTGGATGGCCAGGTGACCGATCGACCCGCCCGGGAAGTGCAGCGGGTTGACCACCGAGGAGTCGGTGCTGAACGCCACCCGCTCGCCGGAGGGCAAGGTGAGGACGGCGCCGTCGGTGAGCGGGGCCAGCTTGTCGTTGGCGAAGGCGGAGAGGAAGACGCCGTCGATCAGCGCCGCCGAGGCCTTGCCGCCGGCGCCGTGCGCAGAGTTGATGAAGTCGTCGCGCAGGCGCGGGCGACGTCGGCGGAACGCCTCGATGCGCTCCAGCACCTCCTCCTCGGCAGCCGCCCGCCTCCCGTCGCCGGAGGCGCCGGTCCCGTTGCCGCCCGCGTCCATCGCCTAGGCCGAGCGGACGGGGATGCGGGCCGAGGCGGCCGCCTCGCGGGTGAAGCGGCCGTAGTTGTAGTAGGCGGCGCAGGCACCCTCGGACGACACCATGCAGGTGCCGATGGGGGTCTCGGGGGTGCAGGCGGTACCGAACACCTTGCACTCCCAGGGCTTGATGACGCCCTTGAGCACCTCCCCGCACTGGCAGGCCTTGGGGTCGGCCACCCGCACGCCGGGCACGAGGTACCGCAGCTCGGCGTCCCAGTCGGCGAAGGCGGCGCTGAGCTTGAGCCCCGAGTAGGAGATGAACCCGAGCCCGCGCCATTCGAAGTGGGGGCGCAGCTCGAACACCTCGGCCAGCACCTCGAGGGCCTTGGTGTTGCCCTCGTCGCGCACCGCCCGGGTGTACTGGTTCTCGACCTGGCAGCGGCCGTCCCGCAGCTGGCGCAGCAGCATGACGATCCCCTGGAGGATGTCGAGGGGCTCGAAGCCGGAGGTGACCAGCGGCTTGCCGTACTGGGCGGGCACGAAGCGGTAGGGACGGTTCCCGATGACCGTGCTCACGTGCCCCGGGCCGATGAAGCCGTCGAGGCGCAGGTCGGGCGACTCGAGGATGGCCTTGAGCGGAGGGACGATCGTGACGTGGTTGGAGAACACGCTGAAGTTGGTGACGCCCCTCTCCCGGGCCTTGATCAAGGTCACTGCCGTCGACGGCGCCGTGGTCTCGAAGCCGATGGCGAAGAACACCACCTGGCGGTCGGGATTGGCGATGGCGATGCGCAGGGCATCGAGCGGGGAGTAGACCATGCGCACGTCGGCGCCCCGTGCCTTGGCCTCGAGCAGGTTGCTCTTGCTCCCGGGTACCCGCATCATGTCGCCGAAGCTGGTGAAGATGACGCCTGGCTGCTCGGCGAGGGCGATGGCATCGTCGACCCGGCCCATGGGGATGACGCACACCGGACAACCGGGGCCGTGCACCAGCTCGATGTTGGCCGGCAGCACGTTCTCGATCCCGTGCTTGTAGATGGTGTGGGTGTGACCCCCGCACACCTCCATGAACTTGCGGTGCTCGCCCTTGGCGAGCACCTCGATCTCCTCCACCGCCCGGCGGGCGGCTGCCGGGTCGCGGTACTCGTCGACGAACTTCATGAGGCCCCCTCGGGTCGGTCGCTGTGGTGCTCGATGGCGAGCTCGGATTGGACGGCGGCCCACAGGGCGTGGACCAGGGCCGCCTGCGTCTCTTGGATCCGGTGGACGCTGTCGGAGCGCACCACCAGGCAGTGTTCGAGGGCGTGGCTGGCCGCCATGCGCCCACCGTCGTAGCCCGACACCCCGACGGTGAGCATGCCGATGCGGGCGGCCTGGGTGAACGCGACCAGCAGGTTCTCGGAGTTGCCGCTGGTGGACAGGGCCATGGCGATGTCGCCCGGACGAGCGTGGGCCTCCAGTTGGCGTGAGAACACGACGTCGAAGCCGATGTCGTTGGACAGGGCGGTCAGCACCGCGTGATCAGTGACCAGGGAGCGGGCGGGCAGGGCTTCCCCCGCCGGCGGGCGGGTGAACAGCTGAGCGACGTCGTCGGCGTCGGTGGCGCTCCCGCCGTTGCCAAAGGCGAAGAGTTGGGCGCCGGCCTCGAAGCGCCGGGCCATCGCCGCCGCGATCGTGGCGATCTGGTCGTGGCACTGGGCCAGGGTCGCGGCCCGGAGCCGTTCGCTCTGGTCCCACTTGGCCTGAGCCGAGGTGGCGAGGTCGGCGAGCAGGGACTCGGCGTCGCGCTCGTCGCCCTCGATGAACGGGTAGAGGAACGCCGTGCTCTCGGCGCTCATCGCCGGTCCTCGAGCGAGGCGATCGCCGATCCGGCGTGGACCAGCACGAGGTCGTTTGTGCGGGGAGGGTCGATGAGGGAGACGTCGATGCGCTCCCTGCCCTCGGCGGTGCGCACCAGCGCCTCACCGAGGTCGTCGACGCTGATGACCTCGGCCACCCGGCCCTCGTCGGAGCAGGTGATGCACACCTCCTCCTCGCACACCTGAGGCTGCAGCAGCCCGGTGTGCTCGAAGCACACGTGGGTGAGCTCCCACAGCAGGTGGTAGGCCCGCACGAACTGCTCGGAGGCCACGAGCGGGTCGTCGGTGTCGAGCCACAGCACGTGGTCGGCGGCTCCGTCGGCCGGGCGCGGTCCGGCTCCGAGCCACACTGTCTCGACGCCCCAGGCGGGACCGCGGCGCATGGCCTCGGTGACCGCGGCGTCGTCAGCGCCGGCCACCACGACCACCATGTCGCCGGGGCGCACGGTGGCTCGGAGGGTGGCCACGAGGTCGGTCCCGCTCGGCACGACGACGGCCGGCAGCGCCCGCTTGCCCATGATCACGGGGTGCACGAACTCGACGGCGACGTGGTGGGCGTGGAACGAAGACGACGGTGACGCGCACCACAGGGTGCCACCCGCGGCGAAGCGGCGGGCGAGGGCCAGTGACGCCCGGGCGAGGTCGGCGGCCAACCCGGCCACGGCCGGGATGCCGTCGCCGGTTCGGAGGTCGGCCAACGCCCCGAGGTCGTCACCGAGGGTCGGTGCGAGGTCGGGACGCAGGTCGGTCACAGCGCTGTCGGCTCCCGGAACTCTTCCATCTCGTCGTCGAAGACGCTGCCCAGCTCCTTGATGGCGGCCAACGTGTCGGCCGCCTGCTCCTCGTCGATCTTGGCCATGGCGAAACCAACGTGGATGAGGACGTACTCACCGACGGAGATGCCGCCCTCCTCACCCATCACCAGGCCGATGTTGATCTCCCGCCGAACGCCGTCGACGTCGGCGATGGCGCGGTGCTCGTCGAGGCTGACGATCTCGACGACCTTGCCGGGGATTCCCAGACACATGGTTGTTAGCCTCCTTGGACCGCAGCACTGGCAGCGGCCATGGCGTGGGCCGCCTCGCGGATGTCTTCGCCGAGGCGGGTGATGGCGGACACGGCGTCGCCCTCGGGGGCGGCGTCGAGTAGGGGGATGCCGGCGAGGTCGGCCTGGACGACGTCGTCGCTCCAGGGCACCTCTCCGAAGAGCTCGAGGCCGTGGCGTTCGCTGAACTCGGCGACCGCCTTGGCGTCGCCGACCGAGCGGACCTTGTTGGCCACCACCGCCACCCGGGGGATGGGCAGCTCGTCGGCGAGGCGGGCGATGCGCCGGGCCGCCTCGAGCGAGCGGTAGTAGGGCTCGGTGACGAGCAGGAGCAGGTCGGCGTGGCGGGTGGTGCCCCGGCTCATGTGCTCGGGCGACGCCTCCATGTCCGTCACCGTGATCGTCCCCGGCCGTTCGCCCAGATCGCCGAGCATGGCACTGACGGTGGCGTGCGCCGAGCACAAGCACCCCTCCGAGGAGTGCCCGGGCTCGCCCATCAGCACGAGGCGGACCCCATCGGGTCCGGGGATGCCGTGTCGGGCGACGACCTCCTCGACCGGTGCGGTCAGCGACGGTCCCCCGTCGAGGCGGCGGGAGACGAGGGAGGTGGGCAGGAACGGGGCGCCGGAGCTGCGCTCCCGGTCGATGCCGAGGGCGAGGGCGAGGTTGGGGTTGCTGTCACCGTCGATGGCCACGACCGGTGAGCCGGCCCTCGCGACCAGACGGCACAGGGTGGCGCTGATCGTGGTCTTGCCGGCACCGCCCTTGCCGGCGAGCGCGACCCTCATGGCAGGGTCACCGCTATCGACGCCGGCACTCGGGCTTCGGCTTCGCCGGCCACGAGGGCGTCGTGGCGCTCCACCATCTCGCCCAGCAGCCGGTGAACGTCGCGCAGGGCTGACACCGAGCCGTCGAGGGCGCGGCGGCCTGCGGAGGTGAGGGTGTAGCTGCGGCGGGCCGGCCCCGCCTGGGACGGCTCCCACCACGAGCTCACCAGGCCCTCTTGCTCCATGGCCCGCAGCGACCGGTAGAGCCCTCCGGCATCGGCGTTGCGGACGCCGGCCTTGCGCACCTGCTCCAACAGCTCGTAGCCGTGCGACGGGCCCTCGGCGAGCAGCAGCAGCAGACACGGGCGGACATAGGAGCGGGAGAGCCCCTCGCCCTCGTCTCGCGTCAGTCGCGCCATCAGTGCTCGTGCCCCGCGCGCTGGTGGGCGCAGGCCTCCGCTTCCTCAGCCGAGTTGTGGCACCAGCAGTCGGGAGCACACTCGCCGTGGGTAGGCCGGGTGAGCTCGGAGAAGGAGGTGGCGAACTCCATCGCCCCCTCCTGGCGACCGGTCTCGGACAAGGAGTAGATGTCGCCGTCCCGCACGAGGTAGCCCTCCTCGACCAACCGGTCGAGGTAGCCGACGCCGACGTTGGCGTCGACCCCGAGGAACTGCTCGATCATCGGAGCATCGACCAAATCGCCGAAACCCTCGCCGCGCAGCCAGAACATCACCTGGAGGATCTCACTACGCCAATACATGGCGCGAAGAGCATCGGACTTCGGGGAGTGCAGATCGTCCATGGCCCCTCCTGAGGTGGCGGCGGACCGGCGGGCGGCGGCCTCGGAACGGGGCCGCCTCGGTGGATGTAGGTTACACCCACCCACCCTCCTCAACAGGGAGAAGTTGTGCCGGGGACGACGCCTGTAGCGTCGGAATCCTTATCGATGAAATCGTCGAAAACTTCTTCCTGACGGCGCCAAGGATTAGATGTAGCCTACACCTACCAGATCCGAGGGGCCCGGTCCCTGCCACTAGACGGCAGGTCGACGGTGCGATTGCTCCCTCGGTTAGCCACAGGAGGGGAATGTGAGCGAAGGCAGAGGAGGCCGCGGCCGTCGAGAGCCGCTGCGGGCGTCAGTGGGCAGCCAGGGTGTCACCGGCACCCGGGGCCGCGACGCCGACAAGCGCGCCGACAAGGGCGGGGCCCGCGGCGCCGGCAGGGGCGGGGTGAGCACCGAAGGTCACGCAGGTGGTGGCCCCATCGCCCGCCAGGCCAACAACTCGGCGATGAGCGGAGAGATGGGGGCGTGGAAGCTCGAGCTCAACCCTGGGCTCGGCACCGTCGACCTCATCGACGGCTACGACCCGTTCGACCCGTTCTCGCCCATCGGCATCCGGAGTCGGGTGCTCGAAGAGCCCGATGACGTCATCCAGCTGGGCCCGCTGAAGAAGATCTACCTGATCTGGATGGTGGGAGCGTCCTGTGACGGCTGCTCGGTGGCCGTGACCGGCGGCGTCCACCCCCGGGTCGAGCACCTCTTGGCCGGCGTCATCCCGGGCCTGCCCCGAGTCGAGCTGGTCCACACGGTGGTGTCCACCGAGTCCGGCCCTGAGTGGGTGCACAACCTGTTCATGGCCGAGCGCGGCGAGCTGGACGCTCCCTACGTCATCACGTGGGAGGGCTCGATCATGGACGAGTCCGTCGCCGGCGCAACCGGCGGCTACTGGATGGGCCTGGGCGACGACCCCCAGACCGGCCGCCAGATCACGAGCCTGGAGTGGCTCGACCGGCTGTCGCCCGGTGCCGCCGCCGTCATCGCCATCGGGACCTGCGCCACGTGGGGCGGCATCCCCGCCTCCAAGGGCAACCCGACCAACGCCATGAGCGTCATGGACTACCTGGGCAAGGACTACCGCTCCGCCTTCGGCGTGCCGGTGGTGAACGTCCCCGGGTGCGCGCCGATCGGCGACAACTACCTGGAGACCGCCGCCGCCACCCTGCTGTTCCTCAACGGCCTCGGCCCGCTGCCCGAGTTCGACGAGCTGGGCCGCCCGGCCTGGCTGTTCGGGGAGACGGTGCACCGCCACTGCCCCAGGGGCGGGTACTACGAGGAGGGCGTGTTCGCCCACGAGTACGGCGACAAGGAGTGCCTGGTCGAGCTCGGCTGCTGGGGCCCTGTGGTCCAGTGCAACATCGTCGAGCGCGGGCAGATCGACGGCCACGGCGGTTGCATGAACATGGGCGGCATCTGCATCGGCTGCACCATGCCGGGCTTCCCCGACAAGTTCGCCCCGATCTACCAGACCTCTCCGGGCTCGTTCCTCTCCAGCAACACCAGCCGGGTTGCCGGCGGGTTCATCCGCCGCATGCGCAACATGACGCGGGCCGACAAGAACATGACTCCTCGCTGGGACAAGGAAGGTGCTCCCAGTGGGTGGGCCCGTTCCCGCACCGGCCCCAAGGGTGCGCTGAAGACGGTGCACAAGTTCTACTCGAAGTACCAGCACTCCGAACGAGCCCACGCAAGCTCCTACACGGACTAGACGGGAGACGACCAGTCCATGTGTTTCAAGAACCTACCCATCGAGTTCGACGCCAACGGCAAGGCCAGCTTGCGTGAGGGCGTCAGCGACCCCTACTCCTTCAAGGCGGCGAAGCCCAAGAGCTACGTCCGCAAGCAGGACGGTCCCGGCGCCCAGCTCGCCGCTCCGCCCAAGCTGCGCGACTGGAGCATCGACCCGGTCACCCGGGTGGCCGGTGCCCTGGCCGTGCACACCACGCTCGACCTCGAGAACCGCAAGGCGGTCGACGCCTACTCCCGGGCCATGCTCTTCCGGGGCTACGAGGTCATCCTCCAGGGCCGCGACCCGCGTGACGCCATCGACATCAGCTCCCGGGCCTGCGGCGTGTGCGGCGGCGTGCACGCCACCGTCTCGTCGCTGACCATCGAGCAGGCCTTCGGGATCTGCCCGCCGCCGCTGGGCCTGGCCTGCCGGAACCTGGGTGAGATCGGGGAGATGTTCTACGACCACCCCATCCACCTCGGCCTGCTCGCCGGTCCCGACTACTCCACCTCGCTGGTCTCGGTCACCAACCCCGAGCTGGTGCGCAAGGCGGAGAAGACGCCGGCTCGCGGCTACGAGGTCCACGGCTTCCGCACGATCAAGGACATCATGGACGCCATGAACCCCTTGACCGGGAAGATCTACCTCGAGTCGATCGAGTACACCCGGGTCGGCCGGGTCATGTGCATGCTGATGTACGGCAAGTACCCCCACCCGTCCACCCTGGCGCCTGGTGGCCTTCAGACCACCATCTCCACCCAGTCGTTCAACGAGTTCTACACCCAGCTCGGCAAGATCTTCGACTACTGCAAGGTCATGATCGCCACCTGGGACGACATGATGGACTTCTTCCTCGAGTCCAACCCGGCCTACGAGCAGGTTGGCGCCCGCGACATCAACCTCGCCCAGCTCGGCATCTGGGACGACACCGACGCCTACGACGCCAAGTACGCCAACTGCAACATGTGGGGCAACCGGCGCTGGGCCAAGCCCGGCATGATCATCGACGGCAAGCTCGTCACCACCAACCTCACCGACATCAACATGGGGTTCGAGGAGTTCGTCGACCACGCCTTCTACGACGACTGGACCCGCTCGGGGTCGCCGCGCTTCGCCACCGACCCCATCGGCAACCCGATCTCGCCGTACCACCCTTGGAACAAGGAGACCATCCCGCGGCCGACGGCCACGAACTTCAAGGAGAAGTACACCTGGGACACCGCTCCCCGGTGGGACCGCAAGACGGTCGAGACGGGCACCTACGGGCGCATGTGGACCACGGCGCTGGCGGCCCAGACGCCGGAGAACCCCTTCCTCGAGGCCACCGGTGACGGGCTGCGCATGGTGATCCCCCGCCACAACCTCCCCGAGACCGAGGTGTTCTGGAAGGTCCCCCGTACCATCAACGCCCTCGAGCGCAACCGGGCCCGGGCCTACGCGATGGGCTTCACCGCCGTGATCGGCATGAACTGCCTGCTCAAGGCCTTCGAGTACTGGCGGCGGGGCGAGACCAAGGTGTCCACCCCGTTCAAGGTGCCGAAGGACGAGCGGGTGTCGGTGGGCTTCTGGGAGGCCGGTCGCGGCTGGCTGGCCCACCACATGCACATGGACAAGGGCAAGATCATGAACTACCAGATCACCACGCCCTCGACCCTCAACGCCGCACCTCGCGACCCCTTCGGCGGGCTCGGCCCGTACGAGGAGGCCGTGATCGACACCCCCATCCTCGAGTCGGTCTCCGACGACGAGGTCAAGGGCATCGACATCCTCCGGGCCATCCGCAGCTTCGACCCGTGCATGCCGTGCACCACCCACATGGACACGGGCAAGGGCGTCATCGTGCGGGAGGTCAACTCCTGCGGCTGCACGCTGGAGTAGTGAGCAACGAAGATCACGCACCAGGGGAGCGCCAGGCCACCAGGGTCTTGGTCGGTGGCATAGGCCTCCCCTGGATGCGGGATCTCGACTTCGGAACCCAGTTCATCAGGAAGGTTGAGGTCCTCGACTGGCCCGGCGACGTGCTGGTCGAGGACCTTTCCTATGCCGCCCATCGGGTCCTGCACCTCTTTCAGGAGGTGCGACCCGGGAAGGTGGTGCTGGTCGGGGCCATGCCCCGCGATGTCGATCCCGCCGGAACGATCCGTCGCTACGCCCTCGACCTCACCCCGCCTCCTGACGAGGAGGTGCAAGCCCGCTTCGGCGACGCCGCCGGCGGCACCATCGACCTCGACCACACGCTGGCGGTGTTGCGGTACATGAAGGCGCTTCCAGCCGATACCGTGGTCATCGAAGTCGAGCCGGCCGATCGCAGCTTCGGGCTCGGGTTCACCGACCCAGTGGAGGCGGCGATGGAGCCGGTGCTGGCCATGGTGCGCGAGGAGGTCGGAATGTCGACACCAGTGGTGGCGAGCGATGAGTGATCGGGTCGTGGGCGACGACGAGAGCCTCGACGCCGACGAGGTGTGGGGCCAGATCCAGAGCCTGGCCGACGAACTCCTCAGC
This sequence comes from Actinomycetota bacterium, assembly GCA_016781135.1. Taxonomy (GTDB): domain Bacteria; phylum Actinomycetota; class Acidimicrobiia; order Acidimicrobiales; family CADCSY01; genus JADDRA01. Next base: position 42,646 of record JADDQY010000067.1, read on the forward strand.
TGCCCTGATCCCGAGGTGGTGCGCCAGGTCGAGGAGCTGCTCGACTGGGTCGACGTGTTCCACCGCGACGGGCTCGGCCGCCTGATCGAGATGATCCGGTCTTGGCGGGGTGAGCTGTTCTTGAACAGCGTGGCCAACGACGACGTGACCGGCACCATGCTCGCCACGTACGGGCTGGGCGAGGGGCGTGAGGTCGAGGTGGAGGCGGCCGAGGCCGTCGAGACCGCGCTCGCCGAGGTACGGCCCCTGACCGAGTCGCATGGTGGGGCCATCGAGGTCGACAAGATCAAGGACGGCGTGGTGTGGGTGCGGATGCTCGGCACCTGCGACGGCTGCCCCAGTTCGTCGGCCACGCTCACCTACGGCCTCGAGGAGGCGTTGCGCGAGCACTGGCCCAACTTCCGTCGCCTGGAGCTCGTCGACCCACCGGCGGAGGTCGACGAGAGCAAGGCCGATCTCACGTGTGCCACCGCCCCTGGGAGCGACGACGCGGTGGTGGTGGAGCTGCGGGGCCGTCCGAACCGATGACCCTCGACCCGCAGGAGCTCTCCTACCGGGCGCGCGCCCTGGCCCAGACCCATCCGCTGACGCCGTTGGCCAAGCGGTTCATCGACCGGGCGGTGGGTGAGCAGCGGACGAGCCAGCCCCTCCCCGAGATCGGCATCTGGGCCGGGGCGGCGTTGATCGTCGGCTACTGCCTGCGCCGCGTGGAGGAAGACGACGCCGGTCTCACCCTGCAGGGGGTGGAGGGAGCGGGGTACGACCTCGACGGCCTCGACGACGAGGTCTCCGACATCGCCGCTGGCGTGCGGACAGAGGGAGCCGGCGACTACCTGATCGGCGACGAGGAGCGCACCGTCGCTGCGCTCGATCGCCTGGTGCACTCCGAGGTCGACAAGCGTCTGGAGCACTGGCGCGACTCGGTCGACGACCAGGCGTGGGCCGAGCTCGAGGAGTACCTGACCTGGTGGGTGGTCAAGGGCTACGCCTTGCGGGTCGCCGAGCGCCAGCTCGGGCTGGTCGCACCACTGGCCGGACGGGCGGCAGCGTCATGAGGGTGCTGATCGCCGGGGTCGGCAACATCCTCCGGGTCGACGATGCCTTCGGGGTGGAGGTGGCTCGCCGGCTCGAGCACGAGCCGTTCCCTCCCGGTGTGCGCGTGGTCGAGACGGGCATCGCTGGGATCGCCCTTGTGCAGGAGCTGCAGGAGGGTTGGGACGCCCTGGTGGTGGTCGACGCCGTCGACCACCAGCGGGCGCCGGGCACCGTGCTGCTGATCGAGCCCGAGGTCGTCGACGTCCAGGACCTCACGTGGGGCGAGCGGAGCGACCTCCTGGCCGATATGCACCTGGCTACCCCCGAGCGGGTCCTGATGCTGGCCAAGGCCATGGGCATCCTTCCTCCCACGTTGCTGATGGTCGGCTGCCAGATCGCCGATCCCGATGCCGTCGGCCAGGGCATGACCGCGCCGGTGGCCGCTGCGGTCGACATCGCTGTCCAGGAGATCCGTCGCTACGTAGCGAGGTTGGTGGCCCCGGCCGGTGGCGTCGAGGCCCAGTCGGCCTGACCATCGCCAGTCGCCAATGACCGACACCCAGGCAACGCCGGGACGCATCGATCCCCAGCAGACGATCCGCGACCTCGAAGCCCAGCTCCGGAGGACGCCGCGGGCCCTGCGGCCCCACGAGCACGCCGTGCTCGCCTACCGGCTGGGCCTGGCCCACGCCGAGGCACCGGCGGCGAACCCCGAGGCGGGCCTGCGCAAGGCCCTCTCGTACTTCGACGTCGCCGCCGCCATCTTCGATCCCCGCTACGACCCCGTCGAGCACGCCCGAGTGCTCAACGGCGCCGGAGCTGTTCGCCGGACCCTGGGCGAACGGGGCAAGGCTGCCGAGCTGTTCCAGACCGCCGCCGACTTGCTGGAGGGCCACGACCGTGATGTCGAGCGGGCCGGCGTGTTCAACAACCTTGGGCTGGTCCGGGCCGAGCTCGGCCAGCTCGACCAGGCGGTGGAGGCGTGCGACGAGGCCCTCGAGCTGTTCGAGACCGACACCCCCGAGGGGCGACGGGGCGTGGTTGCCGCCCTGCACACCCGGGGCATGGCCCATGCCGCCGCCGGGACCGACGAGGGGCTCGAGGCGGCGCTGGCCGACTACCGGTGGGCGGCGTCGGAGCTCGACGTCGAGGAGGCGCCCTACCACTACGGCTTGGTGCACCACAGCATCGGCATCACCTTCACCACGCTGGCTGGTGGGCGTCCTGACGACCGCAACCGCTTCCTCCGTGAGGCCGTCTCGGCGTTCAAGGAGTCGCTGACGGTCTTCACGAGGGGCTCGTTCCCCTTCCAGTACGCCTTGGTCAAGTACAACCTGGGCTTGGCCTGGGCGGGTTTGGGGGGCGTGGTCAACCTGCGGCGGGCGCTGGTCGCCTTCGAGGATGCCGTGGGCGTGTTCGACCCTCGGCTCCACGGCGACGCCTGGCGTCAGGCCTATGCCAGTCTCGAGCGAACCGAGAAGGATCTCGCCGCTCGGGGGGAGGCATCCTCACGGGTGGTGCACTTCGTCAACCTGCTTGCTGCCGTCGACCCCCGGGAGCGCCGGGCGCTGGTCAACGAGCGGTTGTTCGCGGTGATGGCCCAGCCGGGGGAGCAGCGACGGCGATCCCTGCTCGACCTGGCGCTGGCGGGCGCCCAGCTCGAGCCGGAGGCCGCCCGGGCGGTGATGGAGACCGAGCTCTCCGTCCTCATCGAGCTTCCCACCGACCAGCTGGAGCGGGGGCTGCGGGCCCGGTTGGAAGCTCACCAGCAACTCGACGACGAGGAGCGGCGGACGGCAGCCGACCGCGCCTTCGACCAGGCCATCGGCGACGCCCTCCAGGGTCCGCAGCGGGTCTCGGTGCGCGACTTCCTCTACTCGGTGGGCTGGGAGCGCCCGTGAGCCCCGTTGCCCTGCGTCTCCCTCTCGGGCCCGCCCGACGGGTCCTGTCGCCGGGTGGGCTCCTCCCACCGGATTGGTGCCCCGTTCCTCGTGCCACCCGGCCTCCCTTGTGCCACCCGCCCGGCGAGCTGAAAGACCGTTGACATGAGTGATGGACCTGAGATCGTGGCCAAGGGGTTCGTGGATGCGATCGTGTGGGGGGAGCATCATCGGGTGTGGGACCTGCTGTCCGCCGAGGGCCGGCGGACGGTTCTCCGGGTGGGGGCGAGCCGGGGGATGGACGACGCCCTGATCGCTCGCCTGCGGGACGGCACCGCCGCTACCTCCGAGCGTGAGGATTTCCTGGGCGACCTGGTGAACGGGCTGCGGGCCGATCTCGCCGGCAACGACCTCGATGCCGTCGAGGCCGAGCTCGACAACGACGACACTGCCCCTGCGGGCACGGCCCGGGTCATGCTGGTGGCACCGGTGCCGGCGGTGCTCAACCTCCCGGGGCTGCCGGTGGCGGCCGTCGACCTGGTCGAGGAGACGGGCGAGTGGCGGGTGGACCGCATCATCCCCCGCACCAGCAAGTGACCGGTGGGAGCGGCGCAGCCCCTGCCCGGGGCGTGGGTCGATGACCGGGACGGTCGAGACCGTCGAGCGCTACGGGCGGCTCCTGCGGCGCTTCCCTGTAGCCGTGTCGGCGGGCGCCATGGCCGGCGCCTGGGCCCGCCAGGAGCACGCGCCGGCGGGAGCGACGGTGGTCGTCGACCACGAGATCAGCCCCCTCGGTCGGCTGGGTGACGCCTGGGGGGTCCCTCCCGCGGCGAGCTTGTGCCTGGCCATGGTGCTGCGCCCGTCCGTCGCCCCGGAGGACGCCGACGTCTCGTGGCTGGTCGGTGGTCTCGGAGCCATCGCCGGCGCGGAGGCGGTGAGCGGGGTGGAGCTGGCGGCGTGGTGGCCCGACCGGGTGGTGGCCGCCGGCACCGAAGAGCGTCGGGCCACGATCAAGGCGGAGGTCCAGCTCGGCCCGGCGCAGGTCCGGTCGGCCGTGGTGGTCATGCGCTTCGACCTGGCCGCCCTCGGGCTCGAAGCCGACCGGCGGGAGGAGCTGCTGGAGGCCGTGGTCACCGCCGTCGACCAGGCCGCCGCCGAGCTCGATGACGGCCCCGAAGCGGTAGCGGCGGCGTACGAGCGCCGTTATGCGCTGCTGGACCGTCGGGTGAAGCTGCGTCTGATGCCCAAGGGGGAGACCCGGGGGACGGTACGGGGCATCGATCGAGGTGGGCGTCTGGAGGTGGCCTCGGGCACGGGGATGACCCAGCGCATCTCGGTCGACATGTTGCGGGAGCTGCAGGTTGCCTGAGGGGCCGGTTCCGCCGTTCGTCGAGCCCACGGGGCCGGCGGTCGACGACGCCGCCGTGCTCGCCGCCTACGTCCGTGACGACCCCGCCGGCCACTCGCCCCGCTTTCACGTCGAGCGACCGACGCTCATCGTCGGTCGCAACGTGGCCGCCGCCATCCGCGTCGGGCGCCGAACCCTGCTCGTGCGCGACGACCTGCCCGACGACCTGGCGCCGGCAAAAGCCGACGTCGAGGACGCTCTGGTCGCCGCCGGTATGACCCGCTTCGACGAGCAGACCCTGCTGGCCACGCCTGTTGCCCTGCAGCTCCTCGGGCTGCGGCTGTCGAGTTGGGATCTGTGGGGGGTCGACATCGACGAGGCGTTCGCCGACCTGCGAGCAGCCTGCGTCGCCGAGCAGTCGGGCCCCTTGAGCGAGGGCCGCCCTGAGGACGACTGGCTCGCCTGACCCTCTCCTCTCCTCCGTTTGTGGGCCCTGCGACCTTGCCGTACGAATCGGCACACAAAGGGGCGTCGTGCGCCGGTCAGGCCAGGGCGGCCCTCACGGCGTCCGTGGCCTCGTCGACGCTAAGGGCGACCAGTTCGGGCAGCGGCCGCCCGAGGCCGGCCACGACGGCGTCGGCCACGTAGTAGCCCACCCGCCAGCGGCCCTCGACCAGCCCGCCTCCGAACCAGGTCTCGACGGCGGCGGGGTCGTCGAGGCCGGCGGCGAAGCGGGCCAGCAGCTCGTCGCGATGCTCCTCGCACCACGGCAGCCAGTCGGCGAAGCCTCCGTGGCCGTACCAGAAGTACTGGTGCGGGGGACGGCCGGGCACCACCGCACGCGAGGCCAGGATCCCGACCCCCTCGTAGAACGCCATCCACGCCGCGTCCTCTTCGGGAGGGACCGTGCCGAGGGCGATCTCGTGCCAAGCGTGGGTCGTCTCGTGGGCCACGAGCACCCGCATCCCCTCCTCGCCGTGGAACCACTCGAGACAGTGGAACAGCGCCACGTCGTCGCCGAGGCGGCCCACGTCGGCGTCGACCGAGAACGAGCCCACCACGAGCACGTGCTGAGGCGCGGGGTCGGCGGGCAGCCCCAGAGCCTCCTGGACTGCCGGTTCCACCTCCTCGATGAGCCGGCGCTCGATCGGCGCGGCGTCGCGCACGCGGGATCGCACCGTCGACAGGTCGCGCACCAGGTTGCTCCGGCCCTCGGTGCTGCCGCTCCCGGCGTGGAACGCCTCGAACACCTCAGGGTGGGCACCCTCGTAGCGCTCCTCCCACAGCCGCTCCCGTATCAGCGGGCTCTCGAGGAACGCGCCTCGAGCGAAGGCGTCGAACGTGGGGGTGGTGTCCAGAATGCGGGCCATGCCTTGATCTTGCCCGTTTCAGCGCCGGTGTGAGCGGGGCGAGCGACGGTCGAACGATTCGACCAGACCGTCGCCCAGGAGGTTGAGGGCGAGCACGGCCAGGGTGACGGCGAGGCCGGGGAACAGCACCATCCACGGGGCTTGGCGGAGATACGGCTGGGCGTCGCCGAGCATCATGCCCCAGCTCGGCTGGTCGGCATCGGCGAGGCCGAGGAAGGCCAAGCCGGCCTCGATGAGGATCGCCGTGCCCGCCAGCAGGGAGATGCTCACCACGAAGGGTCCCAAGGAGTTGGGGAGCACGTGGCGCACGAGGATGAATCCTCGGCTCGCTCCCATCGACCGGGCGGCTTCCACGTAGGGCAGCTCCCGGCGGGTGAGGATCTCCGCCCGCAGGATGCGTGCCGGTACCGGCCAGCTGGTGAGGCCGATGACGGCGACGAGCGGCACGAAGCCGGCTCCGAAGAGGGCGGCGGTGGCCACGGCGAGGAAGAACCGGGGCAACACCAGCACCAGCTCGGTCACCCTCATCAGGACGTCGTCGATGCCGCCTCCGCTGGATCCGGCAACGCTGCCCACCGCGAAGGCCAGCGCGCCGGCCACCGCCACCACCCCGAGGGCGACAGCCAACGACCTCCGGGCGCCGTAGGCGACGCCGACGGCCACGTCCCGACCGAGGTCGTCGGTGCCCATGAGGTGCTCCCACGACGGCGGGGAGAGTCGCTCGCCCGAGGTCCGGAAGGGACCGTCGGGAGCCAGGACCGGCGCCAGGAGCCCGAGGACGCCCAGCGCCGCCACCACCACGGCGGCGACCACGACCAGGCGGTGGGAGGCGATCCGTCCAAGCGGTCGGGTCATCGCCGCCCGCACGCGGTGACCATCACCACCGAGAGGCTCGGGCGCGGCGGTGGGAAGGGTTGGCCGAGGCGTCGCCGGGTCAGCGCCGGCGACGGTGACCGCGCTTCGCCCGGTCACCGCAGCCTCACCCGGGGGTCGAGGACGGGGTAGAGGAGGTCGACCACCAGGTTGACGAGCGCGACGGCCACGGCGACCACGAGCACCACCCCGAGCATGACCGGGTAGTCGCGGGTGAGGGCGGCGTCGAGGGTCAGGCGCCCGAGCCCGGGCCACCCGAAGATGCGCTCGGTGATGACCGCCCCGCCGAGCAGGAAGGCGGTCTCGTTGCCGATGGCAGTGGCCACCGGGCCCAGGGTGTTGCGCAGGGCGTGGCGGCTGATCACCTTGCCCGGCGCCACTCCCTTGGCCCGTGCCGTGGTGACGTAGGGCTGGTGCAGCTCGACGATGGTCCCTGAGCGGGTGAGCCGGGCGATGATGGCGATGTGGGGCAGGGTCAAGGTGATCACTGGCAGCACCAGGTGGCGGGCCAGGTCGCTCGCCCCGGCCAGCCCTTGGCCGGCGGAGCGAGCGTCACGCATGCCGTGGACGGGCAGCCAGCCGAGCCACAGCGAGAACACCAGCACGAGCACCAGGCCCGACACGAACACCGGGGTGCACTGCCCCGACAGCGCGCCCACCATGAGCGCCCGGTCCCGGAGCGAGCCCGGGCGGCGGGCGGCGGCGACCCCGATGGCCGTGCCCACGCCGGCGGAGAGCACCAGGGCGGGCACCACCAGCACTAGCGTGGCCGAGACCCGCTCGAAGATGACGTCGGCGACGGGGCGGCCCTGGATGAGCGAACGACCGAGGTCACCCTGGGCCAGCAGGGAGACGTAGCGCAGGTACTGCTCGGGCAGGGGGCGGTCCAGGCCGAGCCGCTGCTCGATGGACGCCCGGTACTCGGCACTCGACTGGCCGCCGGCGAGGGTGTTGACCGGGCTGCCGGGGGCGAGGTGGACGAGGGCGAAGGTGGCAGTGACCACCAAGAGCAGGGCCGGGATAAGCGAGGCAGCCCGACGCAGGGCGTAGCGCCCGGTCATCCCAACGGAGGCTGCGCCTCTCCCTCCCTCGAGTAGGCGTCCTCGTAGTAGATGATCGCCTTGCCGCTGTCGTCGTGGAGGCCTCCGAACTCCGAGCGGTAGAGCACCCCCCGGTCGACCTGGTACAGGTAGAGGTACGGCAGGTCCTCGGCCACGATCTGCTGGAACTCCTCGTAGAGCTTCACCCGCTCGTCGGTGTCGACGGTGGTGCCGGCCCTGGTGAGCAGGTCGTCGACGGTGGGGTTGCGGTACTGGGCGGCGTTGGAGAACGACACCGGGCCGATGTTCGACGACAGGAACGCCCGGTGGACGCCGATGGCCGGGTCGGGGCCGTTCTCGAAGTTGGTGTAGCTGAGGTCGAAGTCCTTGGCCTTGTAGAGCCGGTCGATCCAGGCGTTGCGCTCGAGGGTCACCAGCTGCAGATCGATGCCGATCTGGTCGAGCTGGTCCTTGAGCACGGCGGCCAGCCGGGCCACCGAGGGGTCGTGGACGAAGGTGAGGCTCACGTCGGCGGCGCCGGCGTCGGCCAGCAGCCGGCGAGCCCGCTCGACGTCGGGCTCGTAGACGGGCACGTCGGGGGAGTAGAAGGTGCCGAGATCGGGAGAGATCGGGCCGGTGGTGAGGATCCCGTTGCCGTCGAGCACCGAGTCGATGATGAACTCCTCGTCGACGGCGAGGGCTATGGCCTCGCGCACCCGTCGATCCTGAAGCGCCGGGCGCTCGAGGTTGAACACCAGGAACGTGACGCTGGCAAACGCCTCCCGACCCTTGTCGGTCGCGGTGACGCCATCGAGCTCGGCCAGTCGATCGACCTCGGCCTCGGGGGGCAGGGGGAGGTAGTCGACCTCACCCGCCTCGAAGGCCGCCGCCAGCGACGCCTGCTCGGGGATCACCCGCACCACGATCTCGTCGAGGTAGGGCCCTTCCTCCTTGAAGTAATCGTCGTTGCGGACCATCCGGTACTCGTTGCCCGGCACGGCCGAGCCGAACTCGAACGCCCCGGTCCCCACCGGGCTCTGGTTGACCGGGTTGGTCATCGGGTCAGTCCCCTCGTAGAGGTGCCGGGGGAGGATCGGGGCGTTGACCTTGTCGATGAGGGCGAGGAAGGCCGGATACGGCCGGCTGAAGCGGAAGACGACGGTGCCGTCGTCGGGGGTGTCGATGCCCGCGAGGACCGGGGTGAGCGCCGCTTTGGTGCGGGCGCTGAACGGCAGCAGGATCTGCTCGAAGGTGAACTTCACGTCGGCGGAGCTGAACGGCTGACCGTCGTGCCACCGAACATCCTCGGCGAGGGTGAAGGTGGCGCTCAGGCCGTCGTCGGAGATCTGCCACGACGTCGCCAGGTCGGGGGTTGGCTGGAGGTCCTGGTCGATGCCCACGAGGCCGTTGAACATGGGACCGGTGACGACGTGGGTGGGGACGGAAGTGGTGATGCCAGGGTTGAGAGGACCGGGGTCGGCGTTGGTGCCGACCACGAGCGTGCCGCCGTAACGAGGTTCGGCCCCATCGGCGGTGGAGCTGGTCGCGCCTGACCCCTCACCGGCACCCCCGTCTCCGCCGCTACAGGAGACGGCCAGCAACGCCACCACCACGGACACGACAACCGCCCGAACCGATCGCA
>JADDQY010000083.1 GCA_016781135.1 Actinomycetota bacterium
GTGGCCTACCTCACTGGGCAGCGCTCGAAGGCCAGGCCAAACGGTGGATCGAGGCTAAGGGCGAAGGCCACGGAAGGCACCTGAGACCGGAGCGGGTGCCGAAGAACCTCCCGGCGCAGGGGGCGTGGAATGGCCAGAAGGTTGTCCTCGGAACTGGAGAGGCCCTCCTCGGCCCCGGGGCTGCGGCCCGGGAAGCGGTCCTGCCTATAACCGGCGACCCCGGGAAGTGGCAGGCGGCCGAGAGCGCGTTGTGGATGAACACGTCCAAGCGGGCGCGTGGAGCCCGGAGTCGGAGGGGCCCGTAGTAGTGACGACGGCCGGGACAACACAACCCGGCTTGAGCGAAGGGCTCCTGCTTTCACCGGTGCACGACAACGGACCCGGCGCAGGGGCTGCGGGCGGTACGTCTTGTCCCGCAGCTGGGTGGCCAGGTCGTCGAGGAAGGCTCGCACCACCGGGACGCCGACCGTCGGCGATCGACGTGACGCTCACGCCGTCGACGCCGGGGGCGCCCTGGTTGGTGGCCACCTCGGCCCATGCCCTCCACAGGACGTCGCTGCGGGCGACCTTGTCGTAGAGGGCGTGGAAGCGCCTGTGGGGGTGCTGCTTGGCGCTGCGATACAGCACGCGTCGGAGGGCTCGAACGCGATCGACGCCTTCGGCGTCGCTGACGGTCCTAGCCGATCGCTCGGCACTCATCAGGGTTCCTCCGCTCCCGGGCCTCGGAGCACCAGAGATCCTCATCATCCTCGCCGTCGTGCTGTTGCTGTTCGGCTCGACCCGGCTGCCGGCGCTGGCCCGCTCGCTCGGCCAGGCGTCGAGCGAGTTCAAGGCCGGCACCCGCGAGAAGACCGGCGGCGTCACCGACGGCACCGGCAGGTAGTGGCCGAAGCCCGTCGTTGCTGGCTGACCGCGGCCCCTCGCCTGCTTTCCATTTGCGACATCCAGCGTCGTCAACTGTAACGAAGAAGGTCCCGATGAAGTGCAGCTCCCTCGTTTCCGCTCGGTGCGCCGTCCTCTTGACGGCCGTCCTCGTCCTTGGTGGCGCCTGCTCCGATGGCCAAGCGGAAGACGTCTCCGCCGACGGGGGTGCAGACAGGGGTGCCAACAGCGCCCCCGCGGCATCGCCCGCCGTCGCCATCGAGAACTTCCTGTTCAAGCCGGACAACCTCACCGTCAAGGCCGGCGCCGAGGTGCCGGTCACGAACGGCGACGACGCCGCCCACACCCTCACGGCGAGCGACGGGTCGTTCGACACGGGGACCATCGAGCCGGGAGGCAAGGCGACCGTGAAGGTACCGGCGGGCGACCATCCGTACATCTGCTCGATCCACCCGTACATGAAGGGTGTGCTCCGCGCTGATGCCTAGCTCCGACAGCCAAGTCCTGCCCACGACCAGCAGCACCCCGCGGCCGGTCCATCACCAAGGAGAGATGCCCGTTGCGCATCGATGAACGTGCACTCGACGACCTGATCGTCGAGTCGCAAGACATTCAGTCGGACGCCATCCGACAGACCAAGGCGACGATTGCCGACCTTCGTGACGTGCGCGCCGAGCGCCGTGACGACGGGGTCGACCCGGAGGCCACCGAACGCTACAACAAGAGCCGTCGCGACCTGCTGAAGCGCTTCGGGCTCGGTGCCGGCTCGGTGGCCGGCCGCCGGCTGTTGCCCGGGGTCTTCGGCGCCGCGGTGGCGGGGATCGTGGCGAGCCCTGCTGCCGCCGACGAGCAGCTCGACATCAAGATCCTCCAGACGGCGGCGTCGCTCGAGAACCTCGCCGTCGCCACGTACCAGGCGGCGCTGGGTCTGCCCTTCATCAAGAACGGCAACGCGGTCGTGGTCAAGTTCGCCCAGACCACGATGATGCAGCACGCCGAGCACGGGAAGGCGTTCAACGCCCAGGCCACCGCCCTCGGCGGCAAGGCCCAGACCAACCCGAACCCCGTGTACCTGAAGGTCGTCGAGCAGGCCAAGCCCACGCTGAAGGCCCCCCTCGACGTCGTGAAGCTGGCCGCCTCGCTCGAGGAGGTCGCCAGCGACACCTACCTCGTCAACACCACCCAGCTCGGCGACAACAAGTCCAAGGAAGTGATGGCCAGCATCATGGGCGTCGAGGTGCAGCACCTCGCCACCCTGCTCGCCGTCCAGGCGTTGCTCGAGGGTGGTGCCCCCCAGCTGATCGCCATCCCGACCGACCTGCCGAAGCTGCCCGCCGCCGCCGGCTCCGTAGGGTTCAAGGACGGCGCCTTCCTCCAGTCAAGCGACCAGACCGTGGCCGATCCCGAGCAGGGGGCGGTCAAGTGAGCCAGGAGACCACTGAAGCGATGGAGACGGAGATCACGCTGAACGAGCACGCAGTCACCGCGGCGCTGAGCCGGCGGCACCTGCTGATGGGCGGAGCGGCGGCTGGCCTCGCCCTGGCGGCCGCGTGTGGCGGCGCCAACGACACCATGGAGGCCACCAGGGACGACCCGAAGAAGGTCGAGCCGTCGCCGGCGGCAGTCGCCGACCTCGACGTCGTCGAGTTCGCGGCGGGCCTCGAGGTTCTCGCCGTCGGCACCTACAAGGCGGCGCTCGACGCCGCCACCGCTAACAAGCTGGGGCCGGTGCCGCCGGCGGTGGCCGAGTTCGTCAAGACGGCGATGAGCCACCACCAGGAGCACCTCGACGCCCTCAACGGCGCGCTCAGGACTGGCCTTCGCGACGAGGTGAACCAGCCCAATGCGAAGCTCAAGCCCACGGTCGACGCCGAGTTCGCCAAGGTGAAGGACGTCGCCGGCGCCGCGCAGCTGGCGCTGATGCTCGAGACCATCGCCGCCGACACCTACCTCGCCGCGATCCCGAAGCTGAACAGCGACGACGGCAAGAAGCTGGCGGCATCCATCCAGGCCGTCGACCAGCAGCACCGCTCGATCCTGCTCTTCGCGCTCGGCCAGTACCCGGTGCCGGAGACCTTCCACAACCCGGATCAGGCGGCGACCGCCTGAGCCGACGACGAGACATCCCGCCGTTGCGCTGTCCGCCAACGGCAATGAGCGCCTTGCGACAGCCCGCCCGAGTATGGGCGGGCTGTCGCCGTGAGGCGCAGCGGCTCCGGCCGAACCCGAAGGGACACGCGTGAGGCGCGTCGCGCTGAGCACCGGCGTCGGTGAGTCCGTCGCCACCAAACCGCACCACGAGCCCCGCACCGGGGAGCCCGAGGTGGCGCACATCGTGAAGTCCACCGGCGGCGACGCCGCCGCTCGCGTCGTCGAGGCCCGCGTCTACGGGACCCCGCTCGAGGCGCTGTGCGGCGCCGTGTTCGTCCCCCAGCGAGACCCCAGCCGCCTGCCGCTGTGCGCCACGTGCAAGGACATCTACGACGCCTACCGCGCCTTCAACGAGGGGCTCCCCGAGCAACCTGGCGAGTAGACGCGGGCTGGCCAGCCCGAGGAACCCGTAACCCTGACGAAACGGTCGTCAGGAGGAAACCATGGGGTAATTGAGCACCTCCGGACCCTCGGTGAAGACGCCGCCGGTGCCGTCGCCCGGGTCATTCGGGAGGCCGCCTTCACCCACCTCAACCGCCTCGTCGCCATCCGCATCGCCGAGGCCGCTGGCTTGCTGCCCGAGACCCTGGCCAGGGGCGCTCAGTCCGCCGGCTTCCGTTCTCGACCCACCGACCGAGACTGGTCCGCCACTCGACCTCAACGAGGTCAGAGTGCTGGACCCCGCTTGCGGCTCGGGCCACTTCCTCCTCGGCTGCTACGACCTCCTCGAGCGAGCGTCGGCGCTCCGCGGTCTCGACCCCGCTGGGGCTGCTCCCCGCATCGTCGCGTCGCTGTGGGGGTCAACATCGACGCCCGCTGCGCCCAGATCGCCTCAGCCGCCATTGTCTTGCGCGCCCGTCGCCACTGCCGCACCCGAAGCCTGCCCAGGCGAACATCGTCACCGCCCGGCCGCTGCCGACCGAGATGCCCGACGAGCTCGACCCGGACCTGCGCCGTCTCGTCAATGTGATCGCTGACGCGCTCGCCCAGGCACCGGTCCTCGGTGTGCTCCTGAAGGGGGAGGAGCTGTCGGGGCTGCCCCATCACAAGACCCTCGATGAGTTCGACTTCACCTT
>JADDQY010000115.1 GCA_016781135.1 Actinomycetota bacterium
AAGCTTGTCTGCTCTACGTCGAGCACGGCCCAACAGAGGTGGAGCGACGCCTTGGGATCCCCAAGGGGACCGTCTTGTACTGGGCGACGCAGCGCAACGTTCGAACGGTTCGAAACCAAAAAACGGCCGAAGCCACCGAAGCTGCGGTTCTCGACGCCCTGGCTAGCGCGCCTCGCTCCAGTGTCTTCTCCTCGACCAGGCCCTAAGCGCCCTTGAGCGGATGGATGAACCCCATACCGAGTACGTCGGCAGGGAGGCAAAGGCGGTGACCTGGGAGAAAGCCCCAGCCCATGCCATCAAGAACTACGCCATGACTGCGGGGATCCTCATCGACAAGCTCCGCCTCGAGGAAGGTTGGGTCACAGCAGGACCGAGCGGGCTGACCCTCAGCCAGCCGAGGTCCTCGATCAGCTGGCGGCACGGCGGGCGAAATCGACCCCCCCGAAGACGACCCTGTAGGAGGTCGACCCTATGGACAACACCTCCTGAGCGTGACCCCATGGACAACACTGGTGGAGGTGGTGGTCATGAGCACCATCTCGACGACCTGTGGGCGAAGGGCGTTTTCGCCGCCACCATGACTGAAAGGATTGCGATGGTTGAGCGAGAGCCTGATCAGCAGCCCGAAGCCCATGAACCGGCGAGCGAGGGCGCGAGGAAGGAGCTAGCCCGCACGCCATGGAAGCCGGACTCTGAACGGCAGGCCATGGAAGCAGGGATGTGCGGGGCCCGAACGAGGACCGGCGGGACGTGCACCAATCGGAAGGGCAAGAAGACGGACCATCTGGGCTATGGGCGGTGTGCCTTCCACTGCGGGTCGACGCCCAACGGCAATCAAGCCGTAGAGCAGGAACGGGTGATGAGCGAGATCGCGCACCTCTTCGCCGCCGAACGCATCGAATGCAACGATCCTCTTGAGGGACTGGCCGAGGCCGAGCGCCGGGCCCGGACCATGGGGCGGGTGCTGGAGAAGACGGCCAGCGAGCTGGACCGGTGGTGGGGGCCGAACCACCTAGGCGACGCCGTCCCGCACGTGGCGGTCGACCTGCTGGG
>JADDQY010000038.1 GCA_016781135.1 Actinomycetota bacterium
CGTGAGTGGGCGAACCGCTCGCCATCGCTCGCCACGGCGCACCAACGAAGGAGGTGCCTCGCCCGCCTTGGAGCAGGGAGGACGCCGCGAGCGGCGTCGATGGCCGGCGAGACCGGTGCGGGAGGGTGCACTAGGCCGTCACCGCCTCGGCCCCCCGGTCGATGGCCAGGGTGTCGAGGAGGTCCTGGTGGAGCTCGAACCACACGCTGTGGTAGCTGTCGAGCGACGGACGGGTGAACCACTCCCCCTCCCCCCCCACCACGTGGTCGAGCGCCTCTTCGAGCCGGGGGACGTAGCGGCAGAAGCGGGCGAGCCGGGCGGCAAGCTCGCCCACCACCGGCAGCACCCGGCGGTGGAGCGCCACCAGACGCTCGACGACCTCGGCGTCGTAGGCGGCATCGGTGTGGTCGTTGACGACGACGCCGTCCCCGACCTCGCGCAGCTGCCAGGCGGTGCAGGCCGCCAGCAGCCCGGGGTTGAGCTGGAGGAACTGGCGGTAGGCCTCCTCGACCTCGGCCCGAACACCGCTGGCGACGAGCTCCTCGGCCACGAGCCTGGCGTGCACCTCGACCCCCGCCTGGGTCAGCCGCCATCCCGCGGGGCGGCTCTCCCGGTGCTCGAGCTGTCCGCGCCCGGCCAGCAGGTCGAGACGCTGCTCCACCTCCTGGAGCTCGAGCCCGCTGGCCCGGGCCACCGCCGCGCCTTCGCCCACGCCCTTGAGCCGCACCGCGTGCAGGACCAAGAACGCGGGGTCGGAGGTGTAGGTCACCCGGGAACCTTATCTGGAGGCCCGCCGCTCGTCCCGGGCCGAGTCGTTCCGCGCTCGACGTGGGCGCGCCCCCTCGGCGGCCTCCTAGGATCGGCGGGGTGCCGGAGCAGGGAGGCGCCACCGAACAACGCCGCCGCATCGCGCTTCCGATCCTCCTCACGCCGATCGTTGCCCTCGCCGTGGTCGGCACCGTGGCCGACGTCATCGGTCCGGGGCTCATCAACGAGCGTCCGCTGTTGCAGATGTTCCTCAACCCAAGGAGCCGCTACCTCCTCCTGGCGTCGCCCCAGGTCGACGCCGTGCCGTTCTTCGCCGTGGGCTTCTTGCGCCTGGTGCTCACCGACCCGCTGTTCTACCTCCTCGGCGTGCAGTACGGGGAGGCGGCGCTGCGCTGGGCCGAGACCAAGCTGGGCGACGACGGAGGCTTCATCCGGGGCGCCGAGCGGTTCTTCGCCCGCTTCGGGTCGATCATCATCCTCATCGCCCCGAGCGGCTACCTGTGCCTGCTCGCCGGGGCAGCGGGCATGCGCCCCCGGCGATTCCTCACCCTCAACGTGATCGGCACCGTGGGTCGGCTCTTGGTGTTCCGCCTCCTCGGGGAGGCACTCGAAGACGAGCTGTTCGCCGTGCTCGGGTTCATCCAGCGCTACCAGTGGTGGCTCATCGGGCTGTCGTTCGTGATCGTGAGCCTGCAGTCTCGGCGCAGGCGCCAGTCGGGCACCCTGCGCCCACCCGCCGAGCTCGAAGCCGCCGAGCACCAGGACGGAGTCGAGGGCGATGAGGCCCGGTCGGAAGAGCGGTCGTGACCGGCTACCGCGACCAGCTCGACGAGGTGGTGGCCAGCAAGGGACGAGTGCCCGAGGCCGAGCGCCTCCACTCCCTGTTCGACGTCGTGTGGCGCCACGCCATGCAGGAGTACCCCGATGCCGCCACGTTCCTCGGGTGGTCCGGCCTCGACGACCGCTTGCCCGACCTGTCGATGGAGGCGATCGAGCGCCGGCGGGCCGACGCCGGTGAGCCGCTGCGGGTGCTGGCCACCATCGATGTCAACGCCCTCGACGGGAGGGACCGCCTGAGCCACGAGGTGTTCGCGTGGCAGCAGCGCAGCCAAGTCGATGCCGCCCGCTTCCCCGGCGACCTCCTTGCCGTGACCCAGCTGCAAGGACCCCAGAACGACCTCGCCCTGCTGTTCGGGTCGATGCCGCTCCTCACCGCTGAGCACCACCAGAACGTCCTGGCCCGGCTGAGCGCGGTGCCTCTGTTGGTCGACCAGACCATCGCGCTCCTCGAGCACGGGGTCAGCGTCGGGGTCACGCCGCCACGGATCACCCTGCGCGACGTGCCCGCCCAGGTCGAGGCCCACCTCGGCGATGCTGGCAGCAGCCCCCTGCTGGCCTCGACCCGCTCGCTGGCGGCGTCGCCCGCCCCTCCGCCCGGAGCCGATCGGCTTCTGCGGGAGGCAACGGCCATCGTCGAGGCCGACGTCACCCCTGCGTTCCGCCGCCTGCACGCCGAGCTGGTGGACCGCTACCTCCCTGGCTCCCGGTCCAGCGAGGGGCTGTCGGCCCTGCCCGAGGGGCGCGACTGGTACGACGAGCGGGTCCGCCACTTCACCACCACCGACCTCACCGCCGAGGAGGTTCACGCCCTGGGCGTAGCCGAGGTCGAGCGCATCGGCGCCGAGATGGACCGGGTGCGGGCCGACACCGGCTTCGCCGGTACCGCCGAGGCCTTCGCCCACTTCCTGCGCAGTGACCCCCGCTTCTTCTTCACCACCGGCGAAGAGCTGCTGGTGGCGTACCGCGACATCGCCAAGCGCATCGATCCTGCGGTGGTGCGCTTGTTCGGGCGCCTGCCCCGCCTGCCGTTCGGCGTGGTCCCCGTGCCCGAGGAGATGGCTCCCTCGGCTCCGGCGGCGTTCTACCTGGAGGGGTCCATGGCCATGGCCCGCGCGGGGCGCTTCTTCGCCAACACCTCCAACCTGGCTACTCGCCCCTCCTGGAACATGGAGTCGATCTGCCTTCACGAGGCGGTGCCCGGGCACCACTTCCAGATCGCCCTGGCCCAGGAGCTCGAGGACCTCCCCGAGTTTCGCAGGCGGGGTTCGTTCACCGCCCACGTCGAGGGCTGGGGGCTCTACTGCGAGAGCCTGGGCCCCGAGCTCGGCATGTACGACGATCGCTACCAGCGCTTCGGTGCCCTCGACGCCGAGATGCTGCGAGCGATCCGACTCGTCGTCGACACCGGGATGCACGCGCTGGGGTGGAGTCGCCAGCACGCCATCTCCTACTTCATGGAGCACTCGGTGTCGCCCGAGCACGAGATCGTGGTCGAGGTCGACCGCTACCTCGTCTTGCCGGGCCAGGCGCTGGCCTACAAGGTGGGGGAGCGCAAGCTGCAGGAGCTGCGGGCGTTGTCGTCGGCCCGCCTCGGCGAGCGGTTCGACCTGCGAGCGTTCCACGACGAGGTCCTCCGCCACGGCGCCCTGCCCCTCGAGGTGCTGGCCTCCCTCGTCCAACGATGGGTTGAGGAGGTCGCCGCCGCCCCCCCGGGCGGGCGACCACCGTCGATCACGACACCGAGCGGCCGGTGACGCTGCCGAAGCGGTAGCGGGCGGTCGCAGGGAGGTCCGGGGCCTCGAGTGCAGCCCGCAGCCGGGGCAGTACTACCTCGTCGACATGACGGCGCACCTCGGCGAGGTCGGCGTCGGCGGCGAGGTCGGCGTGAAGGTCGACGGCGAACGCCGCGGCACCGCCGACGAAGCGAGCGCGGCCCGAGGCAACCC
Organism: Actinomycetota bacterium; assembly: GCA_016781135.1. Lineage (GTDB taxonomy): Bacteria > Actinomycetota > Acidimicrobiia > Acidimicrobiales > CADCSY01 > JADDRA01. The sequence goes on from JADDQY010000038.1 coordinate 3,555, forward strand.
CCGCCGCCACCTCCAGGTCGCGCGTCACCGCCTCGGTCACCGCCTTGGTCTCGAGCGTGGTCCGCCCCTCGGGGCTGTCGGCGAGGCGGATGGTGGGCAGGGAGGGGGCCCGGCGCAACTGGGCCCGCAGCCACCGCCAGCCTCCCCAGGCGACCATCAGGGCGGCGAAGGTCGCCACACCCCCAACCAGCCCGGCGTTGTCCACCACCGTGCGCCGCAGCCCCTCGCCGAGCACGGGTTGGCGGCGATCACCGACAGCCCCGGAGGAGCGCAACAAGGCGTAGGCGCCGGCGGAGGCGAGGGCCAGCCCGACCAGGGACGCGACCACGCGGTTGGTGCGATCGACCCGGCTCACGGTGCGGTCCTCCGCTTCACCTCGACCTTCACCCGGAGGTGGTCCACCCCGAGCGCCTGCAGCCCGCCGGAGACCTCGTCGCGCAGTCGGCCCTCGACGGCGGCGGTGTCAGGATCGAGGCTGCGCGCCCGCACCACCACCACCGCCCGCCCCACGCTGACGCCGGCCTCGACCACGCCCACCACCTGGCCCGCCCGCTCGCTCAACCACCACTCCACACCCCGCCGATCGAGCTCGGCGGCCGTCCCCCCCGAGGCCGCCGACAGCGCCAGAGCCGACGGGCGTCGCCGGACGAGCTGCACGGCGAGGATGGCGATCCCCACCGCGAGCATGGCCGCACCGGCGAGCCGCACGTCGGCGTCGGACCACGGTGTGGCCCGGCCGAAGCGGTCCCAGCGGTCGTAGGGGATCAGCCACGGCCCCCGCTCGAACCCGGCCACGACGATCTCGGCAACCACCACCAGGCCTCCCACCAACGCGGCGAGGGCCAGCACCGCGCACAGTGCCCGGTTGACGATCGAGACCACCGGCCCTACCCCGCCCTTCCGCCACCCGAGCGCTCGTCGGCCAACACGTCGACGACGATGTCGAGCCGGTTGACCACGTAGCCGGTCAGCTCCTCGACCCGCGAGCGAACGTGGCGGCGGGCCTCCTCGGCCACCTGGGCCACCGGACGAGGCCAGCGCACGGCGAGTCGCAGCTCGATCGCGGTCGAGCCGGTGGCCACCTCGGCGGAGGCCACCCCCGCCGCCGTTCCCGAGCCGGGGAGCAGACCGGTGAGGCGTCCGAGGAGGCCCGAGCGCGAGACCAGCGCCACCCCGGGGACCTCGGTCGCCGCCTGGTGGGCCACCGACGCCATCGCCCGAGTGCTGACGACCGTCCTGCCGCCGAACCTGGCCGCGTCGGCGACGGCGGGGCTGTCAGCCACGGCGCCGGCGGGTGCGCTCCATCACCTCGGTGAGGTCGACCTCACCCTCCACCACCCTCATGACCAGGTACCCGACCGCCCCGCAGAACGCCACCAGCAGCATGTCGGCGAAGTCGCCGACCACCAAAACCACCCCGAGCACCAGCCCGGTGAACAGCCCCACCACCGTCGGTTGCACGAAAACCAACTCCTCTCGCTCAATCTCGTCCTACTCAGGCCACCCGGGGCCTTCGCGCCCGGTCCCGGCGGCGGCGCCACCAGCGCTTGGCGACCTCCTGCGGGGTCAGCTGGCGCACCAGCAGCGGGCGGCCCTGCCCCGCCATCAGGTCGCGCTGGTGGCGCAGGAGGTCGAAGGCGGCCCTCGCCCGCCGGAACACTTCGACGTCGCCTCCTCGGTCGGGGTGGCTCTCTCGAGCGGCGCGCCGCCAGGCGGCGCGAACCTCGGCCGGCCCGGCGCCGACGGGCACGCCGAGGACCTCGTGAGGATCGAAGCGAACCACCCGCCTCACGGTGACACCTCGACGTCGAGTTCGGCGATCACCACGTCGACGTCCACCCCCGGGGTACAGGCGACGACCGCGGCGCGGATCTCGTCGGCAGCGAGGGGCAGGGGAACGCCGTAGCGCACCTCCACGTGCACCTCCACCCGACCGTCACCGGTGCGTATGCCCTCGACCCGTCGTCCCGGCAGGTAGCTTGCCACCTCCACCCCTCGCCCGGTAGCCCGGCGGACGACCGACGGGCAGGCATCGACGGCAGTGGCGATGGCGTCGACGTCGATCACCGGCCGACCTGGAGCACTGCTGACCCGGGATCCCGCACGGCCTCACTGCACTCGCTCGGGCTGCGGCTCCTCCTGGCGGTCCTCCCCGGTGTAGACGTCGTCGACGGCGATGTTCACCTCGGTGACCTCGAGCCCGGTCATGTCCTCGATGCGCTCGGTGATGTTCTGGCGCACGGCGTTGGTGACGTCGACGATGCGCACGCCGTACTCGCACACGATGTCGACGTCGATCGCCGCTTGGCGCTCTCCGACCTCGACGTTCACCCCCTGGGTGATGGTGCTGCGGCCGGCACCGGGCAAGCGCTCCCGCAACGCTCCCATCGCCCTCGCCGTGCCCGTCCCCATGTTGTGGACGCCGGGGATCTCCCGGGCGGCGATGCCGGCGATCTTGGCCACCACGGCGTCGGCGATGGTCGTCCTGCCGTGCTCGGTCACCAAGGCGCTGCTGCTGCTGGTACCGGTGGTCTGCGGGGTGGTGGTGCTGGTCTCGGTCATGCCGTCACTCTCCCCCCTCTTCCCGACGAGAAACGCGGGACGGCGTCTACAGATCCAGCAGGGCGTCGAGGCCGACGGTCAGCCCCGGGCGGTCCGGGATGGACTTGACCGCCAGCAGGACGCCGGGCATGAACGAGCTGCGGTCGTAGGAGTCGTGGCGGATGGTGAGCGACTGGCCGGTGGTGCCGAACACCACCTCGTGGTGGGCGACCATGCCCCGGAGGCGCACCGAGTGGATGCGGATGGCTCCCGGACCTTCGGCGCCCCGCGCTCCCGGTGCCACCTCGCTGGTGGTGGGATCGGGGTCCCACTCCCCCGACGCCTCGGCCAGGCGCTGCACGAGCAGCAGGGACGTGCCGGAGGGAGCGTCGACCTTGGCCTCGTGGTGGAGCTCGATCACCTCGACCGAGGTGAACCAGGGCGCCGCCAGCTCGGCCAGACGCATCATCATCACCGCCCCGATGGCGAAGTTCGGCGCCACCAAGCAGTTGCTGGTGGTGAACGTCCGGCGCAGCTCGTCGAGGTCCTCGCCGGTGAGGCCGGTCGTTCCCACCACCGCATGGACCCCCTGCTCGGCGCACCAACGCAGGTTCTCCCGGGCGGCGGCGGTGGCGGTGAAGTCGACCACGACGTCGACGTCGGCCGGGTCCAACGCCTCGGCGGCGGGGAGGATCCGCAGGTCGGCGTCGACCCCGGTGACCGGGCGCAGGTCGAGCCCGGCGTGATGGGGGTCGACGGCGGCGACCAGCTCGAGGTCGGCGTCGCCGGTCACCGCGCTGCACACGGTGCTGCCCATGCGACCGGTGGCCCCGAACACCGCAACCCGCAGCATCAACGCTCGCTCCTGGCCCTGGCTCGCCGAGCCATCTACCCGAGGGGTGCGGCGCGTGGCAACGAGCGGGCAGGGGGCGAAGCGGCGCCAGCCATGGCCTCGACCCGGGACCGGCGCAGCGGGCCCAGGACCGCCAGGGTACGCCCGCCCGACACCGCCAGGCGGTGCACCACCCGCTTGACGTCGGACGCGTCGACCTGGCGGTAGCGGTCGAGCACCTCGTCGAGGTGCCTCACCTCACCGTGCACCAGCACGTCGCTGGCGATGCGACCCATGCAGCTGCCCGAGTCCTCCAGGGACAGGAGGCTGGAGCCGACCACGTAGCCCTTGGCCACCTCCAGCTCCCGGTCGCTCACCCCATCCTCGAGGAGGTGGTCGAGCTCCCCGTGCACCAGGGCCAGCACGTCGGGAACCCGAGCGGGGGCGGTCGCGGCGGCGGCCACCAGCGCCCCGGTGTCGGTGTAGAACGACAGGTCGGACCACACCGAGTAGGCCAGGCCCCGCTCCTCCCGGATGGTGCGGAACAGCCGGCTCGACGTGCCCCCGCCAAGCACCTGGTTGGCCAGGACCAGGGCGTAGCGGTCGTCGTCGCGGCAGCTGAACGCCCGCAGCCCGACGGCCAGGTGCACCTGCTCGCTGCGCTGGGTGCCCACCCGCAGAGCCTGGGCCGGGGCGAGCGGCGGATGGCGCACCGGCGCCGGCCCCGCCTCGGACCCGATCAGACGGCGCTCGACGCCCGCCACCACCTGGTCGTGGTCGAGGGCGCCGGCGACCGCCACCACGAGGTTGCCCGGTCGGTACCACCGGCCGTGGAAGGCGGCGATCTGGTCGCGGGTCATCGTCTCGATCGTCTCTTGGGTGCCGAGCACCTCGGCGCCCAACGGGTGCCCGGGGAACAGGGCGTCGGCCAGCAGCGACAGCACCCGGTCCTCGTGGGAGTCCTCCTCCATCGCCAGCTCCTCGAGGATGACCTGACGCTCGGCCTCGACCTCGTGGACCCGGAAGGCCGGCCGGGTGAACACCTCCGCCAACAGGTCGAGCCCGAGGGTCAGCTCGGCCGCCGGCAGCCGGGCGTGATAGGCGGAGTGCTCGTGGGCGGTGAAGGCGTTCATCTCCCCGCCCACGGCCTCGACCGCCTCGGCGATCTCCGACGCGCTGTGGTCGTCGGTGCCCTTGAACAACAGGTGCTCGAGGAAGTGCGACGCCCCCGCCACCTCCCGGGGCTCGTCGCGCGACCCGACCCCGACCCAGAACCCGATGCTCACCGAACGGGCCTGGGCCAGGGTCTCGGTCACGATCCGGGCCCCGTTGCCGAGGGTGGTGGTGCGGATCGACACGGCAGAGGCAACGAAGGTGGCGTCAGCGGCGGGGGCCGCCGCTGCGCCGGCGGGGACGCCCGTCGCCGCCGCCGCGGCGCTCGGCTGGCCGGCCGGCGCTGGGATCGGGCCCGAGATCACCGAACTCGTCTCGGACCTCGGCGTCGAAGGCGTCCTCGAAGCTGGCGGTCACCACCCCCGCCGGCGCCGGAGCCGGCGCCGGCTGTTGCCGCTCACCCTCGGGGCGCCGGCCCCGGTCACCTCGCTCCGGACGTCGTCCGCGGTCACGACCGCGGTCGTCCCGGTCGGTGGGCGACCGGCTCGACCCGCCATCGCCGCTCTCGCGGCTTCGGGGGGGACGGGCATCGTCGTCGCCGCCTCCGCCGGCGTTGGCCTCGTCGTCGCCGCCGATGGGGCTGAGCGACACCTTGCCCTGGGGGTCGATGTCATCGACGCGCACCTCGATGAGGTCGCCGAGGCTGAGCACGTCCTCGACCCGGTCGATGCGCTTGCCGGCGCCGAGCTTGGAGATGTGAACCAGCCCGTCGCGGCCGGGGAGGATATTGACGAAGGCCCCGAACTTGGTGATGTTGACCACCCGGCCGGGGTAGACGACGCCGACCTCGGCAGCGGGCGGATCGAGCAACAGCTCGATCCGCCGCCGGGCCTCGGCGACCGCCTCGCCGTCGGTCGACCCGATGGTGACGGTGCCCACCATCCCGTCGTCGTCGACGGCGATGTCGGCACCCGTCTCTTGCTGCATCGCATTGATGACCTTGCCCTTGGGCCCGATCACCTCGCCGATCTTGTCGATGGGGATCTGGAAGCTGACGATCTTCGGCGCGCTCGGCGCCACGTCGACGCGGGGCTCGGCGATGGCGGCGTTCATCACCTCGAGGATCTGCAGGCGGGCCTCCTTGGCCTGGCGGAGGGCGGCGGCCAGGACATCGGCCGGAAGCCCCTCGATCTTGGTGTCGAGCTGCAGGGCGGTCACGTAGTCCGCGGTGCCGGCGACCTTGAAGTCCATGTCGCCGTAGGCGTCCTCGGCCCCGAGGATGTCGGTGAGGGTGGTGTAGGTGCCCTCCTCGTAGATCAGGCCCATGGCGATGCCGGCCACCGCTGTCGAGATGGGGACCCCGCCGTCCATCAACGACAACGAGCTCGAGCACACCGCGCCCATCGACGTGGAGCCGTTCGACGACAGCACGTCCGAGACCAGGCGCAGGGTGTAGGGCCAGTCCTCCTTGGAGGGCACCACCGGCAGCAGGGCTCGCTCGGCGAGCAGGCCGTGGCCGATCTCGCGGCGCTTGGGGCTGCCGACCCGTCCGGTCTCGCCGTTGGCGTAGGGCGGCATGTTGTAGTGGTGCATGTAGCGCTTCCGCTCGTCGACGCCGACGGTGTCGAGGAGCTGGTCCATGCGAGGCATGCCGAGGGTGAGGACGTTGAGCACTTGGGTCTCCCCCCGCTGGAACAGCGCAGAGCCGTGGGCCGTCGGCAACAGGCCGACCTCGGCCGAGACCGGCCGGAGATCCTGCGGGCCCCGCCCGTCAATGCGCACGCCCTCGGTGGTCACCCGCTGGCGGATGAGCTTCTTGGTGAGGGCTTTGACCGCCGCCTTCACCTCGCGCTCACGGCCGTCCAGCGTCGCCCCCAGCTCGGCGACGATGGCCTTTGCCGCCTCGTCGGCGGCGGCGTTGCGCTCGGCCTTGCCGGCAATGGTCTGCGCTGCGGCGAGGCGCTCGGACCCGACCTTGGCTACCTGCTCGAGCACGTCATCGCCGTAGTCGTGCTGGGGCTCGTAGGCCAGAGGCTCAGGGGTGCCGGCGGCGGCCACCAGCTCGTCCTGGAGCTCGATCGACTCGCGGACCCACGCCTTTGCCGCCTCGAGTCCCTCGGCGATCACTTCCTCGGTGACCCGTGGGGCGCCCTCAGCGTAGAAGCGGGCGGCGCATTCCGTGCCGCTGGCCTCCACCATCATGATGGCGACGTCGTCACCGGCGCGGCGCCCGGCCACCACCAGCTCGAAGGTGCTCTCGTCGCCCTCCTGGTAGGAGGGGTGGGGGTGCCAGGAGCCGTCCTGCCCGAAGGCCACGCGGACGGCACCGAGCGGCCCGGAGAACGGGATGCCCGAGACCATGAGCGCAGCCGAGGCGGCGTTGATCGCCAGCACGTCGTAGGGGTTCGCCTGATCCGCCCCGAGCACGGTGACGACGATCTGGGTCTCGTTTCGGTAGCCCTCGTCGAAGCTCGGCCGCAGCGGGCGGTCGATCAGGCGGGCGGTGAGGACGGCGCTCTCCCCCGGGCGTCCCTCCCGGCGGAAGAACGAGCCTGGGATCTTGCCCGCGGCGTACATCCGCTCTTCGACGTCCACCGTGAGCGGGAAGAAGTCGATGCCTTCGCGGATGCCCTTCGCCGCGTTGGCGGTCACGAGCACGGTGGTGTCGCCGATGCGGCCGACCACCGCCCCCTGCGACTGGGGGGCGAGCTTGCCGGTCTCGAAGGTGAGCGTCTTGTCGGTCCCGGTGATCGCACGGGAGACGGAGATGGGATCGGCCATGTCCTGCCTTTCTGTCGGCGCGGCCGGCCAGTTCCCAGTCGTCGGGCACCCGGAGGCCGAGGTCCCGGCGACTGGCAGCTGACCACGTTCTGCCGCGGGTGATTATGGGAAACGCGTTCCGGCGGTGGCGGAAAACCAGATCGAGCAGCCCGTACGGGCTGCTCGTGGTTCGTTACCGGCGGAGGCCGAGCCGGGCGTTGACGGCCCGGTAGCGCTCGACGTCGTTGTTGCGCAGGTACGCCTGGAGGCGCTTGCGCTGGCCGACGAGCTTGAGCAGCCCCCGGCGGCTGTGGTGATCCTTCTTGTGCTCCTTCAGGTGCTCGTTGAGGTGGTTGATGCGGCCGGTCAGCAGCGCGATCTGGACCTCCGGCGACCCGGTGTCACCCTCATGGAGCTGGTACTCCCTGATGGTGGCCGCCTTGGCGGACACCGTGTTGTCGAAAGGGGAGGTGTCGGGCATGTCCTTCGCTGGTCCTCGCTGAAGCGGCCACGGCGTCTTGCACGAAGCCGGGCGAGCGCCCGGCCCTGACCAAGGGTAGCAGGCGACCGGGACATCACCCGTCCGCGGGCTCCCCCTCGAGCAGCGACCGGACGACGGCCACATCGCTCCCCATCTGGGCGATCAGGGCCTCGACGGAGTCGAAGCGCACCTCGTCGCGCAGCCGAGCGACGAAGCGCACCCGGGCCGCCTCCCCGTACAGGTCGCCGTCGAAGTCGAGCACGAACGCCTCGAGCAAGAGCCGGTCTGGCGCCGAGGCGAACGTCGGGCGCCAGCCGAGGGAGATGGCCGCAGGCAGGACGCTGCCGTCGGGCCGGACGTACCAGCCGGCGTAGATCCCCGCCGCCGGCAGGGCCACGCCGGGTGCGACGGCCACGTTGGCCGTCGGGTACCCGAGCAGGCTGCCCCCCCGGCCGTCGCCCCGCTCGACCACCCCCCGGACCTCATGGGGCCGCCCGAGCATGGCGTTGGCAGTGGCAAGGTCGCCAGCGGCGAGAGCGCGGCGGATCGTCGTGGACGAGACGATCGTGCCCGTCGCAGCGGTGGGCCCGGCCAGATCGAGGCCGCGCACCTCGAAGCCCAGGTCGGCGCCGAGACGGCGCAGCAGGGCGACGTCGCCTCGGCGGCGATGTCCGAAGTGGAAGTCGGCGCCGACCACCACGGCCCGTACCGCCAGGCACTCGACCAGCACCTCGGTCACGAAGTCTTCGGCCGCCTCGTGTGATCGCTCCTCGTCGAACGGAACGACCAGGCAGAAGTCGAGACCGGTCTCCGCCAGACGCTCGAGTCGCTGCTCGAGGTCGGTGAGCAACGGTGGCGCCGATTCGGGGCGGACCACCGATGCCGGGTGGCGGTCGAAGGTGACGACGGCGCTGAGGGCACCGCGCTCCTCGGCCAGGCGCCTGGCCGTCTCGATCACAACCCGATGCCCGAGGTGCACGCCGTCGAAGAACCCGATGGTGGCGGCGACGCCTTCTGACGGTCGGGGGCAGGGATCGCCGAGGGTGACGACCTCCATCAGCGGAGAAGGCGCCGCGAGGGGGAGGCGCCGGGGCCCTCGCCGCCCTGCAAGGCGAGAGCAACAACGCCTCGCCTGCTCGCCGCCTTCGCCGGTGGACCGCTCGGTCCGGGGCCGCGGCCGGCGCTGCTTCCCGGCGCAGCGTCGATGACCACCTCGCCGACGCTACCTCCGGTCGGGCCGCGGGACCTGCGGGCCGGCCACGAGCACCACCGCCGGCCGCGCCCGGTCGCCGGCGCCCTCGTAGACCGCCAGGAGCGCGCCGGTCGCGGCCGACACGAGCGCCCAGGGACCGGTGCCGGGGAGCTCGACCGGCTGACCGGCGCGGGCCAGTCGGGTACCGGTGGCGACCAGGGAGGCGACCTCGTCGTCGACGGGCACCACCGGCAGGTGGCGCACCGCGTCGAGGCTGGAACGCACCGCCAGGTCGTCGAGGGAGCAGGCCTCCTCCACCGTGAAGTGTCCGACCGAGGTCCGACGGAGATCGCGGAGGTGGGCGCCGCCGCCGAGGGCCCGGCCGAGGTCGGCGGCCAGCGAGCGGACGTAGGTGCCAGACGAGCAGTGGACCTCGACCGGCAGCGACCATGCCTGGTCTTCGAGCCCGGCCAGCGGCCGGGGAGGGCCCAACACCTCGAAGCGGTGGACCACGACGGGTCGGGGCGCCCTCTCGACCTCGACGCCCTCGCGGGCCAGCTGGTGGAGGCGCCTGCCCGCGACCTTGACCGCCGAGACCATGGGGGGCACCTGGTCCAGCGCCCCCACGAGCTGCGCGCTGGCCGCCCGAGCATCTTCGAGGCTGACCCCGCCCATGTCGTAGGTGGCCACCACCTCGCCCGAACCGTCGAGGGTGGAGGTGGCGACACCGAGGACCACCACCCCGGTGTAGGACTTGGGCAGCGAGGTGACGAAGCGCAACAGGCGCGTCGCCCTGCCGACCCCGAGGACCAGCACGCCGGTGGCGTCAGGGTCCAGGGTGCCGGCGTGGCCCACCCGGCGGGTCCCGAGCAGGCGCCGGACCCGCGCGACCACGTCGTGGGACGTCATCCCCGCGGGCTTGTCGACGACGCACACCCCTTCGGGCGCACCGCCGGGAGCCACGGGTCAGGGGCCGCCGGGCGGGCGGTGTTCTCGGAGCAACTTCTCGATGCGGGCGCTGCTCCGGATCACCTCGTCGGGCCGGAACGACAACTCGGGGGTTCGCCTCAGCCGGGCCTGGCGGGCGATGGCCGCCTGGAGCCGGACCCGGTGCTCGACCAGGGCCTCACCAGCCAGGTCCTCGTCCCGACCCAGTCGGGAGAACTCGACCACGGCGTGACGCAGGTCGGGGTCGACGGCCACATGGGTGATCGTCACCATCTCCAAGCGGTCGTCGTCGAGGCGTTCGAGCTCGTCGGCCACGATCTCCCGGCACAGCTCGTTCACCCGCGCCGTGCGCGGATAGCGCTGGGGCTCGTCAGCCCCAGTCCGGCGGGGGCGTTTACGCCGGGTCATCGAGCCAGCACCTCGACGCCGACAGCACCTGCACCTCCGGATGGGACCACACGAAGCGCTCGACCTCGTCGAGGACGTCGCCCACGTGGGTGGCGGTGGAGGCCACCGTGGTGACCCCGACGAGGGCTCGCTGCCACTGCTCGTGGTGCCCCACCTCGGCCGCCGCCACCTGGTAGCGCCGGCGCAGCCCCTCGACCATCGGCCTCACCACCGACCGCTTGGCCTTGAGCGACCGCGCCTCGGGGATGTGCAGGTCGAACTCCATCGCCGCCACATGCACACCCAGCAGGGTAGAGCCCCACCGCCTCCGCCTTTCGTCCCCCGCCGTCTCGCCGCCCGGTGCAGGGGCCGGAGGCCTGGCGGGTGGCACCGAGGGGAGGGGCCCGCCCGGCGGAGCCGGGTGGGAGGGGTCCCGCTCGGTGACAGGACCCGCCGGGCCGGAGCCAACGCGGCAAGGGTGGACCAGAGGGGGTCTCAGGTCCGCGGGATCTCCCTTTGCTGGAACGTTTCGATGATGTCGCCGGGCTTCAGATCCTGGAAGTCGGAGAGGCCGATGCCGCACTCGAAGCCGGCCGCCACCTCCCGGACGTCGTCCTTGAACCGGCGCAAGGAGGTGATCGTGCCCTTCCAGATGATCGTGCCCTCCCGCAGGAAGCGCACGCCGGCGTTGCGGGTGATGACGCCGCTGCGGACGTAGCAGCCGGCGACGGCGCCCACCCGGGGGACCCGGAACACCTCTCGCACCTCGGCTTCGCCGGTGACGACCTCCTCGTACTCCGGGGCCAGCAGGCCCACCAGGGCGTTGCCGATGTCCTCGATCACCTGGTAGATGATCTCGTAGGTCCGGATCTCGACGTCTTCGGTCTCGGCCAGCTCCCGCGACTTGCGGTCCGGCCGGACGTTGAAGCCGATGATGGTGGCGCCGGTGGCGCTGGCCAGCTGCACGTCGTACTGCGTGATGCCACCCACCGCCCGGTGGACGAACACGATCTTGACCTCGTCGCGCTCGAGGCGGCGCAGCGAGTCGGTGAGGGCTTCGAGCGACCCGTTGACGTCGGCCTTGAGCACCAGGTTCAGCGTGGCCGCCTCGCCCTTCTGGATCTGCTCGAAGATGTCCTCGAGCTTGACCCCAGTGGTGATCGCCGACGCGTCCGACGCGATGCTCTTGATCCGGGCGTACTGCCCGCGGGTCTCGCCCACCCTGCGGGCGGTGCGATCGTCAGGAGCGACGACGAAGTCGTCACCGGCCTCGGCCACCTCGGAGAGGCCCAGCACCTGGACCGGAACGCCGGGCCCCGCTTCCTTGACCTGGTCGCCGCGGTCGTCGATGAGCGCGCGCACCCGGCCCCACGCCGGACCGGCGACCATGGGGTCGCCCACCTTCAGCAACCCCCGCTGCACGAGCACGGTGGCGACCGGGCCCCGCCCGACGTCGAGCTTGGCCTCCAACACCACGCCGTAGGCCCGGCCCTCGGGGTTGGCTCTCAGGTCCTCGAGCTCGGCCACCACCAACAGGTTGTCGATGAGGTCGTCGATGCCGAGGCTCTTCAGCGCCGAGATCTCCACCATTACCGTGTCACCGCCCCACTGCTCGGGCACGAGCCCGTGCTCCGACAGCTGCTGGCGGACGCGGTTGGGATCGGCGTTCTCCCGGTCGACCTTGTTGATGGCGACCACGATCGGGACGTCGGCAGCCTTGGCGTGGGCGAGCGCCTCCAAGGTGGTGGGCATGACCCCGTCGTCGGCTGCCACCACGAGGATGACGATGTCGGTGGCCTCGGCGCCCCGGGCCCGCATGGCGGTGAACGC
>JADDQY010000064.1 GCA_016781135.1 Actinomycetota bacterium
AACCGCCCGGGCTGCATCTGGGGCTGTAGGGCCTCCCATGGCTCGCCGGCGTGGTAACTGACGACGAGGACCGTCGACACCAGGTGGCCTGCCATCGCCCCTTTCCGGTGCGTCAAGGGGCGCTGCGAGGCTCCGCTGGCGCTCCGCTTCTCGCTGGGGCTTCGCCCCTCCCTTGACCCACCCCGGGGCGACGGCCGGGGTCTGGCAGGAACCGGATGCCGAGGTGCGGCCCCGTTGGGGCCCGGCATCCGATCCTGCAAGGAGATCTGATGGTCGAACCCGTGGAGTTCCCCTCGGAGATCACCTTGGCCAAGCACGAGGCCCTGGACCTGGTGGCGGCCTGCGACGAGCTGTTGGACCTCGCCGAGGCAGGAGGCCACGTCGAGGTGGCGTTCACCGTCGAGGGGATGCGTCGCCTGGTGCTGGGCCGCCTGCTGGGCGAAGCCGGCGAAGGTTGAGCGGGGCTCAGGCGGGTGGGCGGCGTCGGTAGGCGGCGACGTCGTCGGGGCGGAGCACGAGGTCACCCTCGACGTGGTAGGCGGCGAGCGCGCCGCGGTCGATGAGGTCGTAGAGGTCCCGTGTCGCGATGTCCAGTCGGCGGGCGGCCTCGCGGCTGGTGAGCCAGTCCTTGTCCTGGCCTCCGTCGGTCCTAGCCACTTTCATGGTATTTCACCCTATCACAGGAGCGAGGGTTGCGAACGGGCGCCGGGCCAGGCGTTGAGCGGGCTGGTTGCCGATCGTGGCTCTGACCGGTGGTCCAGCGGGCCGTGGGCGAACTGCGACGGCTGGCACGGTGTGTCCTGCGCAGGGCTGGTGTGTTGCGAACCTTGGCCTCGAGGCGGCCCCGGTGCCGGCGGGGAGCTGTTGGACCAGGTGTGCGCCGAGGCGGACCGCACGGCCGGGGCCCGGCACCTGGACAAGGTGGCGCCCGGCTAGTGGGGTACTGCCACCGCTCAGGCTTCGAGGTCGTCGCCCGCCAGCCCGTGGGCCGAGGAGGCGGCCAGGTGCTCATCGTCCGCAGGGTCCGCCGGGTCCGCCGGTCGCGCCTGGCCGTCGCGCTGGGGAGCGGACGGTGCCCGACGCCGGCGTTCCAGTCGCCCCCGCCCTTCGGCCGCCAACCGCCGCAGGCGGCGCTCGCCGTAGTAGGGACGGGCGTGCAGATGGGCCGGGGGCAGGGTGCCGTGCACGAGCAGGGCCTGGTCGAGTGGGGCCTGGCGTAACACGTCGGTGGGCACCAGGGGCAGCCGGGTGGTCGAGTCGCTGCGGCTGCGGCGCCCTCGGCCCAGGTCGGTCGACACCGAATGCTGGGCCACCTCCTCCTCGCCCACCAGGCGGCTGGCGTAGGTCAGGGTGGCCAGGTCGGAGGTCCCGGAGAAGAACACCTTGGTGCCGTGGTTGGTCAACACGGAATCGGCGAGGATGCCGTAGGCGGCGTCGATCTGGGCCTTGGACTGCCAGATGGTGACCAGCACCATGCCCAGTCCCGAACAGGTGGAGGCCACGCTGGGCAGCCACCGGGTGGGGGTGTTGGCCGCCTCGTCGAGCACCACCAGCAGGTCTGGCAGGGGCTCGCAGTTCTTGCTCACCCACTCGTAGGCCTGCTGCTCGACGAGATCCGAGAGCACCCCACCGAAGAGCACCGCCAGGCGGTCCTGTTCGCCCCGGTCCCCGCAGACGTAGAGGGTGTTGGGCCCCGACACCAGCCATTTCAGGTCGATGTCACAGGCCTGGCAGGCGGCGGCCACCTGGGGGTCCTGCCAGATGCCGAGCATGCGCTGGGCGGTGATGTAGATGCTGCTCATGGTCCGCTCGTCGTTGTTCCACACGCCCTGTAGCCCCTGCCGAGCCAGACCTGCCCACTGCCGGCGCAGGGGGTCCTTGCTCGCCAGCTGCTGGTCGATGAGGTTCCCCACCTCACCGGGATGCCTGCCCCGGGGCCGGTCACGGGTGAGCACCCACGTCACCACCTCGCTCATGGTCTTGCCGGAGGAGGCGGCCAGGTAGAACAGGGCGGCCAGAAAGGCGGTGCCCAGGTCGCCGAAGAACTCCACGTCCTCCCGGCCCCGCCCGGGCCGGGAGTAGGCGGCCAGCAGGCTCCGGGCCGCCTTGTGGGCCCCGGTGGGGGTGGCCGCGTCCCGAAGCGGTGACCAGGAAGCGGTGGCCTGGCCAGTGGTGGCGGTGGGGTCGAACACCTTGACCTCTCCCAGCTGGGAGCGCCGGGCCAGGGTGGGCGCCAGGAGGTCGTCTTTGACCGACGACAGGATGGCCGGGCCCTCCCAGTCGAGGATGCCCGAGACCATGTTGGCGGTCTTGCCGCAGCGGCTGGGCCCGATCACGGCCACGGCGGAGCGGTCGCCCCGGCGGCGCCGGCGGGTGCGGGCGCTGGCCGAGGAGCAGTTCTCGGTGGCCACCAGCTGGCCGTCGACCCGGCCGAGGATGAGTCGCCCCGGCTGGGGGCCGGGCACCACCAGCGGAGCCAGGTCCCGAACCCGGGCCAGGCGGGCCCCGGTGTCCACGCCCAGGCGTCGCCGGTGATCGGTGCCGGGACCGGGTCCGGCGACGAGCCGGTGGACCACCACCGCGGCGGCCACCACCACCACGGCGACGGTGACCGTGCAGGCCCAGTAGAGGAGCGGGCCGGGGATGAGCTCTCGCACCTCGAGCGGCCAGGCGGCGGCAGGGTCGCTGATGCTGGCCGGCAGCGCGAGAACGGCCTGGACGGCGGAGCCCAGGCCCACCGGCAAGGCTCGCTGGCGGGACACCACCACGGCCAGCTGGGCTCCGGCCCATGCGGTTACCGCCGCGGCGCCGGCGCCGGCCATGGCCCAGACGATGACGTCGTCGAGGACCGAGGAGTCCCCGGTGCCGTGGCGGGTCGGAGGCCCCGGTATCACCCGGCGGCGAGGGTCACGAGGAGGGGGGCGCCGGCGTCGAGGCGCTGTTCAGCCCGGCGCCGCCGGCGCCACAGCGAACGGGGGTGGCGGTCGAGTTGGGTGGCCAGGGCTTCGATGGGCTCGCCCAGGACGCGGGAGGCGTACACCAGCCAGCCGTCCACCTGCTCGAGGACGCCGCGCTCCACGGCCTCGACCAGGGTCTGGGCCAGCTCGGCGGCGGCCGTGGTCTGGGGGACCTCGCTCAGGTCCCCGAGCTCGGACAGAGAATCCTGTCGGGTGCTGCGCTGGCATTCCCGATCGGCGACGTCACGTAGGCGCTGCCAGGTCTTGGCGACCACCGCCTGCGCCGGCCACCGTGGCGGCTCGGACGCCAGGGCGGTGATCCACTCGTAGGCGTTGGCCACCAGGAACTGGTCCACCTCGTCGATGTGCTGCCAGGCCCGCCCGGCACCCACCAGGGGGCGAGCTCGTCGGCTGAGGGAGGCCAGCCCGGGCAGCACGGCCTGGAGCACCGTGCGGGCCGCCCAGTTATCCGTGGCGGCGTGGCCGAGAACGGCGGCCAGTACGGCGGCGGAGTGGGCCCCGTCGCCCCGGGCCTGACAGCGCGCCACCACCTCGGCGGGACTGACGATCCCCTCGAGCACGGCGTCGCCCCTGGCCCAGCGAGCGCAGGCGGACCGGGCGCGGGAGCTCTCGGCGATCTGGTTCCACTCCGTCTCGAGCATCCGGTACAGGTTCGGTCCGTCCCACATGAGAAGCAGCGTCGGACCGGGTGGTTGCCACTGAGGTTGCCGTGTGGGTTGCGCGTCCGGTTGCCACAAGAAAACGGCTGGTCAGGGGTTGCTTGCCAGGTTGGCGCATCGGTTGCCACGCCACCCTTCGTGTCGAGCGGGGGCGCCATTGGCCGGGGAGCCCTCCCGTACGCGGTGCAACGGCGAACA
>JADDQY010000028.1 GCA_016781135.1 Actinomycetota bacterium
TCACCCGGCGCCTCGTAGCCCTGCGCGGCCTTCGACTCGCGCCCGGCTGACACTGGATGAAGGCCCAGGTCAGAGCACCTGGGCCTTCGTCTTGTCGGCGACGGTGTCACCGGCGACGTCTACCGGGTTCTCCCGAGCGAGGCTCGGACCAGCGGCTTCGCGGCGACGGCGCCGGTAGACGTCTACCGGTTCAGGAGGCGACGAGCGCGGCGAACTGCTCGGCTCGAGCCCTCGCCGAGCTCGGATCAGCCCAGAGTCGGCTTCAGGCGCTGGACGACGACTACTACGTCCGTGGAGTGCTCGCCCCGCATCGGTACCGATCGATCAGGGTCCGGCTGGAGCGGGAGGTTGAACGACTCCACGCGCTGGTCCACGGAGCCGGCAGGCAGCGCATCGTCCTGGACCCTGACCCGAGGCGGCTGTGGTCCGAGGCCGACTTCGGTCAGCGGCGGGAGCTGGTACGCCTGATCGTCGCGCGTGTGGAGGTGATGCAGGCCCGGAGAGGGGCCCGTTTCGACCCATCCCGAATCAGAGTCAGCATTCCTTTGGCGTGCCCGCCTCCTGGTGAGCGGGCATGACGGCGTCCGCGAGGAGACGGTGGGGCGGAGTGGGTCGGTCTCCTCGCCACCGCAGAGGAGTTGGGCTCCGCGCCGTTGTCGACCAAGCGGCACGACGACCGTCTGGGCGTTCGTCGCGTGAGCGCTACACCGCGTCCGCCCGCCGACTGAGGCGCCGCACGGCCAATGACCCGAGGCGCCGCAGGAGTGCCCGGTTGCGCACGCTCATCATCGCTTCGGAAACGGGGCTCCACAGCGCCGCAGAGGGACCCTCGATCGGGTGCTCGTCCACTTCCACGCGGGTGCCTCTATGCACGGGCGTGAGGGTGAAGGAGACCTGGTGCGTGCCGATACGTCCAAGCTTCGCCCGGAGCACCAGTCGGCGCCCCGCTTCTGCCTGGACGACAGAGGTCTGACCCCGCACCACGAAGGGGCCGACGCCCTGGGTGTGGTGAAGCACCGAGCCCACCGCTGGCCAGCGCGGATCGAAGCGCCGGACGGTGCGGGTTCCGACGACAAAGGAGGGGTAGGCGCTCGGATCGCACAGCACCGAGAACACGGCGTCGGGAGGGGCATGGAGCACAGCGGCGTTGACTGCCATGGTTACCTGCTCATGACGATTCGGCAGAGCGGGTCCTGGGCCCGGTCGGGCACGATGCGCTCGGGCAGGCGTACCGGGAGGGCATCCGGTCTCACCGGGTAGCGCAGCTGAGGCCTCCCTCCGTCAGTGCCCTTGCCGATGATCCAGATCGCGATTCCCGGCCGCCAGGGCGGTCGGACGACCCGGGACCGCACGCGAGGGCGCTGGCGTAAGGCATGGAGTGGGCGGCCGGCTCGACGGCGACACTGGTCGTTCAACGACAACGAGCACCATGCAATGCACCTCCGACCCGCGTCACCTGCAGCCTCGGCCACCGCTCCGGGCTTGTGTTCCGACTGGTGCCGACGAGAGCAGAGCCGGCATGGGTGCAGGGACCGGGGGCCCAGGCTCCACTCAGACTTGTCGCCGGTGACGAGAAGGGTTCTTGGATATCATCGCCTTACCCACCATGAGAGGCGATTACCCGCGGCACCCGACGTCGGGGGGCTTTGCGAGCGCGGCGGACGTTGCTCGGCGCGTCGCAAGAAGACATCCGCCCGCGCACGCGCCTCTCCATCGTGGCCGTCGCGTCGCGTCGAAAGCTCAAGTGGGTTCAGGCTGAGGCACGTCGGCGGCCGTGCTGGTGGAACCGGGCGTGTGAGCCCGAGGCGTGACCCGTCCGCCAGGGCGATCACGAATCCGTCTTGTCCCATGGCGTAGGCGAAGTGGAGCACATCGGCGCCCGCGACGGCGGCCAGCACCGAGAGGGCGAAGCGGGTGACACGGGGAGCGAGCACCAACCCGAAGCCGAAGGCAGTGGCCACCCACAGCGCCAAGAAGAAGGGGCACGTGAGTAGGGCGCCGACGCGTTGCGGGTGCCGGTGCCTCGGACGCGCTCGGCCAGCTGCGGCCACCACCGCAGGCGGCGAGAGCCCCATGGCGCCGGCCGCCACCAGCGTCGCCTCGGCGAGGACGGGGACCGGGCGAGTGAGCACCACGGCGGCCAAACCCCATCCCCCGACCAGCTGGGCGCCCTTGGCGGAGCCCTCCAACCGGCCATGGCGGCTGAGGACCGTCCCGGCCCGACGGCCCTATGGCCACGCCCACGGCGGCGTTGCCCATAGGGGCGACCATGGAGAGCACCGCCCCCAGCCGGAGCCCGAACAGGGCCCCGTGCGCCACCATCACCACGCTCGAGGGCACGGGGAGCACGATGTCGGCCATGAGGAGACCCACGCCCAGGGCGGCGGCGGCCAGGCTGGCGTCCATGTACCCGGAGGGATCGACCAGCACGCCGATGTGCAGGGACCTCGGCGACCACCACCCCGACGAGGGTCAACACGGCAACGGCGGCCGCGATCGCCAACGCACCCCTGGTGCTGGGCGCGGGGCCGGGCCCCGGGCATCAGCCCTCCGGCCCGCGCTCACGATGTGGATCGGGGAGGAGGGAGGGAAACGGGATCCGCACTCCATGGCTCAGAATGACTGCCGCAGCAGTTCGCCCGCCAGCTCGGTCGCGCGGGCGCGCATGGGGCGGGAGCGCCAGCGCTCGAGCGTCAGCTCCTCGGCGGTGGCGACGTCCTCACAGAACTGCTCGGCCAGCGCCCCGACCACGGCGGTGTCGGCGGTGCACAGGCTGAGCTCGGAGTCGAGCACAAAGGAGCGGTGGTCGAAGTTGGCCGAGCCCACGTTGGCCCAGCTGTCGACCAGCAGGACTTTGGCGTGCAGCATCGTCGGCTGGTATTCGAAGACCCGCACGCCGGCCTGGAGAAGCCGGCCGTAGCGGCGCTGCCCCGTCCGGCGCACCACCTCCTTGCGACGTTGGGGCCGTTGGTGAGCACTCGCACGTCGACACCCCGTCGGGCGGCGTCGGCCAGGGCCGCGACGAACGCCTCGCCGGCGGCGAAGTACGCGGTCGTCAGCCACAGCCGCTTCTGGGCGCCGGCGATCGCCGCGTAGAACAGCGGTGCGGTCGGGGTCCCGGCCGTGGTGGACGAGCTGCGCACGACCTGGAGGGGCATCCGTCGGGCAGCGGCGCCAGCTCTGCGAGGCGGTGGCCGGCCAGGATGCGCCCGGTTGCCTCGGTCCAGTTCTCGGCGAAGCCGGCCAGGATGTCGCGCACCGCTGGGCCTTCCACTCGCAGGTGGGTCTCCCGCCAGTGCTCGGGATCCTGGGCATCACCGGTCCAGACGACGGCGATGCCCACGCCGCCGGCGAAGCCCACCTCGCCGTCGACGATCAGGAGCCGCCGGTGCATGCGGTTGTTCAGCTTGTGCAGCGTGTACCAGCGGGGTCGGAGGAAGAACTCCACCGAGACGCCGCCACGCTCGAGGCGGGCCACGTGGTCGCGGTCCAGCTTGGCCGATCCGTAGCCGTCCAGCACGACGTTGACCTCCACCCCGGCGCGGGCCCGTTCGATGAAGGCCTCGGTGAAGCGGTCGGTGATCTCGCCCGGCCAGTAGATGTAGGAGGAGAAGTCGACGCTGCGGCGGGCGCCGGCGATGGCCTCGAGCATGGCCGGGAAGGTCTGGCAGCCGTTGCGGAGGACCTCGACACGGTTACCCGGCCGGACCGGGGCGCCCGTGACGGTCTCCACCAGGTGGGCGAAGGGGCGCCGTCCGGCGGGGGCGGGTCGCCGAGTTCATCTGTCACCTCGACCTCCGGGCGGGAAGGCCTAGATGTTCCTCTCACGGACGTTGGTGACGCGGTAGG
>JADDQY010000128.1 GCA_016781135.1 Actinomycetota bacterium
GAACCGGGCCTGGTTCCTGATCGCCGGCGCCACCTACAACTTGCTCCGCATCACCTTGGAACCAGCGCCCTGTCCAGAAACGATCGCAGCGGCAGCCCGCCGGCGCGCACAACGGTCGCGCCGGTCGCGGTAGCTCGGATGCCGACCCGCGCGACGAGCGACGGGGCGCGCCCCATCGTGCTACGCGAGGACCGTATCCGCTTCGAGGCCCGCGACGACAGCACGGCGACCCCCAGTCCGTCTCAGGCCGAGATGCCGACGCGCCATCGCGGCCCCTTCCTGATCGAGGAGCTCTCCGAGGAGTGGGCCGTCAACGTGGAGCGCCACGACGGCAACGTGGTCTGTTGCGAGGTGCGGGCAACCTGACCGCTCGTCGGGGCGGTCTTGGTGAGCAGCGACGCCGACCGCCACGAGGCCTGCTGGGCCCTCTTCCAGACAACCGGGAGCGAAATCTGCTGATGAGATTTCGCGATCCCGTTCGGAGGCTTGGGATGTTGCCAGCCGCTGTTGCTCTGCTATGGGCCGTGATGCCAACCGCAGGCCCCCATGTGGTCCAGTCAAACGTCGTTGACCACCCAGGGTTCACGCGGACTCCTTGATCTGCCCTATCTACAGCGCCGTCTTCTGGACGCCCGATGATCGCCAGCTCCTGCTGTCCGTGGTGGCCGTAGCCCTCATCCGGAGCGGATGGCCTGGCCCGGTAGCTCCTGGCGCTGGAGTCCGTCGGGGCTCTTGACCACCCGCCCAGAAACCAGCACCCACCGCACCCCCGTCGACGCCTGGGCCGGGTCGGCCACCGTCGCCCGGTCGGACACGGTAGCCGGGTCGAACACCGTGAGGTCGGCGTCGGCGCCAATCTGCAGGCGGCCCTTGCGCCGCAGCGCCGGCGCACCGCGCTGGAGGCGCCGGGCCGGTAGCCACGTCATCTTGGCCAGGGCCTCCATGAGCGAGAGCGTCTGCTCCTCGCGCACGTAGCGACCGAGGACCCGAGCGAAGGCGCCGGCGCCCCGCGGATGGTTGTTGGCTTCAGGTTCGAGGATGGAGTCGCTGCCCACCATCACCGCCGGATGGGCCAGGGCCCCGCGCACGTCGGCCTCGGGGATGGCATAGGCCACGACCAGGCTGTTGTCGGCTCGGTGGCGCTCGAAGCTGCGCGCGGTGAGCCGCTCGTTGGTCCCGGCCACCTGGAGGTCACTGAAACCGATGCGGAAGCGCTCCTGCCAGTCGCCGTCGAAGCGAGCCGAGCCGAGATACGTGGCCCAGTAGTGGTAGGGATAGGTGCACGCGCTGACGTCAAGGCCTTCGGCCGCGGCGGCGTCGAGAGCAGCCAGCGACGTCTCCATGGAGAAAGTGCCTCCGGTGCTGATGATGTGCTCGACGTGGACGGCGGCTCCGGTGCGCCGAGCGGTACCGATGATCTCCTCGAGGGTGTCAGCGTTGGTGCCGGGCGCCTCGACGTCGGAGTAGCGACCGTGGAAGAACAGCGGTACTCCGGCCCGGGCGGCGACCTGGCCCAGGGCGTCCAGCTCGGCGCTGTCGATGCCGGGGGTGTACTCAGGCTCGACGTCGATGCCCAACCAACCAGCGGCGAGGCCGGCCTCGGCCATGGCGACGAGTTCCTGCACCTGCTTTGGCGTGGCCGGCTGGTTGGGTGCGATGCCCAGCTGGTTCCGTGCCCACGGATCATCGAAGGCGCCGCCGAAGTGTGTGGGGACGCCCTCGGCCGACCATCGGGCCAGCCAAGCCTCGGCCTCGGCGTTGATGCCGTGCATCCCGAGGTTGGTGGTCACGCCGTCGGCGATCTTGAACCAGATGCCGAAGGGATTGGGGTCATAGGACAACAGGTCGATGAATCCGGGGGCGACCACCAGGCCCGCGGCGTCGATGCGGCGGTCTCCCTCGAGGCCGGCAGCGGACGGGGCGATGGCGGCCACCGTGGCGCCGTCAATGCCCACATCGGCCACGCCGTCGAAGCCCGAGGCCGGATCCATGACCCGGCCACCGGCCACCACCAGGTCGAAGCGGTGACCTTGCGGAGGCTCCACCGCGGCAGCATCGATGGAGGGGGCGGGGTCGGCGTCGCCGCCCACCGGCCTCACCGGCAGGGCTCGCAAGATCGCCAGGTTGGCCGCTCCGAACGCGGCACACAACAGGAGCCGGCGCCGGTCGATCGATACAGGCAGGCGTCCCGGCGGGCGGCGGGGCGTCTGGTTCCCCATGCGCGCACCCTACCGGCACGGACAGGGGGCATGGCCCTGGCCGTGAAGCTCCAGGCCCAGGCCCACCGTTCGGCGCTGAGGTTCTCCGGCCGAGCCAGCGGGTGCGGTGAATCGGACACTGCCCCCCGCCAGAAAACAGCGCTTGGGCCGGCCGGAGGAAGCGATGGGGGCGAGCGGCATAGACCCGGTCCAGGACGAGCTGGCGGTTGGCACGCACCTGCTCGGCCCGACCGAAGTGGACGTCGGCGGGAGTGTGCAGGGCGATCCCCGAGTGACGGTGGCGGTGGTTGTAGTGGTCGAAGAATCCCGCGCAGAACGCCCGGGCCGCCTGGATGCTCCCGAACCGGCCCGGAAAGGTGGGCGAATGTTTGAGCGTCTTGAACTGGGCCTCCGAGAAGGGGTTGTCGTTGGACTGGTGCGGGCGCCTGTGGCTCTGCAGCACGCCCAGGTCGGCGAGCAGCTGGGTGACGGTCTTGGAGGTCATCGACGATCCCCGGTCGGCGTGGATGGTGAGCTGGCCCGTCGGGGCCTGCTCGGCGATGGCGGTGGTGATCAGCTCCTCGGCCAGCCGCTGACTCCCGGGGCGCCACCAGCCAACCCGGCACGTAGCGGCTGTAGACGTCGAGGATCACGTAGAGGTGGAACCACCGCCACTTGTAAGAACCCCTGAGCTTGGTGATGTCCCAGCTCCAGACTGGTTGGCGCCGGTGGCCACCAGCTCGGGCTTGAGATGGGCGGGGTGGCGGGCGACCCGCCGCCGCTCCACGCA
This sequence comes from Actinomycetota bacterium, assembly GCA_016781135.1. Lineage (GTDB taxonomy): Bacteria > Actinomycetota > Acidimicrobiia > Acidimicrobiales > CADCSY01 > JADDRA01. The sequence continues at coordinate 2,989 of JADDQY010000128.1, forward strand.
CCTGGTCACGAGCTCGCAGCAGCCTGTACATGGTCGAGACCGAGCCCAGGTAGGTCCCCTCGTCAAGGAGGGTGGCCCAGACCTGGGCCGGTGCCATGTCGCAGAAGCGCTCGGAGTTAAGCACCTCGGTGACCGCTTCCCCCTCGGGCCGGCTCAGGGCCCGTGGCGACCGCGGCCTCGGCGCCGGCGGGCCCTGCAGAGGCGGGACGGCGGTGCCGGTAGTGGCTGGCCCGGGACCGGCCGAGGGCCTCACAGGCCGCTCGCCGCCCCACCGTCGGAGCCAGCTCCTCGACGCCTCGGTCGAGAATCACGTCTCGGGTTGGTCGGAGTCCGCGCTCTTCGAGAGCTCCTCCAAGAGCGCGTGCACTCTTCCCTGGACCTCGATGATGGCCTCGGCCTTGGCCAGCTTGGTCTTCAGCCGGGCGTTCTCCTCGGCGCAGCCGCTCGAGTCCGGCCCGGCTCGGGCCGCCTCGGCCACCCTCGCTGCGTCCCTCGTCGGCCACCAGCGAACCTTCGCGCGCCTGGCGGCGCCAGTCGGACAACATCGAGGAGGACAGGCCCTGCCGGCGCAGGATGGCCGCCTTCTGGCCCGGCTCGGTGGCCAGCTCCCACTCGGCCAGGCGCGTCGAACGCTGGGGAGCGTCCAACTGGTCCGGGCTGCATCGTTCCAGGCCACGCACAAGTGCCGTTACCGGGCGCTCCTGCCTGGAGTGTCTGCTTCGCGACGCGGCGGGTGACGAGGCGCGTATTATGCGGCACCTCTTCCCGATTGTAACGGCGCCGAGCCGTCGTTAGATTCGCTCGCCCAGCGACGCTCTCGTAGACGGCATGGGGCCCTTCTGGGTGAGGTTCGCCGGTGCGAATGAG
>JADDQY010000027.1 GCA_016781135.1 Actinomycetota bacterium
GGCACGACGTTTAGGGCGTCGTCAGTGAGAGTTCGAATCTCTCCGTCGGCACGCTTACTTCCTGCTGAAAGTCCTGGTCAGAGCGCTAGAGACCGCAGGGAACCGGCGCCTTTTCGCCTCGTGGTCACAGATTGGTCACAACTCCAGTGGCCGCGGCGAGCCCGAGAGAACGCTGCGGTCCCGGGCCCGGTCGAGTCATCTCGTGGACTACCCTCGACGAGAGCGATGGGAGAGAGAGGCCGCGAGGGGTGCTATGCCGGCGTGATCGCCCTGCGAACGAGGGCTTCGTAGTCCTCGATGGCGCCAGGCAACAGGCGGAGGTGGACGACCGGCCCGACGGGCTTCTCGACGATCTCGACCACCTCGGCGACGGCAGGAGCGTCCTCGTCGCCGGCGACGACGATGGCTCCGGGATCTATGAGCCGCTGGTCTCTGGCCTCGCGCAGGAACGTCCAGACGTAACCGCTCTCGTCCTCGTCCATGAGGTCGCAGCTGATGTCCACGCTGACCACGGCTACCTCCTCCTCGGTCTTCGACCATGGTACGGGTTGGGCTCAGCTGGGCCGAGGGTGTCGAGGAGTCGAGGCAGGTCGTCCACAGTCTCAAGTCGGAGGGTGAAGTGGGGCGGCGGAACGACGGCAGGAGGTCGAAACCGGCTTGGAGTAGCTGCCCGGCGCGAGGCAGGTGCACCACCCGGTAGGACCCGAACCGCCGAAGCAGCGCGTCGAGCGACGCCGGTCCGAGATCGTCAAGAGCGCAGAAGACCGACACGCCGAGCAGTGGTTGGCCGTCGAGCACGAAGGCGTCCTGCGTCCGAAGGGCGTGCGTCCGGAGGTTGGGGAGCGAGCTCGGCCCACCGCGAACGACGACCACGGCATCCCTCCGGTGCGGCCTCTTCTCGGAGATGCTGGCGCAGGTCCTCGGACCCGAACTGGTCAGGCATCTTGACAAGAGGCCGAGCAGCCACGATGGGGGGCTCTGTCCCGGCGACGGGACCTCATAGGGTCCGGGAGCCCCGCTCGCCCTTTTCGGTCCCGGCGAAGATCAGATCTGCCACCCTCTCGGCCGCGTTGCTGGCCATGGCGGGCGACACGTGCTGGTAGATGGCGAGGGTGATCAAACTCGAGGCGTGGCCCAGTCGCTCGCTGACGATCTTGACGTCGACGCCGGCGCTGAGGGCGAGCGTCGCCCAGGTGTGGCGGAGGTCATGGCAGCGGATGCGACGGAGTCCATAGCGCTGAGCCCGTCGGGCGAACTCGCGAGCGACGAACTCGGGGTTGTAGGGACGGCCGTCCGGGAGGGTGAACATGAGCCCGGTGTCGTGGTAGCCAGCGCCGACCAAGAGGCGCTCCTGCGCCTGGACGGCTCGCCACACCCGCAGCGTTGTCACCGTGCGTTGATCGAGGTCGATGCGCCGCGCCCGCCCGGTCTTGGTTGTTGGCGCCAGGTGGGGGACGTGCTCGATCGAGGTCAGGGTCTGCTTGATGGTCGCCGAGGGTCGCTGACCGTCGAGGTCGACGTCGGACCAGCGCAAGCCCAGGCACTCGCCACGTCGGCAGCCGGTCGTAGCGAGGAACGTCCAGATCGGTCCGTAGCGGGTCTCCGCTTCAGCGGCCAGGAACCGCTCGAGCTCGGATGCGGTCCACGTGGTCATCTCGGGCCGGGCCTCCTTCATCGCCCGCGCCTTGGGAGCGGTGGCCTGCTCCGCCGGGTTTCGTGCCAGGCGACCCCAGCGCACCGCATCCTTCAGGGCGCGAGCCAGGGGAGCATGGATCTGGTTCCTGATGGTCGACGGCCCGAGGCCCGCCGCGGCCAAGTCGGCGTAGAGCTGGTTGAGCATGCCGGCGTCGATCGCCTGGAGTCGGAGGCCGCCGATCCGGGGCACCACGTGGTGGAGCAGGTTCCTGCGGTAGATGGCTCTCGTGCCGGGGGCCACGCTGATGCCCTGTAGCCATTCGTCGAGGAACTGCTGGAGCGTCTGGGGGATGCGCTCGACGTAGCTGCCTTCAAGGACCTTGACCCGCAGGCGAGCCACCTTCTCGTTCCACTCCCGCTTGGTCGATGCCGAGATCCGCTTCTGGCGGCGCTTGCCATCGGCCCCGGGACCGATGTCGACGCGAGCCGTCCAGCACCCACGCGCTCTATCGAAGGACGGTCCCGATCCGCGCTTCGTCGAACGCTTCGTGCCCACCCCGTCGTCCCGCTCTACCCGGTCCCTGGGCTTGCTGCTTTCTGTCGTGCTCGTCATCACCGGTCTTCCTCGCCTTCTGTCTCGTCTCGATCGTCAAGGCCGTCGCCGATCCTGCGCACCTCCTCGGCGTCGAAGAAGGTGCCAGGTCGGTAGCCGTCGAACGCCTCTAGCGCATCGGCCAGTCCCCGCAGGTTGGCGGCCAGCGACGCCACCTCCTCGCCCGGTCGCATCGACCCCCGCATCCATCGCCGGGCCAAGCCGTTGAAGGCCACGGCCAGCATGTCCTCGGGGGTGAAGCGCTCCCGCTTGCGCACGAGGTCGGCAAGCACGTGGTCATCGGGCTCGCCGTCGAGGACGTCGTCAGCCGGCACGGTGAGGATGGTCGAGACATGGGCCCACGGTGCTGCCCGCTCGGCCACCACGCCGAAGTTCTTGGCGTGGCCCCACACCAACATGAGCAGGTACTCCCAGGGCCAGCCCTTCGCCGGAGCATCGGGCGCTTCAAGCCCACCAGCAGCATCGGTGGGTGGGAGGAAGAAGTACAGGACCGGCAGGTCGAAGGTGCGGGCCAGGGCGACCAGCTCGTTGGCGCTGAAGCTGCGCACCCGCTGACCCGACACCGACCCCTCGGCCTGGGCCACGGTCACCTGGCTCCAGCGGGCCCCAGTGAAGCGACTGAGGCGCTCGGCCACCTCGGCCTGGGTCAGGCCCCGCAGCTCCCGGGCCCGGGTGAGGTTGTGGGCCACCACCTGGCTGGCGCTCCAGGTCTTGCTCGGCTGGTCTCGGGTGGGCTTGGCCATTCCGCTCCGTCGCAGATGGGAGACAGACGAAGCCCGAGATGGGTGTTGAGCTGTCGGGCTCGTCGGTGCATAGTGCTATGCAGAGTTACGCCAGTGTAACTCCTGAGCGAGAGGATGTCCATTGCGCCCCGAGGAGCTGCCCCCGTTCCTTCGAGTCGACCAGGCCCAGGCCCTCACCCAGCTGGGCCGCTCCCAGATCTACCAACTCATGCGCCGCTGGTCCGAGACCGACGGCTTGGAGGGCATCCCCGTGGTGCGCTTCGGTCGTTGCGCCCGCATCCCCACGGCCAAGCTGTTGCGCCTGGCCGGCCTCGACCCCGACGGTGAGGCTGCCGATGACGCCTGAGGTGCGTATCGAGCACCGCTACCCCGAGGCGCTGGCCTTCCTGCGCCGCCACGGCCCCGATTCCGTCGCCGTCGTGCACGACCTGCTGGCGCAGAGCCAGGACCACCATGGGCAGCTGGTTGTCCGGACCAGCGTGCGCCAGGTGGCCGAGCGCCTGGGCCTGGTGTCCAAGGATACCGTCAACCGCCGGATGCGGGCCCTGCTGGCCGCCGGCGTGATCCGCCGCCAGCTCGCCGGCGCCTCCAGCCCCTTCGAGGCGCCCACCTACGTCCTCGACCTCTCCGGCACCGGCATCTC
>JADDQY010000050.1 GCA_016781135.1 Actinomycetota bacterium
TCACCAACGTCCGTGAGAGGAACATCTAGTGCTCCCGATGTCCCGCCAGCAGACGCAGGGCGTGGGGCACCACGTCGAGCACGGCCTCCAGGCACTCCACCGCACCGGCGGTCGAGCCCGGTGCGTTGAGCACCAGTGCCTGGCCCACGGTGCCGGCCAACCCCCGGGAGAGCCGGCCCAACGGGTTGGTCAGGCGCATGGCCTCGGCGAGGCCCGGCGCGTCCCGCTCGAGGACGAGCCTGGTGGCCTCGGGAGTCAGGTCGCGGGGCCCGAACCCGGTGCCCCCGGTGGTGACCACCAGCCCGGCGAAGCCGTCACAGGCCCGGCTGAGGGCCTCGCTCACCGATCCCGTGCCGTCGGCCACCGCCCGATGGTCGACCACGTCGTACCCGGCGCCGACGAGGCGCTCGACCAGGGCGGGGCCTGAGCGGTCGCCGCGGGTTCCGGCGATCACGCCGTCGGAGACGGTGAGAACCTTGGCCAGCAGGCGCTCGGGCACCGCCGTCACCCTAGGAGCCCGGGTGGGGCGGGGCATCGTCGGCGTGTCTCCTTCAACGGCCTCGTCCACCCTTAGGGCGGCGCCTGCAGACGGAGCACGGCCATGCCGTCGGTGTCGGCGTCGTGGGGCAGGAGCAAGGCGCCTCGCCCGTGCCTCCGCCAGGGGGGACCGGGCGGGGCGAGGGGGGCGAGCTCGGGGTGCACCGACGACAGCCAGTCGTCGATGCCGAGGGTCTCCTCGGCGGTGACGGTGCACACGCTGTAGACCAGGGTCCCGCCGGGCCTCAGCAGCGTGACCGCGCCGTCGAGCAGTTGGCGCTGGAGCTGGGCGAGGCGGGCGACGTCGCCGGGCTGGCGACGCCAGCGGGCGTCTGCCCGCCGGTGCAGCACGCCGAGCCCCGAGCAGGGAGCATCGACCAGGACCCGGTCGAACGACGCCGGCCGCCACGGCGGCGACCGACCGTCGGCGACGGCGACCACCACCGCCGTGGTGCCGAGGCGGCGCACCGTCCCGGCGGCGACCGCCGTGCGGGCCGGGTCGACGTCGGAGGCGTACAGGGTGGCGCCGCCGCGGGCGAGACTGCTGGCCTTGCCGCCGGGAGCGGCGCAGATGTCGGCGACCCGCTCTCCCGCGGTCGCTCCCACCGCCCCGACCACCCATTGCGACGCCACGCCCTGCACGTAGCCGTCGTCGCGGGGGGTCAACGGGTGAGGGAGGTTCATTTGCTGGAGGGCGGCGTGGGCATCGCGGTGGCCCAGGTCGGTGACCAGCCGCTCGAGGATCCAGTCCGGATAGCTGAGGCGGGTGGCGTCGCCGGGCCAGGCGGGGGGGACGACGGCGACCCGGCGCAGGACGGCGTTGACCAGGCCGCGGGCGCGCCGGGGAGCGACCTCGACAGTGGCGGAGACGCCAGCGTGGGCGGGCGTGGCCAAGAAGTGCAGCTGGTAGGCGCCGAGGCGCAAGGCGGCACGGGTGGGAGGATCGAGGGGACGCATCACGAAGCGCTCGACCAGGAAGTCGCAGGCCCTGCGCATCCTGGTGGTGCCGTAGACCAGCTCGGTGACGAAGGCCCGGTCGCGCTCGGTCAGCCCGCTGGTGTCGAGGGCGTCGGCGAGCACGGCGTTGGCCCGCTCGCCGTCCTCGATGCGTAGCAGCACCTGGTGGGCGACTCGGCGGGCGTCGGTCCCGGCCAGGTCAGGGCCCCAGTCGCTCGTGGCGAGCGGGCCGGGCACCGTGCCGCCACGCCTCGGCTGGCTGGGGCGCCTTGCCCTCGGGCTGGAGGACGACCAGCTCCAGGGCGCCGTGGCCGGTGCCGACCACGACCCCGTCGATCTCGCCCGGGGCAAGCTCGGCGGCGACCCCGGCCTCGGGCAGGGCGGCTCGCAGGACCTTGAGGCGCCGGCCCCGAAACGTCGTCCACGCCTGCTCGAGGCGCACCAGTCGGGCGAGCTCGACCGCCGGTCGGGACCAGTCGAGGTGCAGCTCGGCGGGGTCGATCTTGGCAGCGTAGGTGGGCTCGCCCTCCTGGGGCAGGGGATCGCCGAGGCCGGCGCCCAAGGCGTCGACCAGCAGGGCAGCGCCCCGGGCAACGAGCCGGCGTCGCAGCTCGCTCGCCGTCTCGTCGGGGCGGATGACGAGCCGTTGGCAGCCGTAGACAGGGCCGGTGTCGAGGCCTTCCTCGAGACGCATCAGACAGACCCCGGTCTCGTCGTCACCGGCGAGGATCGCTCGCTCCACCGGCGCCGCGCCGCGCCAACGGGGCAGGAGCGAGAAGTGGAGGTTGACCAGCTCGAGCTCGGCCAGCACGTGGGGGCGGACCAGGCGGCCGTAGGCCACCACCACGCCGAGATCGGCCTCGACCGCGAGCACGTCGTCGACCCGATCGCTCACCGGTAGGCCGAGGCGGCTGGCGGCCGCCTTCACCGGCGTCGGAACCAGCCCCCCTCCCCTCCCCCGCTTGCGGTCGGGCTGGGACACCACCAGCGCGACGTCGAAACCGGCGCCGACCAGCGCCTCCAGCGGAGCGACGGCGGCCTCGGGGCTGCCGAGGTACACCAGCCGCCGGGGCGGCGGCGACGGGCTCAGTCGCGCCCCGGGAACCGCAGCCGGCGTCGAGGCTCGGCGTGCTCGGTGACGAGCGCCCGGTCGCGCAGCACCCGGTGGGCCTGCTTGCGCTGGTCGGCGTCGAGGCGCTCGAGCAACAAGACGCCGTCGAGGTGGTCGACCTCGTGTTGGAACATGCGGGCCAGCAGCTCGTCGGCCTCGAAGGACACCTCGTTGCCGTCGAGGTCGAGACCGGTGAGGTACACCTCGGCCGGGCGGACGATCTCCCACGACAACCCCGGCACCGACAGGCAGCCCTCCTCGTAGACCCACTCGCCCCGGGTCTCGCTGATGACGGGGTTCACGATCGTGTGCGGGCCCCGATCGTCGTGGAGGTCGTAGACGAACAGCCGCTTCTGCACGCCCACCTGGGGGGCGGCCAGGCCGATCCCCGGCGCCTCGTACATCGTGGTCACCATGTCGGTGGCCAGGCGGACGAGCCGGTCGTCGATCTCGGTGACCTCGGCGGCAGGCTGGCGCAGCACCGGATCGCCCACGAGGCGGATGTCGTAGGGAGCCATGGCGGCTCAGGGTAGTGGCCGGCCGAGCCCACCCCTCGCTCCCGGTGCGACGCACGCCCCCCCTTCCCGGCCACGGAGCCGGGCGAGGACAGCGCCGGCCACGGTGCCGTACACGAGGTGGTCGGCGACCTGGGGCCATGCCGGCAGGTCCCGGACCAACGGCCGCCGGCGCCCGACGAGGAGGTACTGGAAGGCGAACAGGGCAAGGCCCGCTCCGGCCCCGTGCAGCACCGGATGGCGCCGATCGAGCCAGCGCGACAGCACGAGCCCCCAGTTCAACGCCACCGCCGATCTGACGGCGGTGCCGATCCCCACGAGCCGCTGCGGCGAGGCCGAGGCGTGAAGCACGAGGTTCCCGGCAGCCATCTCGCTGGCCCACCACCGACCGCCGGTGACGCGCGCCTGGACGGCGGAGGGCAACATGCTGGCCGGCAGGGCGACGGCCCCGGCGACCAGGCCCTCGACGACCCATCGGCGGCGGTCCACGTCGTAACTGTCCCCGGTCCGGCGATCGTTCACCTGCGAAGTGGCGTAGCGTCGACCTCCCCGTGAGCCACTACTTCGACGTCGACCCCTCGGTGGTCTCCGACCCGCGCCGGGTCCGGCTGGTGTTGCCCGACCTGGTGCTCGACCTCACGACCGACCGAGGGGTGTTCGCCCGGGACGGCGTCGACCCCGGCACCAAGCTGTTGCTCATGGAGGCTCCACTCCCCCCCGCGCAGGGCCACCTGCTCGACCTCGGCTGCGGCTACGGGCCCGTCGCGGTGACGCTCGGACGCCGCTCGCCCGGTGCCACCGTCTGGGCGGTCGACGTGAACCGCCGAGCCCTCACCCTCACCGCGGCCAACGCCGAGGCGGCAGGTGTGGGCAACGTACGGGCGGTGGCGCCGGAGGCGGTGCCCGACGACGTCGTCTTCGCCGGCCTCTGGTCGAACCCCCCGGTGCGGGTCGGCAAGGTGGCCCTGCAGTCGCTGCTCCAGCGCTGGCTGGACCGCCTGGCCCCTGAGGGCCACGCCTGGCTCGTCGTCCACAAGCACCTCGGCGCCGATTCCCTCGCCCGCTGGCTGGGGAGCCAGGGCTTTCCCACCGAGCGCCTCCGGTCGAGGATGGGCTACCGGATCCTCCAGGTGGACGCCCGAGCGTGAAGAACTTCGGCGACACCGACCTCAAGCGCCTCCATCGCCAGTGGCGACGGCGCACCGAGGGCGCCGTCGCTTTGCTCCTCGACTCGGTGCAAACGCCCTTCAACGTCGGCGCCATCGTGCGCCTGGCCGCCGCCGAGCGGGTGGAGCACCTGTACCTGGCGGGGGCCACGCCCTCGCCGACCGAGGCCAAGGCGGCCAAGACCGCCCTCGGGTCGCAGCGCTTCGTGACCTGGACCGCCCACGACGACGTCGCCGACGCCATGGCCGCGGCCAGGAGCGCCGGCTACTTCCTCCTCGGCCTCGAGCTCGCCGATACCGCCGTGCCCCTCCACGAGGTCGCGCTCCCCGCCGACGTGTGCGTAGCCGTGGGCCACGAGGACAAGGGCCTGTCGCCGCTGGTCCTACAGCAAGCCGACGCTCTCGCCTTCATCCCCCAGCTCGGCCGGGTTGCCTCGCTCAACGTGGCCCACGCCGCCGCCATCGCCGTGTACGAGGTCCGCCGCCGGGAGTGGACCTCGACAAGGGCTTGATCCTGGGTGGTGGTTCAGATGCGCAGAGGGTCGACGGCCACCCGGAGGCGGCCGGCAGGGCGGGGCGTGGCCGCCAGGGCGTCGCACAGGACCTGGTGGTCGGCCGCCCGCACCAGCCAGCGCCCCGCCGCCGGCCCCAGTACCTCGAGGCCGGCCGTGCCCCGCAGCCCGTCGACGAAGGCCGCCGCCTGGGCACCCGACACCAGGGCGAGCGCGGTGGTCGGGGGGAAGCCGAGGACCTGGCGGCGCTCGGCCTCGGCCGCCGCCACCCGGGACGGGTCGGCGCGCAGGGCAGCTTGGACGACCTCGTGGTCGGGCAGGCGGGTCTGGAGCACCAGGCGCCCGCCGCCGGCCTTGCCCCCCAGCATCCGGGCGGCCCGGACGACGAGGGAGAGCGCCTGCTCGGCGGCGCGGTAGCGGGGGGCGAGCAGCTCGGCGTCGAGGTCGAGGAAGGCCACCACAGCTGCCTGGGCGACCCGGTGAAGGACCGCTTCGGTCCCGACCACCACGGGGACGTCGACGCCCTTCGCCCCGGCGTCACCTGTGACCTCGGCCACGGCCACCCCCGCCAGGCGCTCGAGGTCGTCGCGCACCCGGGTGACGCCGGGGCGAAGGACCTTGAGCCGGGTCGACCCGCAGCTGGAGCACAGGAGCGGCCGACGGGCGCGGCAACGTCGGCAGGCGAGGGTGCCGTCTTCGTCCTGGGCGACGGCCGCTCCGCAGCTCTCGCACCGGCCGAGCTCGGCGCACGCCGCGCAGGCCAGCAGGGTCGAGCGTCCCTTGCGGTTGAGCACGGCCACCACTTCGGGCCCACGCCCGTCATCGCTCGCCCTCGACGCCGCCCGGACCAGGGCGACGAGGCGGGGCGAGTAGAGGTCGGCCCGCAGCGGTTCCTCCCGGCGGCGGTCGACCACGTCGACGATGGGCCACCCGGCCCGCTCGGCGGCACGGGACGGGGCCAGCACCGCACCCCAGGACAGCGCCTCGAGGGATGGGCAAGGCGAGGTCCACACGCAGGGGGTGCCGGCTCGGCGGGCGCGCTCGGCGGCCACGTCGCGGGCGTTCCAGGTGGGTGACGACTCGCTTTGGTGGGCCTCGTCGTGCTCGTCGACGACCATGACGGTGGCGAGGTCGACCGCCGGCGCCCACGCCGCCGCCCGGGCCCCGATCACCACTCGGGCTCCGGCTGCCGCCCGGGCCCACTCCCCGGGCACCTGGGCGGTGGTCACCCCGGCGTGGCGAAGCTCAGCGGCGAGCCTCGCGGCCAGCGCCAACGAGGGAGCGACGACGAGGGTCGTCCCCCGGCGGGCGGCCTCGAGCACCAGAGGGAGCAGCGGGGCGGCCGGAGGCAGGCGCAGCACCGCTCGGGGCCGGGTCAGGGCGTCCTCGACGACGTCGTCGACCCGGCTCGGGGACAGCGGCGACAGCGCCGGCAGCGCCGGCAGCCCCGCCACCACGCCGGGGGGCGAAGCAGTGCGCAGGAAGTGCACCGTCCGGCCGGCCCAGCGCCACGCCGCCCACCGGGCCAGGCCGATGAGCTCGGGTGCCGGCCCGAGCCCACTGACCCGGGCGAGCGGCCGCAGGGCCACCCCTTCGGCAGGGACCACGTCGTCGGCGACCACCCATCCCCGCACCCGGCGCCCCTGGAGGGCCACCCGGACGACGGTGCCCACGCCGACGCGACCGGCGAAGGCGTCGGGCACCAGGTAGTCGAACCCCTTGTCGATGGCGGGGACGTCGGGGAGGACCCGGACGGCTGCGCCCCTCCGGGTCAGAGCCCGAGGGCCGAGGTCAGCTCTTCGAGCCGGGGGGTCGCTTCCCAGGTGAAGTCCTTGTCCGAGCGTCCGAAGTGGCCGTAGGCGGCGGTGCGCCGGAAGATCGGACGGCACAAGTCAAGATCCCGCAGGATGGCGGCCGGTCGGAGATCGAACAGGTCGCGGACGGTGGCGGCGATGCGCCCGGGATCGACGGTCTCGGTGCCGAACGTCTCGACCAGTAGGGACACCGGGTGGGCCACGCCGATGGCGTAGGCGACTTGCACCTCGCAGCGGCGAGCGGCTCCCGACGCCACCACGTGCTTGGCCACCCAACGAGCGGCGTAGGCCGCCGACCGGTCGACCTTGGTGGGATCCTTGCCCGAGAAGGCTCCGCCGCCGTGACGGGCCATGCCGCCGTAGGTGTCGACGATGATCTTGCGCCCGGTCAGCCCGGTGTCGGCCCGGGGACCGCCGAGCTCGAAGCTGCCGGTGGGGTTGACGAGCACGGTGATGTCGTCGGCGAAGCCCGTCGGCAGCAAGGGGTAGATGACGTGCTCTTCGATGTCCGGCTTGATCAGCGTCTCGGTGTCGAGACCGGGCTGGTGCTGGGTGGAGATCACCACCGTGCGTAGGGCGACCGGCTTGCCGTCCTCGTAGTCGACGCTGACCTGGGTCTTCCCGTCAGGCCGGAGGTAGGGAAGGATCCCGGCCTTGCGCACCTCGCTCAGCCGGTGGGCCAGGCGGTGCGCCAGCCAGATCGGCAGCGGCATGAGGTCGTCGGTCTCGTCGCACGCGTAGCCGAACATCATCCCCTGGTCGCCCGCCCCCTGGTCGTCCAGCGAATCCTCCACCGACAAGCCCGAGCGCCGCTCGTAGGCCGTCTCCACGCCCTGGGCGATGTCAGGCGACTGCTCGTCGATCGAGGTCATCACCCCACAGGTGTTGCCGTCGAAGCCGAACGACTCCCGGTCGTAGCCCACCCCGCAGATCGTCTGGCGGACGATCTTCGGGATGTCGACGTAGGCCTCGGTGCTGATCTCCCCGGCCACCACGGCCAGGCCGGTGGTGAGCAGCGTCTCGCACGCCACCCGCCCCTGGGGGTCCTCGGTGAGGATGGCATCGAGGATGGCGTCGGAGACCTGGTCGGCCATCTTGTCCGGGTGGCCTTCGGTGACGGACTCGGAGGTGAAGGTCGAGCGGTTCACGGCGCGCTCCTGTGGTCGAGAACGGCATCCAGGACGGCACGGGCGACCACCCGCTTGTCCGCTGGCCCTACATTCAACTCCATCCCGCCGGCCCCCACGATCACCACGGCGTTGGTGTCGTGCCCGAAGCCCACTCCCGGCGCCGACACGTCGTTGCCCACCACCAGGTCGACCCCCTTGCGCCGTAGCTTCTCCACGGCGCCGGGCCGGGGGTCGCCGTGCTCGGCGGCGAAGCCGACCAGGGTCTGCCCCGGACGCCGGCGGGCGGCGAGGGCGGCGAGGATGTCGGTAGTGGGCTCGAGGACCACCTCGGGCACGCCGTCGGCCCGGTGCAGCTTGGTCGAGACCGCCTCCTTGGGGCGGAAGTCGGCGACGGCGGCGGCCATGACGACGACATCGGCGTCGTGGCTCCGCTCGATGACCGCGTGCTCCAGCTCGGCGGCGGTCTCCACCTCGATCCTCTCCACGCCCACCGGCCACGCCAGCCCGGCGGTGGTCACCAACGTCACCTCGGCGCCTCGGGCGGCGGCCTCGGCCGCCAGGGCGTGGCCCTGCTTGCCCGAGGACCGGTTCCCGAGGAAGCGCACGGCGTCGATGCGCTCCCTCGTGCCGCCGGCGGTGACGAGCACCCGCAGCCCGGCGAGGTCACCGCCTCGGTGGCCGGCCAGCGCCGACGCGCAGGCGGCCACGATCTCGTCGGGCTCGGCCAGGCGTCCGGGGCCGCAATCACCCCCCGCCAGCCGGCCGTCACCGGGCCCGACGACGTGGACGCCCCGGGTCGACAGGGTCTCGACGTTGGCTTGCACTGCGGGGTGCTCCCACATCTCGGTGTGCATGGCCGGGCACAGCACCACCGGCGCCCGGGTGGCCAGCAGCGTCGACACCAGGAGGTCGTCGGCCAGCCCGACGGCGTAGGCGGCGAGCAGCCGGGCCGTCGCCGGTGCCACGACCACCAGGTCGGCCCGCTGCCCGAGCGTGGTGTGCGGGCTCACCTCGGGGCTCTCCCACAGCGAGGTCCGGGCCCGCTCGCTGGCCAGCGCCGAGAACGTGGTCGCCCCCACGAACCGCAGCGCCGAGGCGGTGAGCACGGGGCTCACCAACGCACCGGCGTCGACCAAACGCCGGCAGACATCGACGGCCTTGTAGGCGGCGATCCCCCCGCCTACGCCGAGCACGACCCGACGGCCGTGCAGCACCTGGTGGCCTCCTACGTCGGTTCGGGAGCTTCGCCGCCGGCTTCGTCTTCGAGATCGCTGGTGTCGGCCAGCCCGAGCGCGCCGCTCAACGTGCCCACCGGGCCCCACTCCCGTTCGGTCTCGAGCGCGACGGCGACGTCGTCGCCTTCGGTCTCGTCGGGCAGGCGCTCGTAGGTGATCTTGTCGGCGGCGATCTCCTCGAAGGCGATCGACAAAGGCTTGCGGGCGGTGGAGGCCACCTGGGGAGGGACGATGGCCCCCAGGCCCTCACCGAGCTGGTTGAAGTAGGCGTTGACCTGGCGGGCCCGCCGCGACGCCAGGGTCACCAGGGTGAACTTGGAGTCGACCCGGGCGAGGAGCTCCTCGATGGGCGGGTTCATCATCGTGTCGGTGCGCCAGGCCATGGGGGCGAGGCTACCAGGAGGCTGGTGGCGGCCCTGCCCCGGACGCCGGGCGGTCGATCTCCCTCCCATCGCCCGCTGCGGCGCGAGCCGAAGCGATCAGCGCCGCCACCTGCTCCACGGCGGCGTCGAGGTCGTCGTTGACCACCTCGATGGCGCCGAGCTCAGCGGCGGCGCTGGCCTCCTCGGCCGCCTTGGCCAGGCGGCGCCGCACCACGTCGTCGGGATCCCCCCGGCCCCGCAGGCGTCGCTCCTGCTCGGCGGCCGAAGGTGGCACGAGGAAGATCAGCAGGGCGTCGGGGTGACGGGCGTGCACCTGACGGGCACCCTGCACGTCGATCTCGAGCAGCGTGTCGCGGCCCGGCGGAGGGTCGGGCACGGGCGTGCCGTAGAGGTGGTCGAGGAACTCCGCCCACTCGAGGAAGCCGTCGCGCCCCACCTCGTCCTCGAAGCGCCGCCGGTCGACGAAGGAGTAGGCGTCGGGCGCCTCACCGGGTCGGCGGGGACGGGTGGTCCAAGAACGGCTCAGCCACAGCCGGTCATCGCGCTCGAGCAGGTGTCGGACCAGGGTGCCCTTCCCCACCCCGCCCGGCCCCGAGATGACGATCAGCAACCGCGGGGTGGTCGATCAGCCAGGGAAGCGCTTGAGCAGGGCCTCCCGCTGCTGGCCGCCCAGGCCCCGCAGACGGCGGCTCTCGCTGATCTGCAACTCGTCCATGAGTCGCCTGGCCTTCACCTTGCCGAGCCCCGGCAGCGACTCCAACACGGTGAGCACCTTCATCTTGCCCACGGTCTCGTCGGTGCCGGCCAGGTCGAACAGCTCCGGCAACGAGGTGGAACCCATCTTCAGCTTGTCCTTGAGCTCGGCACGAAGCCGTCGAGCGGCGCTCGCCTTCGCCAGCGCGGCCTGGCGTTGATCGGGGGAGAGTTCAGGCGGCAACGGCATGGGGCGGAACCCTACTTCGTCGTGTCCCGCGGCCCGTCCGGGAGTCGGGAGCGGGCCCGGGCGGTCTCGGTCAGCCTCCTCGGCCGGTGGAGCCGTGGAGGGTGTCCACCAGGGCCTGGGCCGCTGCCCGGCGGTCGGGGGCGGCAGTCACCGCCCGCCCGACCACCAACAGGTCGGCGCCGGCGGCCAGGGCGGCGGCAGGGGTGTCGGTGCGAGCCTGGTCGTGGGTGTCGACTCCGGCGGGTCGGGTGCCGGGCACGACCACGGTGAGGCGGGGAGCGAGCTGGCGCACGTCGGCCACGTCGGGAGCACCACACACCAGGCCGCCGCACCCGGCCTCCAGCGCCACCCGCACCCGCTTGGGGACGATGTGGGGTGGCGCATCGGCGTCGCTGGTGAGCACGGTGACGGCCAGGGCCACCGGCGGCTCGAGCCCCGCTCGCTCGGCGCCCCGGTGGAACCCCTCCACCCCGGCCCGCAGCATGGGCACGCCTCCCATGGCGTGCAGGGTGAGGTAGCGCACGCCGTAGGCACCCACCACCGCGGCCGCCCTACCGACGGTGGTGGGGATGTCGTGGAGCTTGAGGTCGAGGAACACGTCGTAGCCCAGGGCGGCGAGGCTGCCCACCGCATCGGGACCGGCGGCGGTGTAGAGCTCGAGGCCGACCTTGGCCACGCCGAACCAGGGCTGCAGCTCCCGGGCCAGGCGCAAGGCGATCACCACGTCGTCGACATCGAGGGCGAGGGCGAGGCGCGGGCGCACCCCGGCTGGGGCAGTGGTGGGGACGGCTCCGGTCACGGTCGGGCTCCTTGCGCTGGGGCGGTGGCGTCCCGCCGGTGGCTGCCACGGTGGTGAGCGGCGCCGACCACCTCGTCGAGCCCGGCGACGCCCTGGCCCTCGGCCCATGTTCGCAGACCGGCGAGGACCCGGATGGGGGCCCGGGGATCGGCGAAGCTGGCGGTGCCCACCTGCACGGCGGCGGCACCGGCCAGAACCAGCTCGGCAGCATCGTGGCCGTCGCCGACGCCACCCACGCCCACGATCGACAGGTCGGGCAGGGCGGCGGCGACGTCGTAGACCGCCCGCACCGCCACCGGGTGGATGGCGGTGCCCGACAGCCCGCCTCCTTGTCCCCCGAGCCGGGGCCGTCGGGTGAGCGGGTCGATGGCCATGCCCATGACGGTGTTGACGAGAGTCACCGCCTCGGCGCCGCCGCGCTGGGCCGCCTCGGCGATCTCCGCCAGGTCGCCGACGTTGGGGCTGAGCTTCGCCCACCTCGGCCGTCCACACGCTTCCGTGGCGGCGACGGCCGCTTCGGTGGCATCGGCCGAGTGGGCGAACATGCGTCGTCGGTCCTCCAGGTTCGGGCAGCTCACGTTGACCTCCACGGCGACGACCTGGGCCGGAGCGCCAGCGAGCATGGCCGCCGCTCGGGCGTACTCCTCGACGGTGCGGCCCCAGATCGACGCCACCACCCGCGCCCCCGCGGCCAACAGCGCGGGCAGCTCGTCGGCCAGCCACGCCCGCACCCCCGGCCCCTGCAACCCCACGCTGTTGAGCATCCCCACGCTGGTCTCGTGCACCCGAGGCGCCGGGTTCCCGGCCCAGGCAAAGGCGGCGAGCGACTTCACCACGACGGCCCCGAGGCGAGACAGGTCGAAGTACGTCGAGAGCTCGGCGCCGTGACCCGCGGTCCCCGACGCAGTCATGACCGGGTTGGGAAGCGTCAACGACCCGACACGACAGGTCAGATCAACCTGGCCGAGCGATCGGCGACGCCCCAACCTGCTCATGCAGGGGGCACCGGCGAGGCCACGTGGGGGGCCTGCTGGGGGGCGGCCGCCCCTCCGGCAAGAGGAGTGGAGGGGCTTGCCGGGGAGCGCTGCCCCCCCGCCGTTCCATCCTCCGCAGACGCGCACTCCAACCACTCCTGCAGCGACCTCACCCGGAGCGGGTACTCGGCCCAGTCGGCCATGCCGTTGGCGGCGGCGAGGGCAGCGGCAACGGTGGTCAGGCACGGCACCCGGTGCACGGCCGCGGCCGAGCGGATGTAGTCGCCGTCCGCCCTCGGGCCCCGGCCCCTGGGGGTGTTGACCACCAGGGCCACCTTGCCGGCGGCGATGAGCTCGACGGCGGTCTCACCCTGCCCGTCGCTCCCCACCTTGTCGACCACCGTGGCCACGGTGACGCCGTGGTCCTCCAGGTGGGCGGCGGTGCCGGCGGTGGCGGCGATGGTGAAGCCGAGCTCGGCGAAGCGCCGAGCAGCCACCACCCCGCTGGCCTTGTCGCGGTCGGCGAGCGACAGGAACACCGCTCCGGCCTCGGGCAGGCGGTCGCCGGCCGCGGTCTGGCTCTTGGCAAAGGCGAGACCGAAGGTCCGGTCGATCCCCATCACCTCGCCGGTCGAGCGCATCTCGGGCCCGAGCAGCGAGTCGACCTCGGGGAAGCGGTTGAACGGCAGCACCGCCTCTTTGACCGCGACGTGGCCACCCGACCTCGGGGCCGGCAGCAGCCCCTCGGCTCGCAGCTCGGCCAGGGTGGCGCCCACCATGACCCGGGCCGCCACCTTGGCCAGGGGCACCCCGGTCGCCTTGGAGACGAAGGGCACGGTGCGGCTGGCCCGGGGGTTGGCCTCGATGACGAAGACCTGGCCCTGCTTGACCGCGTACTGCACGTTCAGCAGCCCGCACACCCCGAGGGCATCGGCGATGGCCCGGGTGTAGTCCTCGATGACCTCGAGCACGCCGGCGGCCAGCGTGGGCGGGGGGATGGCGCAAGCACTGTCGCCGGAGTGCACGCCGGCCTCCTCCACGTGCTCCATCACCGCGCCGATGAGCACCTCGCCGCCGGCGTCGCGCACGGCGTCGACGTCGACCTCGATGGCGTCCTCCAAGAACCGGTCGACGAGCACCGGTCGCTCGCTCGACAACCCGCCCTCGCGCCCGAGCGACCCGGCGCTGGTGCCGGCGCTGCCGAACGGGGCCAGCTCGGCCATGGCCCTGGCCAACCCGTCGTCGTCGTAGACGATCGACATGGCCCGACCGCCGAGCACGTAGCTCGGACGCACCAGGGCGGGGTACCCGATCCGCTCGACCACCTCGAGCGCTCCCTGGAGCGAGGTGGCCACCCCGCCGGCCGGCTGGGGGATCTCGAGCCGGGCGCACAGGCCGCTCCAGCGCTCCCGGTCCTCGGCCAGGTCGATCGAGTCGGGCGAGGTCCCGAGCACCAGGCCGGGGGGTATGAGCCCGGCCAGCTTGAGCGGGGTCTGGCCCCCCATGCTCACGACGACCCCGACCAGCTCACCCGAGGCCGCCTCGGCGTCGAGCACCGCGAGCACGTCCTCACCGGTCAACGGTTCGAAGTAGAGGCGGTCGGAGCTGTCGTAGTCGGTCGACACCGTCTCGGGGTTGCAGTTCACCATGACCGTCTCGTAGCCGGCGTCGCGCAGGGCGAAGCTGGTGTGGACGCAGCAGTAGTCGAACTCGATGCCCTGGCCGATGCGGTTGGGCCCGGAACCGAGGATGACCACCTTGGGGCGCCGGGCGGGAGCGACCTCGTCCTCGTCCTCCCACGTGCCGTAGTGGTAGGGGGTGAAGGCCTCGAACTCCCCCGCGCAGGTGTCGACGGTCTTGTAGGTCGGGACCACGCCGGCGGCGAGGCGCGCTGTTCGCACCTCGGTCTCGTCGACACCCCACAACCAGGCCAGCTGCGCATCGGAGAACCCGAGACGCTTGGCCCGTCGCCAGCGTGCGCGGGTCATGTCGTCGAGCCCGACGCCGTGCAGCGCCTCGCGCTCCTCCACGATGCGGCAGATCTGGTCGAGGAACCACGGGTCGACGGCGGTGGCGGCGTGGAGGCGCTCGATCGAGATGCCCCGACGGAGCGCCGCCTCCAGCTGGAACGGGCGGTCGGGGCTGGCGACCGCGGCCCGGGCCACCAACTCCTCGTCCGAGAGGGCGTCGAGGGCCGCCTCCCCGGGATCGGCGTTGAGCCCTTGGCGTCCGTGCTCGAGCGACCGGAGCCCCTTCTGCAGTGACTCAGGGAAGGTCCGGCCCATGGCCATGGCCTCGCCCACCGACTGCATCGAGGTGCCGAGCACCCCCGGGCAGCCCGGGAACTTCTCGAAGGCCCACCGGGGGACCTTGGTGACCACGTAGTCGATGGTGGGCTCGAAGCTGGCCGGGGTCTTGTCGGTGATGTCGTTGTCGACCTCGTCGAGGGTGTACCCCACGGCCAGGCGGGCGGCGATCTTGGCGATGGGGAACCCGGTCGCCTTGGAGGCGAGCGCCGAGGAGCGGCTGACCCGGGGGTTCATCTCGATCACGACCATGTCGCCGCTGGCCGGATCGAGGGCGAACTGGATGTTGGAGCCACCGGTCTCCACCCCTACCCGACGGATGCAGGCGAAGGCGGCGTCGCGCATTCGCTGGTACTCCACGTCGGAGAGGGTCTGAGCGGGGGCCACGGTGATGGAGTCACCGGTGTGGACACCCATCGGGTCGAGGTTCTCGATGGAGCACACGACCACGCAGTTGTCGGCCCGGTCGCGCATGACCTCGAGCTCGTACTCCTTCCATCCGGCGACCGAGCGCTCGACGAGGATCTCCGAGATCGGGCTGGCGTCGAGGCCGACGGCGGCGGCCCGGAGGAACTCGTCGGTGGTGGTGGCGATGGCGGCGCCCTTGCCCCCCATGATGAACGCCGGCCGTACCACCACCGGCAGGCCGACCTGCTCGACCACCTCGAGGGCCTCGTCGACGGTGCGGGCGATCCCGGATGCGGGGACGGTGAGGCCGATCTCCACCATCGCCTGCTTGAACCGGTCGCGGTCCTCGGCGGTCTCGATGGCCTCGATGCTGGCCCCGATGAGCTCGACGCCGTAGCGGTCGAGCACGCCCCGCTCGGCGAGCTGCACGGCGAGGTTGAGGGCGGTCTGACCGCCGAGGGTGGGGAGCAGGGCATCGGGCCGCTCGCGCTCGACGATGGCGGTGAGGACGTCGACGTCGAGAGGCTCGAGGTAGGTGCGGTCGGCGAAGTCGGGGTCGGTCATGATCGTCGCCGGGTTCGAGTTGGCCAGCACCAGCCGGTAGCCCTCCTGGCGCAGCACCCGGCAGGCTTGGGTCCCGGAGTAGTCGAACTCGCTGGCCTGGCCGATGACGATGGGGCCGGAACCGATCAACAGGATGGTCTCGAGGTCGTCTCGTCTGGGCATCTCAGCGACCTGCGCCCCGGTCCATCAGGGCCTCGAACTCGGCGAAGAGGTAGCGGGCGTCATGGGGGCCCGGTCCCGCTTCGGGGTGGTACTGGACGCTGAAGGCGGGGAGGTTACGGCAGGCGATGCCCTCGACCACGCCGTCGTTGAGGTTGACGTGGGTGACGTCGGCCCCGTCGACGCTGCCTTCGGCCACGGCGTAGTTGTGGTTCTGGCTGGTGATCTCCACGCCACCCGTGGCCAGGCGCCGGATTGGGTGGTTGCCCCCGTGGTGGCCAAAGGGCAGCTTGTAGGTGCGCCCTCCCAGCGCCGTGGCCAGCAGCTGGTGGCCGAGACAGATCCCGAAGACCGGCACCTTGCCGAGGAGCTCGGCGATGTTGTGGCTGGCCCCGGCGACGGCCGCCGGGTCGCCCGGACCGTTGGAGAGGAACACTCCGTCGGGGGCCCGTGCGAGCACGTCCTCGGCGCTGGTGGAGGCGGGGACGACCTCGACGGTGGCCAGCTTGCCGAGGTGGCGCAGCATGGTCGCCTTGATGCCGAAGTCGTAGGCGACCACCCGGCGGGGCCCGGAGCCGACGACGTAGGGGGCGTCGCAGGTGACGGTGGCCACGAGGTCGATGCCGTCGGTGCCCGGCTCCGCTCTCGCCGCCGCCAGCAGGGCGTCGTGGCCAGCGGTCCCGAATGCCCCGGGCACGGCACCGGCCTGGCGCAGATGGCGGGTCAGGCGGCGGGTGTCGACCCCGGTGATGCCGGGCACGCCGACCCGGCGAAGCCATCCGTCGAGGGTGTCGTCGGAGCGCCAGTTGCTGCGACGCCGGGCGAGGTCGCGCACCACCACACCCCGGCACGCCGCGTGCGAGGCTTCCTCGTCGAGGGGGGTGACCCCGTAGTTGCCGATGTGGGTGGCGGTGAAGGTGATGATCTGCCCGGCGTAGGAAGGGTCGGTGATCACCTCCTGATAGCCCGTCAGCACGGTGTTGAACACGACCTCGCCGCTGGTCACGGCCACGTCAGCTCCCACCGCTTCACCCTCGAACACCTCGCCGTCGGCCAGCACCAACAGCGCCTCGCGCAGCTCGTCCACCCTGCCTCCTGTTCCGGCCGGCGTCATCGCTGGGCCTCGCCGTCGATGACGACGGGCTCGCCCCGCACGACCGTGTGGCGGACCCTGCCGGTCAGCCGACGACCGGCGTAGGGGGTGTTGCGGCTGCGGCTGGCCAGGCGGTCGGGTTCGACCACCCAGGTGGCGGCCGGGTCGATCACGCACAGGTTGGCCGGCCTGCCCTCCGCCACCGGACCACCGTGGTCGCCCTCGAGGCCGGCGATGCCCGCCGGCCGCCACGACAACAGCGCCAGCACCTCCTCCACGGTGAGGTCGAGCTCGGTGAGCGCCAGCGCCAGCGCCGTCTCCAGCCCCAGCATCCCCGGCGGTGCCTGGTCGAACGGCAGCTCCTTGGCCTCCTGGGGATGGGGGGCGTGGTCGGTGGCGATGGCGTCGAGGGTGCCGTCGGCCAGCCCGAGCTTGACCGCGTCGACGTCGGGGGCGTCACGCAGCGGAGGGTTGACCTTGAACACCGGGTCGTAGGAGGCGGCGCAGGCGGAGGTGAGGGTGAAGTGGTGGGGGGCGGCCTCGGCCGTCACCGCCAGTCCCGCTGCCTTGGCCGACCGCACCAGCGCCACCGACCCCGCCGTCGACAGGTGCAAGAAGTGCATCGGCGCGCCAGTGAGCCGGGACAGCGTGAGGTCGCGGGCGAGCATCAGCTCCTCGGCCTCCGCGGGCGTGCCGGGGATGCCAAGGCGGCTCGACCACGCCCCCTCGTGCAGGTGGCCGCCGGCCGCCAGCCCGGCCTCCTCACAGTGCTGCGCCAGCGTCACGCCCAGGCCCGAGGCGTACTCCAGCGCCCGCCGCATCAGGCGGCTGTCCTGCACGCCGGCGCCGTCGTCGGTGAACAGCCGCACGCCGAGCGCGGCCATCTCGGCCATCGGGGCGAGCCGCTCGCCGGCCCGCTCCCGGGTGATGGCACCCGCTGGGAACACCTGCCAACGCGACGCCGCCGCCAGCTCGAGCACGTCCCGCACGACCGACGCGCAGTCGATGGGGGGATCGGTGTTGGGCATGGCCACCACCGCGGTGTAGCCGCCCAGGGCGGCGGCCCGTCCTCCCGATTCCACCGTCTCGGCCTCCTCCATCCCGGGCTGGCGCAGATGGGTGTGCAGGTCGACCAACCCGGGGCTGACCAAGCAGCCGCCGGCGTCGAGGATGCGGGCACCGCCCGGGGCCTGGAGGCCCTGGCCCACGGCGGCGACGACCCCGTCGGTGACGACGACGTCGGCCGGACGGCGCCCGAGCTGGTCGAGCACCGTGCCCCCGCGCACCACCACGTCGGCGCTCACCTGATTGAACCGGAGCCGAGCAGCAGGAACAGCACCGCCATGCGCACGGCCACGCCGTTGGCGACTTGGCGGGTAACGACCGAGCGGGACTGGTCGGCGACCTCGGCGGCGATCTCCACCCCCCGGTTCATGGGGCCGGGGTGCATGATCACGGCGTCGTCCGCCAGCAGCCGGGCCCGGTCCCGCGTGAGTCCATAGGTGGCCGTGTACTCCCGCAGGCTCGGCACCAGCGCCTCGATCTGGCGCTCGTGCTGCAGCCGCAGCACCTCGACGGCGTCCACCTTGCGCAGCACGCCGTCGAGGTCGTGGCTCACCTCCACCGGCCAGCCCTCGAGGCTGGGTGGTAACAGGGTCGGCGGGGCGACGAGGGTGACGTGGGCACCGAGCGCGGTGTAGGCGAGCACGTCGGAGCGGGCAACCCGGCTGTGCCGCACGTCGCCCACGATGGCGATGCGCCGGTCGCGGAGGCTGCCGAGGCGCTGGCGCAACGTGTAGCAGTCGAGGAGGCCCTGCGTCGGGTGCTCGTGGCAGCCGTCGCCGGCGTTGACCACGCTGGCGCCCACCCACCGCGCCACCTGCCAGGGCACCCCCGCGGAGGCGTGGCGCACGACGACCGCGTCCACCCCCATGGCCTCGATGGTGACCACGGTGTCGCGCAGCGACTCGCCCTTGGCCACCGAGGCGGTGGCCACGCTGAAGCTCATGGTGTCGGCCGACAGCCGCTTGGCGGCCGCCTCGAACGACAGCCGGGTACGGGTCGACTCCTCGTAGAACAGCGACGCCACCGTGCGCCCCCGCAGGGCGGGCACCTTGGGGATGGGGCGCTCGCTCACCTCCACGAACGAGTCGGTCAGGCGCAGCAGCTCCTCGATGCCCTCGGCTCCGAGGTCGGCGATCGACAGCAGGTTGGCGCTCACCGTTCCTCCCGGCGGCGGACCAGGTCGCCGAGGTCGACGCCGCCGGCGTGGACGTCGACGGCCTCGTCTCGGCGGGTCGGCAGGTTCTTGCCGACGAAGTCGGGGCGGATCGGGACCTCCCGGTGGCCTCGGTCGACCATCACCGCCAGCTGCACGGCCCGGGGCCGCCCGTAGTCGCACACGGCGTTGAGTGCAGCCCGGATGGTGCGCCCGGTGAAGAGCACGTCGTCGACCAGGACGACGGTGCGACCGGACAGCTCGGCGGGGATGTCGGTGACCGCCTCGGGCATGACCGGGCGCAAGCCGATGTCGTCGCGGTAGAAGGCGACGTCGAGCGTGCCGAGGGGCACCTCGACCCCTTCGATGCGGGCAAAGGCCTCGACCAGGGTGCGAGCCAGTGGGACGCCCCCGGTCTGCAGGCCGATGACCACCACGTCGTCGAGGCCGGCGTTGCGCTCGATGACCTCGTGGGCGATGCGGGTGATGGCCCGGCGCACGCCGTCGGCGTCCATGACCCGACTGCGGGGGACGAAGCTGCCGCCGTAGGGCGTCGTCCTGCGCTCACGCTCGGCCACAAAGCTCTCCTGTCCGTACGGGCCTCACGGGACCCGTTTCACGGTCGAGCGGCCCTACCGCCCCTCAGGGTTGATCGTAGCAGTGTCGTCGCCACCGGCGTCGGTGCTCCCGTCGGGACGGAGGTCGCCGGCGAGGCGGCTCAACACCCCGTTGACGAAGCCCCCCGACTCGTCGGTGGAGTACTCCTTGGCCAGCTCGACGGCCTCGGAGATGACCGCCCCGGTGGGCACGTCGGGGCGGTGGGCGAGCTCGTAGACCCCCATGCGCAGAAGGTTCCGGTCGACCAGGGGCATGCGCTCGAGCGCCCAGCCGCGGGCCACTCCGCTGATGAGGGCGTCGATCTCTGGCTGGTGGCGCGACACCCCGGTGACCACGTCGGCGGCGAAGGGCTCGGGCTCCAGCACCAGGTGGGCGAGCACGTCGTCGAGGGGATCGCACCCCTTGACCTCGGCCTCGTAGAGCAGCGACAGCGCCCGCTCGCGCGACTCCCGGCGAGATCCGACCCCTTCAGGCGTTCTCCGGCCCACCGGCCTCACCTCCCGTCGCTTGCCCTGCCCCGAACTTGGCAATCCTCCACCCGCTCGGTCACCGACGGCACCGGCGCCGCTCACGCTGGCCCGGCTGGGCCACCGGCCGAGCGAGGTCAGACCCTGGTGAGGTACTGGCCGTTTCGGGTGTCGACCTTGATGCGGTCGCCGACGTTGACGAACAGGGGTACGGAGACGACCAAGCCGGTCTCGACCGTGGCCGGCTTGCGGGCGCCGGACACCCGGTCGCCCTGGACGCCGGGTTCGGTCTCGGCCACGGTCAGCTCCACCGAGGCCGGGATGTCGACGCCGACGATCTCGTCGGCGTACATCTGGAGCACGGCGCTGGCGCCCTCGACGAGGTAGCCGGCGGCGGGACCGAGCGCCGTCGGGGCCACCGTGAGCTGGTCGTAGGTGGTGTTGTCCATGAACACCAGGTCGTCGCCCTCCCGGTAGAGGTACTGCATCTCCCGCTTGTCGATGACCGCCTGCTCGACCTTCTCGCCAGCGCGGAAGGTGCGATCGAGCACCGCACCGCTGCGGGCGTTCTTCAGCGTGGTGCGCACGAACGCCCCACCTTTGCCGGGCTTGACGTGCTGGAAGTCGACCACCTGGAACAACCCTTCGGGCAGAGCCAGGGTGATGCCGGTCTTCAGGTCATTGGTGGTGATGGTCATGGGAGGTGAGGGTCCTTGGGCGCGTGGGTGAGGGGGCGAGAGCCTTCGGTGGTGACCAGCACCATGTCCTCGATCCGTACCCCTCCGTGCTCGGGGAGGTAGACGCCCGGTTCGACGGTCACGACGTGGCCGGCGGCAAGGGTAGCAGTGGAGGTGGGCGAGACCCGAGGATCCTCGTGGATGTCGAGGCCGACGCCGTGGCCGGTGCCGTGGAGAAAGGCGTCGGCCCAGCCGGCGCCGGCGATCACCTGGCGGCACACCTGGTCGACCTCGCCCGCCCCCACCCCCGCAGCTACCGCCACCACGCCCGCCGCCTGGCTCTCGGCCACCACGTCGAGCATGCGCCGCTGCATCTCGGAGGGCTCACCCACCATCGTCGTGCGGGTCATGTCCGAGCGGTAGCCGTCGAGGGCAGCGCCGAAGTCGATGACGACGAGGTCGCCCTCGACGATGCCTCGGCGCCCGGGTCGGGCGTGAGGCCGGGCACCGTTGGGTCCGCTGGCCACGATCGTCTCGAACCCGGCACCGTCGGCCCCCAGGCGGCGGACCTCGCTGTCGAGCTCGAGCGCCACCTCGGCCTCGGTAGGCCGCTCGCCCAACCGGGGCCGGACCACCGCCAAGGCGGCATCGGCAATGGCCCCGGCGCGGGCCATGCGGGCGATCTCACCCTCGTCCTTGTGCTGGCGGAGGTCCTCCACCAGCCCGTTGGTGGCCACCAGCTCGGTTCGCGGGAAGCACTCGTTGGCGTAGCGGCGCTGGGCCGCCCAGCTCACGTGGGCGGCCTCGAGCCCGAGCCGAGCGAGGCCGGCGGCGGCGGCGCCGAGCGCCCACTGCTGGGCGGCAGCAGTCTGGGCCATCTCCACCCGAGCAGCGACGGAGGCGGCGGCCAGCTGCTCGTTGGCCTGGTCGCGGTAGCGGCCGTCGGTGACGAGCACCATCGCGTCGGGACCGACCAGCAGGACCCCGGCCGAGCCGGTGAAGCCGGTCAGGTAGCGGATGTTGACCATCCGGGTGACCAGCAGGGCCTCACAGCCGGCCTCCTCGAAGCGGTGGCAGAGCCGCCCGGCGCGCTCGGCCACCTCCATCGGTGGCAGCTCGGAGGCCACGGTCACGGCGATGTCTCCTCTCGTTCACCGAGCAGGCGGGCGGCGGCGGCGACGGCCAGGGGGTAGCCGTGGGCTTTGAACCCGGCGATGGCTCCGTCGACGACCGGTGCCAGCACCGAGACGCTGCGCCACGGTTCGCGCGCTGCCGGGTTCGACAGGTGCAGCTCGACCTTGACCCCGTCGTAGGCATCGAGGGCGTCGTGCAGGGACCAGGCGTAGTGGGTGAGGGCCCCGGCGTTGACGATGACGGCGGCACAGCGGCCACGGGCGCCGTGAATGGCCTCGACCAGGTCGGCCTCGGCGTTCGACTGCACGTGCTCGAGCTCGAGCCCGACCTCGGCCGCCGCCGCCGTGGCCGCCGCCACCAGGTCGTCGAGGGTGGCCGTGCCATAGGTGGCGGGGTCACGCTCGCCGAGGAGGTTCAGGTTGGGCCCGTGGAGCAACAACACCAGGCGCCGCTTCCCGTCCTTGGTCACGTTCCCCACCTCGTGGGTGGGATAGGCGGGCGCGTCATGCGATGGCCTCCAGGGCGGCGTGGACGGCGTCGACGGGCACGTCGGGGACGAGCTCGACGCCCCTCGGGCCGTCGAGGACGAAGGTGAGGCCACCGACGACCTTCTTGTCCCGGGAGAGCAACGTGACCAGCTCGGCCGGGTCGGTCCCGGCCGGCAGGGTCACCGGCAGGTCGTAGGCGGCCACGACCGCCCGGTGCTCGGCCACCCGGGCGCCATCGATGCGCCCGAGGCGTTCGGCCAGTTCGGCGGCAAACACCAGCCCGATGGCGACCGCCTCGCCGTGGCGCAGGTCGTAGCCCCCAGCGGTCTCCAGTGCATGAGCGAGGGTGTGGCCGTAGTTGAGGGTCGCTCTACGGCCGGCGGTGCCCTCCCGCTCGTCGGCGGCCACCACCGCCGCCTTGGCCCTCACGCAGGCGGCGACCTGCTCGTCGATGGGAAGGTCGAGCAGGTCGTCGACGCCGAGGAAGCGGTACTTCGCCATCTCCCCCCTGCCGCTGCGCCACTCGCGCTCGGGAAGGGTGGTCAGCACGTCGGTGTCACACAGGACCGCCGCCGGTTGCCAGAAGGCTCCCACCAGGTTCTTGCCCTCGGGCAGGTTCACGCCGGTCTTCCCCCCGATGGCGGCGTCGACCTGAGCCAGCAAGGTGGTGGCCACGTGGACCACGGCCACGCCCCGGTGGTAGACGGCGGCGGCGAAGCCGGCGACGTCGGTGACCAGGCCCCCGCCCACGGCCACCACCACGTCCGCCCGAGTCAGGCCCCAGGCGGCGAAGCTCCGGCACAGCTGCTCCACCGTCGACAGCGCCTTGGCCTGCTCGCCCTCCCCGATGGTGAACACCTGGGACTCGACGTCGGCGTCGACCTCGACGCCGACGCCGGCCTGGGTGACCACCGCCGCCCGCCGGGCGGTTCCGGGCAGCATCGCGGCCAGCCGGTGACGGGCGCCCGGCCCCACCACCACCTCGTAGGACCGCTCCCCGAGCGCCACCACCTCGGTGATCACCGCACGACCTCGAGCACCGACTCGACCACCTCGGCGACGGGGATGTGCCCGACGTCGACGACGCGATCGGCGACCTCCCGGTAGAGCGGCTCCCTCGCCCTCTCCATGCCCTCCAGGACGGCGAGCGGGTCGGCGGCCAGGAGGGGACGATGATCCCCGGAACGCACCCGGGTGACGAGCACCTCCGGCTCGGCCCGCAACCACACCACCGTCGCCTGGTCCCTGAGCCGGCGGCGGTTCCCGGTGTCGAGCACCACCCCACCCGCCGCCGCCACCACCGCCGGCTCGGGTCGGGCCAGGGCCTGGGCGAGGACCTCGGCCTCCAGCTTGCGGAAGACGGGTTCGCCGTCGGTCTCGAAGATCTCCCGGACGGTGCGTCCGGTGCGGGCCTCGACCTGCTCGTCGCTGTCGAGGAACGCCCTCCCGAGACGCCGCGCCACCACCCGTCCCACGCTGGTCTTGCCCGAGCCCATCATGCCCACCAGCACGAGGTGTTGGTCAGAGGGAGGCGACGTAGGCATCGTGGTTGCGGACGAGCTCGTCGACGGAGTCCCCGCCGAACTTGCGCAGCGCCTCTCCCGCCAGCACCAGGGCCACCATGGTCTCGGCCACCACCCCCATGGCGGGCACGGCGGTGACGTCGGTGCGCTCCTTGAACGACACCGTGGCCTCCTTGGTGGTGGTGTCGACGGTGGGGAGCACTGGGCGGTTGAGCGTGGCCAGAGGCTTCATGGCCACGTGGGCCACGACGAGGCCCCCGATGGAGATGCCACCCTCGATGCCTCCGGCCAGGGTGGAGTCACGACGGTAGCTGCGGGTGACGTCGTCCCAGCGGATGGGATCATGGGCCTTCGAGCCCCGGCGCCCGGCGACCTCGAAACCGTCGCCGATCTCCACCCCCTTGACCGCCGGGATGCTCATGAGCGCCTGGGCCAGGAGCCCGTCGAGCTTGCGGTCCCAGTGCACGTGGCTGCCGAGGCCCACGGGCACGTCGTAGGCGAGCACCTCGGCCACACCGCCGAGCGAGTCACCGACGGCCGCCGCCGCCTTGATCTCCTCGACCATGAGGCTCTCGGCACCGGCATCGAAGCAGCGCACCTCGGAGGCGTCGACCCGGGGCAGATCGGCTGGAGCCGGGCGTTCGCTGGCCTTGGTGGTGGCCGCACCGATGCGCACTACGTGGGAGAGCACCGAGACTCCGACGCGCGCGAGCAGGCCCTTGGCCAGGCTGCCGGCGGCGACCCGAGCCGCCGTCTCCCGTGCCGAGGCTCGCTCGAGCACGTCGCGTGCGTCGCTGAACCCGTACTTCTGCATCCCCGCCAGGTCGGCGTGCCCGGGCCGGGGCTGGGTGAGGGGGTGGGCGGTGGCGCCAGGGGCGGGTGACATCTCCTCGTGCCAGCGGTCGGACCGTTTCCATTCGGAGTTGGCGATGAGGATGACCACGGGGGATCCGAGCGTCCGCCCGTGGCGCACCCCGCCGAGGAGGGTGAGCTCGTCGGCTTCGAAGCGCATTCTCGGGCCCCGCCCGTAGCCGAGCCGTCGCCGGGCAAGCTCCCCCTGGATCTCCTCCACCGTCACCGGGAGACCGGCGGGCAGCCCCTCGATGGTGACCGCCAGGCCCTGGCCGTGGGACTCACCGGCGGTCAGCACTCGCAGCACGGGGTCGAGGCTACGTGGGAGCCCGGCCGGCCGCGGAGGCTCAACCCAGGTACCAGTCGAGTATCAGGTTCCCGGCGAGCACGGCGAGGACCGCGCCCACCGCGAGGTACGGCGCGAACGGGACGTGGTCGCGTCGGGTGCGTCGCTTCAGCATGATCAGCACCACCCCGCCCAGCGCTCCGAGGAGGAAGCCGAGGAACAGGCCGAGCAGGACGTGGCCGAGGTCGATCCATCCCAGGAACAACCCGAGCACGAGGGCGAGCTTCACGTCGCCCATCCCCAAGCCCTGCGGTGAGACCAGGTTGACCACCAGCAACCCGCCCCCCGCCACCACCGCTCCCACGAGCGCGCTGACCAGCGACGACCGGTCAGGTTCGAGCACCGCGGCGAGGGCGAGCAGGGGCACCGAGACGGCGAGGGTGGCGCCCACCACCCGGTTGGGGACGATGAAGTGCTCGAGATCGATGACGGCCACGGCCACCATCGCCGCGAAGAAAACCAGGTACGCAGGCAGGGCCCAGTCGGCCCCGAAGCGCAAGGCGGCGGCGGCGAACAACCCTGCGGTGGCGACCTGGAGCATCGGGGTGTGCCGATCCCCCACCACGGTGCCCGGCCGGCGCAGCAGCGCCCTGGCGGCAGAGGACACGGGCTGCTTCGAGGGCACCCGGTCGACCACCACCGTGAGCAACGACCCCACGATCACTCCGAGGAGCGCGCAGACGAGGGTGAGCATCACGAGACGACGACGGTGCCGGCGGCGAGGTGGCCGGCGACGGCGTCGAGCATGGCCTCGATCGGTGCCGCCTCCCCGGTCCAACGGCCGAACGACAGCGCCGCCTGGTGAATCAGCATCCCCACGCCGTTGGCCACCGACGCGCCCCGGGCCTGGCCGGCGGCCAGCAGGGCCGTCACCGCAGGCTCGTAGATCAGGTCGACGACCAGCTGACCGGCACCGAGGTCGGCGGGGTCGAGGCCGAGCGGTAGCTCATCGGCGACCGGGGTGGCGTTGACGACGAGCTCGGCTCCGGCGACGTCGGCCACGGTGCCCACCCTCAGCCCCGAGTCGGCGAGGCGAGCCGCCCTCTTGACCTGCTCGCTCCGTCTCGTCACCACCACCACCTCGGCCGCGCCTGCTCGGGCCAGGGCGAGGACTACCGCCCGACCGGCCCCGCCGGCGCCGAGGACCACGCAGCGCCGCCCGGCGGGATCGAAGCCGTGGTCGGCGGCCAGGGCAGCCAGCAACCCGGCACCGTCGGTGCTGTCACCCACCAACTCGTCGCCTTCGGGCACCACGGTGTTGACCGCACCGAGGGCGTGCGCAACCGGTGTGAGCCGGTCCACGGCGGCGGCCACCCCGTCCTTGTGGGGCCGGGTCACGTTCAGGCCGGCCAGACCGAGCACCCGCATCGCCTCGATCGCGCCACCGGCGGCGCCGGGGGCCACCTCGAAGGCCAGGTAGGCCCAGTCCAGCCCCAGCGCCCGAAAGGCGGCGTTGTGGATCACCGGGGAGAGCGAGTGCCGTACCGGGGAGCCGATCACGCCGGCAACCTGGGTCCGAGCTCCGGGTGACCACATCGACGTCGGTCAGGCCCCGCTGGCCGGCAGCGCCGGCCACGAGCGCTGCCGGAGGCGGCCGACCCCTGGCCGGCGGCGCGGCCGGCGCAGCGAGCCCGAGAAGTGGCCGGGGCGGAGGCCCACCGCCTGTGCCGGTGGACCGGAGCACGACCAGCTCGGTCGAACGGAGCGAGCGCAGGCCGAGGGACTCACGGGTTGACGCCCTTGGCCTTCGCCTCCGCGATCCGGCGGTTGTGCTCGGCGCCGGTGACCGAGAAGGCGTGGGCGCCGTTCTCCTCGTACTTCACGTAGTAGAGCCAGTCACCGGGCACCGGGTTCATGGCCGCCTCGAGTGACGCCCGGCCGGGCAGGGCGATCGGCGTGGGCGGCAGACCGGCGTTCTCGTAGGTGTTGTACGGCGACTCGACCTCGAGGTCGCGAAACAGCACCCGACCGTCCTCCCGGGGCTTCCCACCCAGGGCGTAGATCACGGTGGCGTCGATCTGCAGGTGCATACCGGCCTCGAGGCGGTTGTGGATCACCCGGCTGATCTTGCCCCGGTCCTCGGGGACCTTGGCCTCCGCCTCCACCAGGGAGGCGACGATGACGGTCTCGTAGGGTGACAGCCCACCGGGCCGGTCACCGCGGTCGTAGCCGAGCTCGGTTGCCACCGAGTCGAACAGCTGCACCATGCGCGACAGCAGGGCGGCTTCATCCTCGGTCTCGTCGATGCGGTAGGTGTCGGGGAAGAGCAACCCTTCGAGGGTGTCGACGTCGGCCGGCTGGTAGCGAGAACGGGTGGTCCCGCTCTCGGCCAGCTTGAGGAACCGCTCGGGCGAGAGCCGGTCGATCGTGTCCACCCGCTCGGTCACCTCCTCGAGGGTGAGCCCCTCGGGCACGGTGAGCTGGTCGAACGCCAGCACCGGGCCGTCGTCGAGCGCGCTCAGGACCTCGGACATCGAGGAGTTGCGCCGCAGGGTGTAGTCGCCCGCCTGGATCGGTGCCCCTCCCGTGAACCGCAGGTAGTAACGGAAGACCCGGGCGTCGGAGACGATGCCCTCGTCGGCGAGGAGCTCGGCGATGTCGGCGGCGGTCGCACCTTCGGCCACGGTGATCGCCACCTCCTCGCCGGGAGGCCCGCCAGGGTCGACCTTGGCCCTCACCCACGTCCACGTGCCGGCCAGGGCGACCAGCGCCACCACGGCAACCGCGGCCAGCACCACCAGCGGACGCCGGGCACGGCGTCGGTCGTGCCCGGCGGCACCGCCGTGGTCTTGATCGAACAGTGGTCCGGTCATGTCCGCCCCTCCCTCCGCCCGTCGAGCCATGATTGCAGCAGCACGGCGGCAGCCACCTGGTCGACCACCCGTCGCCGGGCGACCCCGTCCATGCCGGCGCTGCGGAGGCTACGCTCGGCGCTCGCCGTGGTGAGCCGCTCGTCGTGGCACTCCACGGGCACGGGCACCGCCGCCGTCAGCTCCTCGACCTCGTCGAGGACGCGGCGGGCGGCGATCTCGACCCGGCCGCTGAGGGCGAGGGGCAGGCCGACGACCACCAGCTGAGCTCCGGTCTCCGCCACCGCGGCGGCGATGGCCTCGTGGTCCACGACATGGTCTCGGCCTCGCCGGATCACGGTGTACGGGGTGGCGAGGGTGCCCGAGGGGTCGCTCACCGCCACCCCGATGCGCCTGCTCCCGAGGTCGACGCCGACCACCCTCACGTCGATCGGTCCGCCCTCCGGGACGTCCTGCTGGGGGGCGCTCCGGCGAGAACGACGGCTCGCTGCGTTCCCGCTCTCGCCGGCTCCGCCAGGCGGGTGCTCGGTCCACGGTCGGGCCGGTCTGCCCGGCCGGTGGGACCGAGGGAGCAGGGGCGCCTCACCCGATGCCGGCGGCGGCGCGGGCCTGGTCCAGGGCGGCGTCGAGGTGTTGGGGGTGGCGCCCGCCGGCGACAGCGAGATCAGGGGCTCGGCCACCGCCACCTCCGACGGTGCGGGCGGCGGTGGCGATCAGCTCCGACGCCACCAGGCCACTCCCGGGGGCGACCGCGGCCACGAGCGCCACGCCCCCTCCCGGAGGCGTCCCCCCGAGGACGACGGCCCGGACCCCGGGATGGTCTCGTACCGCCACCGCCAGGTCCTTGAGCTCGTCGCGGTCCACCCCGTCACGCCGGGCCACCACCACGCCGTCGACGGCCTCGGCCACCAGCGCCGCCGCGGCCGATCCCGCCACCTCGCGGCGGGCAGCCTTCAGCTGGTCCCGAGCCTCCTTGAGCTCCTCGCGGAGGCGCTCGACGCCGTCGACCAGGTGGTCGGGGGGCACCGCCAGCAGACTGGCAGCCCGCACCAGCTCATCGTGCTCGTGGCGGGCGCGGGCCAGGGCACCGGTGCCGGTCAGGGCCACGATGCGTCGCTGGTTGGCACCGATGGAGCTCTCCGAGGTGATGGTGATCGGGCCGATGTCGCCGAGAGCGGAGACGTGGGTGCCCCCGCAGAGCTCGACGGAGTGGCGCCCGGCCTCCAGCACCCGCACGATCTCGCCGTACTTCTCCCCGAAGAACGAGATGGCACCGGCCTCGGCGGCGTGGGCCTTGGTGGTCTCGTAGTGGCGGACCCGGTCGTTCGCCAGCACCTCGCGGTTGGCCAGACCCTCCACCGCCGCCAGCTCGGCGGCGGTCACCGGGGCGTAGTGGCTGAAGTCGAACCGGAGGTAGTCGGGCGCCACCAGCGAGCCCTGCTGCTTGACGTGATCGCCGAGCACCTGGCGCAGGGCCCAGTGCAGCAGGTGGGTGCCGGTGTGGTTGCGCATGATCGCCCTGCGCCGTTCGACATCGATCGCCGCCACCGCCTCCTGGCCGGGCCGCAGCTCTCCCGAGGTGACCCGCGCCGTATGGCGGTGCAAGCCGGGCAGGGCGTAGGTGGTGTCGAGCACCTCGCAGGTGCCCGTGTCGGTGGTGATCGTGCCCGTGTCACCCACCTGGCCCCCGGACTCGGCGTAGAAGGGGGTGCGGTCGAGGAAGACGTCGACCAGCCCGTCCTCTCGCCCGAGCACGGCGAGCACCCGGGCCTTGGTCTCGTGCTCCTCCCGGCCGGTGAACTCGGTGGTGGAGAACTGCTCCACCAGCTCCCGGTAGGCCTCGACAGGGGCGCCGGCGCCGGTGTCCTTGCGCGCCTCCCGGCCCCGGGCCCGTTGCTCGGCCATGGCCGCCTCGAAGCCGGCCACGTCGACCTCGGCACCCCGCTCGGCAGCCACCTCCTGGGTGACCTCGAGGGGGAAGCCGAAGGTGTCGTGGAGCTTGAACGCCACCGCTCCCGGGAGGCGTGAGCCGCCGGCCGCGGCGAGCTCCTCGTCGAGGATCGCCGATCCCGCTCGCAAGGTCTGGCGGAAGCGCTCCTCCTCCCGGCCGATCACGCCGCTCACGAAATCGTGGGCGGCGATGAGCTCGGGGTAGGCGTCGCCCATGACCGAGACCGTGGCGTCGACCAGCTCTGGGGTGACGACCTTGTCGACCCCGAGGAGAAAGGCGTGGCGCACCGCCCGGCGAATGATCCGGCGCAGCACGTAGCCGCGGTCCTCGTTGGACGGGAACACCCCGTCGGCGACCAAAAAGGTCATGGTACGAGCGTGGTCGGCGAGGATGCGAAGGGCCACGTCGATCTGGGGATCGGCGCCCGAACGGCGCCCCGTCACCGATTCCGCCGCCTCAACCATGGCCCGCATGACATCGGTGTCGAACGCGGTGGCGACCCCTTGGAGCAGCATCAGCCAGCGCTCGAGGCCTCCTCCGGTATCGACGTTCTTGGTGGGCAGATCGGCCAGCGTGCCGTCGGGGTGGCGGAAGTACTGGGTGAACACGAGGTTCCAGAACTCGATGTAGCGGTCACCGCCACCGTGCGCGGGACCGCCCTCCGCGCCCCACTCGGGACCGCAGTCGAAGTGGATCTCGGAGCAGGGGCCGCAGGGCCCGGTCTCGCCCATCTCCCAGAAGTTGTCCTTCCCGAGGCGCTGGATGCGCTCCAGGGGCAAGCCCACCGCCTCGTGCCAGATGGCCTCCGCCTCGTCGTCGCTCTCGTGCACGGTCACCCAGATGCGGTCCCCGTCCATGCCGATCACCTCGGTCACCAGCTCCCACGCCCAGGGGATGGCGTCGGCCTTGAAGTAGTCGCCGAAGCTGAAGTTGCCGAGCATCTCGAAGAAGGTCAGGTGGCGCCGAGTACGCCCGAGCTCGGCGATGTCGTTGTGCTTGCCCGACAGTCGCACGCACTTCTGCACGGAGGAGGCGCGGAGCCAGGGCGGTGGCTCCTCGCCGAGGAAGTAGGGGACGAACTGCATCATCCCCGAGTTGGTGAACATGGGAGCGGTGGGGTGGTGGGGGATCAGCCCGGCCGAGGCGACGGTGGTGTGGCCTCTCGCCTCGAAGAACGAGGTGAAAGCCCGCCGGAGCTGAGTGGCATCCATGACCGATCAGCCTACCGCTGACGGTCTGCGCCTCCCGCTGGCAGATGCCGGCGGCGGAGCTGCTCCTCGCGCTCGCGCATGGCGTGGCGGCCCTCGTCGGCCGCGGCTCGTACCCGCTGCCCGGCGCGGCCCACACTCCGGTTGATCCGGACCGTCAGCTGCGAGGGCCGGTAGCGCCGGATGCGGGCCCGCACCACCCGGCGGCACCACACGGCCAGGCCGAAGCCGAAGCCCGTGCCCACCGTCATCCACGACAGCCGCTTGAACATCGCTCGGCTCGACTGGCTCAGCGCTGGCGGATCGCCCGGGCCGCCCTGGCCGTCCCCGCACCGATCGACATCGCCTTGATGACCGGGTTGGAGAAGGCGGTGTAGGCCAGCCGAGACGCGGCGTCGACGGTGCCCGACACCGAACGCAGCGCCGACACGGCGTCATCCAGGCGCCGCTGTTCGGCGCGGAGCTCGGCGGCGGCGCGCTGGAGCTCGGCGATGGCCGGTCGGGTGTCGGCCGAGAGCCGGTCGATCCCGGCCCGCAGGGTGGCAAGGGTGCGAGAGAGCATCCGCAGCCCGACGACCAGCAGCACCACTGCGCTCACGCCGGCGATGGCGAGGACCAGCGCGGCCAGGTCGACGGCGCTCACGGGCTGACCTCGGTGTCGCTGACCGTAGCTGCCATCCGCCTGCCGATCTCCTTCTCGTGCCCATGGACCGACGGCTCGTAGTAGGTCCGACCTGCCACCTCGCTCGGCCGATACTGCTGGGCGACCCACCCCCGCGCGTCGTGGTGAGGATACTCGTAGCCTTCACCATGGCCGAGCTTCGCCGCCCCCCGGTAGTGGGCGTCGCGGAGGTGGACGGGGACCTCACCGGCACGGCCCTCGGCCACGTCTCGCTCGGCTCGGCCGAGGGCCACGGTCACCCGGTTGGACTTCGGGGCAGTGGCCAGGTGCACCACCGCCTGGGCCAGGTTGAGCTTGGCTTCGGGTAGGCCGACCACCTCGACGGCCCGGGCGGCGGCGTCGGCCACCACGAGGGCGTCGGGATCGGCCATGCCGACGTCCTCGGAGGCGAGGGTCACCAGGCGCCGGGCGATGAACCTCGGGTCCTCACCCGCCGCCAGCATCCGGGCCAGCCAGTACAGCCCGCCGTCGGCGTCGCTGCCCCGGATCGACTTGATGAACGCCGAGACGACGTCGTAGTGCTCGTCGCGGCCGTAGCGCAGGGCTCGTTGGTCGAGCGCCGCCTCGGCGACTGCCAGGGTCACGCGCTCGCCGGCGAGAGCGAGGGCGACCTCGAGGGCACCCAGGGCAGCGCGGGCGTCGCCGCCGGCCCGGTCGGCGAGGTGGGCGAGGGCGTCGTCGTCGGCGCTGGCCCCCTCGGCGGCAAGCGCCCGGCGCAGCAGCACGGTGAGCGCCTCGGGTGACAGCGGATGGAGGCGAAACAGCGTCGAGCGGCTGAGCAGCGGGGCGTTGACCTCGAAGAAGGGGTTCTCGGTGGTGGCGCCGATGAGGGTGAGGAGCCCCTCTTCGACGGCGGGCAGCAGGGCGTCCTGCTGCGCCCGGTTGAACCGGTGGACCTCGTCGAGGAACAGGATGGTGCCCTCGCCTCGCTCCCCGAGGCGTCGGCGGGCCCCGGCGATGACCTCCCGCACGTCCTTCACCCCGGCGGTCACCGCCGACAGCGGCTCGAAGGCCCGGGTGGTGGCTGCGGAGACCAGGCGGGCCAGTGTGGTCTTGCCCGTGCCCGGAGGTCCCCACAGGATCACCGACGACAACCGGTCGGACTCGATGAGGCGCCGCAGCGGCCGCCCCTCGCCGAGGAGGTGCTCCTGGCCCACCACCTCGTCGAGGGTGCGGGGTCGCATCCGGGCGGCGAGGGGGGCCGACGTGCGGAGCCGCTCGTCGGCGGCGGCGGCGAACAGGTCGTCGGCCACCGCCGGACGCTACCGCCGTGGTCCGGTCACCACCGGCGCCCGGCGCGACGGTGGCTAGCCTGGAGGGGTGGACCGCGCCCGGTCGGGCCAGCAGCTCACCCAGGCCGATATCGCACTGGTGCTGCGTCGGGCCGCCGAGCTCGATCGCGTCGAGGACGCCGCCGATCGCCTCGACATGGTCGCCGTGCAGGCGGCGGCGGTGGAGGCCGGCCTGTCGCGGGCCTCGGTGTGCCAGGCCCTGGCCGAGCTCCGCGTCGGGGCGCTGACCCGGAGGGACGAGCCGGGGCGGGGGCTGCTCGGCTCCTCCAGCCTGGTGGTGCACCGGCTGGTGCCCGGACCCCTCGAAGCGGTGCGTGCCAGCCTGTACCGCTTCCTCAGCTCCCAGCTGTTTGAGCTCCACCGCGACTTCGGCGACGTGACCCACTGGGCCCGGCGTGACGGCCTGGTGCCCGCCCTTCGACGCCGTTTCGACGTCAACCACCGCCTGACCCTTGCCACGGTCCGCCACCTCCAGTTGGCCCTGGCCCCCGGGCAGGGAGACGACGGCCGCCAGGTCATGGTCAATTTGGTCGCCGACGTCGGCGAGCACCGAAGCGCCCACGCATCGATCCTCGCCTGGGGGACGGCGGCGGCCGCCGGGGTGACGGGGTTCACCGCTGTCGGGGTGGGCCTGGACCCCCTGTTGCTGGCGTCGTTGCCGGTGAGCGTTGGGCTGGTGGCCGGCAGCCACCGCTGGGGGCTCGCCCAGTACCGCCGACAGGTCCACCGCATCGAGACGGCCCTCGCCGGCCTCCTCGACCGCCTGGAGCGCCGCCCCGCCCTCACCGCCGGCCAGCAGTTCCCGTAAGACCGGTGCCGCAGCACCACACACCGGCCACGAGCCAGCGCCGATCTCCCGCTCGCTGAACCGCGTCCCACCGGGGTGTCGGCGGGTGGGCACCCCTCCCGTTGCCGGGCCACGATCCGAGCGCTTCGTCGGTGTGCCTGTCCCGGCGGTGCCCGAGTGGGCCCGACATCACCCCCCCTCGCCACGGGTGCGTTGGCACCTCCATCTGGGGAGGCGCGAAGAGAGGAGCGCCAGGGGGTCAGCCCTCGGGAGGCAGGACCCGGATGCCGAGGTCGGCGAGGAGGCGGGGGGCGACCGGGGCGGGGGCGCCGGTGAGCGGATCCACCCCCGATTGTGTCTTGGGGAAGGCGATGACCTCGCGGATGTTGTCCTCGCCGGCGAGGATGGCCACCAGACGGTCGAGGCCCACGGCGAAGCCCCCGTGGGGCGGTGCCCCGTAGCGGAAGGCGCCGAGGAGGAAGCCGAACCGGGCCTTCGCCTCCTCCTCGCTGATGCCGAGGGTGGCGAAGATCCGGGCCTGGACGTCGGCCCGGTGGATCCGGATCGACCCCGAGCCCAGCTCCCAGCCGTTGAGCACCAAGTCGTAGGACTGGGAGCGCACGGCCAGGGGGTCGGATGCCAGCAGCTCGAGGTCGTCGGGGTGGGGCATGGTGAAGGCGTGGTGGGCGGGGATCGGCCGGCCGTCGGCCTCCAGGCCTTCGAACAGGGGGAAGTCGACCACCCAGCAGAAGCGGTACGGGCCCTCGCTCACCGGAGGGCGCCCGAGGTCGAGGCGGAGCTGGCCGAGCACCGTCTGGGCGACGTCCCGCTCGTCGGCTACCACCAGCACGAGGTCGCCGGGCCGGCCGGCGGTGGCGGCGAGCACGCCGGCGCGCTCCTCGTCAGAGAGGAACTTGGCCACCGGCGACTCGAGCGCCCCCTCTTCCCCCACCCGCAGCCACACCAGGCCCTTGGCGCCGAGCCCCTTGGCCGCCTCGACCAGGGCGTCCAGGCGGTTGCGACCGAGGTCACCCTGGCCCGGCACCCGCAGCCCCTTGATGCACGCCGCTCCGGCGAAGGCCCTGAAGCCGGAGCCGGCGAAGACGCGGTCGAGCTCGACCAGCTCGGGGCCGGCCCGCAGGTCGGGCTTGTCGGAGCCGAAGCGCTCCATGGCGTCGCCCCACGCCAGCCTGGGCATGGCCTTGGGACGCTCGCCCACCACCGCCTCGGTGGCGTCGAGCACCGCTTCCGACACCACGTCGAGGACGTCGTCCTGGCCCACGAACGACGCCTCCAGGTCGAGCTGGGTGAACTCGAACTGGCGGTCGGCCCGGAGGTCTTCGTCGCGCAGGCACCGGGCGATCTGGTAGTAGCGGTCGAGGCCACCGACCATCAGCAGCTGCTTGGCCAGCTGGGGGCTCTGGGGCAGGACGTAGAAGCAGCCCTGCTGCAGGCGTGACGGGATCACGAACTCACGGGCACCCTCGGGGGTGGGCACCCACAGCAAGGGTGTCTCCACCTCCAAGAAGCCGTGGCGCTCCATGGCGGCGCGCAGAGCGGCGTTGACCGCCGCCCGCACCTCCAGGTTGCGCTGCATGCGCCCCCGGCGCAGGTCGACGTAGCGGTGGCGCAGTCGCAGCGTCTCGTCGGCG
This sequence comes from Actinomycetota bacterium, assembly GCA_016781135.1. GTDB lineage: Bacteria > Actinomycetota > Acidimicrobiia > Acidimicrobiales > CADCSY01 > JADDRA01. Next base: position 35,312 of record JADDQY010000050.1, read on the forward strand.
TCGACCCGATCGGTGACCGGGAACGGAGGGGGCTCGGCCCGGTTGAGGACCTCCACCGTGCAGTCGCCGACCTCGACCTCGCCGGTGGCGAGATCGGGGTTGTCGGTGCCTTCGGGCCGTACGCGGACGGTCCCCACGACTCGCACGACGTACTCCGAACGCAAGTCGGAGGCGCCGTCGACCACGCACTGCACGATCCCGGAGCGGTCGCGCAGGTCGACGAAGGCCAAGTGCTCGCCGTGCTCCCGGCGGCGAGCGACCCACCCGCACAGCGCGACCCGGCGCCCGGCGTCGTCGGTCCGCAAGGTCCCGCAGCCGTCGCTACGCATCGACGTCGAGGCGTCCCCGTCGGGGCGGAGGCTCATGCCAGCAGCTCCTTGACGCGGGCGACGACGTCGTCGCGGGCGACCACCTGTTGGGCTCCATCGCCCCGGAGCTGTCGCAGGGACACCGTGCCCCTCGCTCGCTCCTCCGGCCCGACGATGAGGGCGAGGCTCGCGCCCGACCGGTCGGCCAGCTTCATCTGCGCTCGCATCGACCGCTCGTCGAAGCCCCGGTCGGCGGCCACCCCCGCCCGCCGCAGCGACCACGACAGGTCCCGGGCCTCGGCACCGCCGGTGGCGTCGACCACCCACACGTCGACGCCGGCCGCCGGTGGCGTCAGGACGGCCTCGGCATCGCAGGCCAGCAGCACGCGTTCGATGCCGATGCCGAACCCGATCGCCGGCGTGGGCGGGCCGCCCAGCTGCTCGACCAGCCCGTCGTAGCGCCCGCCTCCGCCGACGGCGTTCTGGGCGCCTGCGAGGGCAGTGGCGGTGAACTCGAAGGTGGTGCGGGTGTAGTAGTCGAAACCCCGCACCAGACGGCTCTCGAGCTGGTAAGCGATCTCGAGGGCGTCGAGACCTTCCCGCACCCGCTCGAAGTGGGCGGCGCAAGCGCCGCAGAGGTGGTCGAGCATGCGGGGAGCGGCGTCGGTGGCGTGGCGGCACTCCGGCCGCTTGCAGTCGAGGACCCGCAACGGCTGCTCGCCGGCGCGCTGGCGGTGCTCACCGCACAGCTGCTCGGTGCGCTCGTGGAGATAGGTGCCGAGCAGGTCGACGTAGTCGGGTCGACACGCGCGGTCCCCGATGGAGTTGAGGGCCAGGGTCACCTGGCGCAGGCCGAGGGAGCGGTAGAGGTCGTGCGCCAGCGCGATGACGTCGACGTCCACGTCGGGGTCGTCGGAGCCCAGCACCTCGACCCCCAGCTGGTGGTGCTGGCGGTAGCGCCCGGCCTGCGGCCGCTCGTAGCGGAAGCTGGGAGCGGCGTACCACACCTTCCACGGCGTAGTCGGTCGATGCTGCACGAAGGCCCGTACGACCGACGCCGTCCCCTCGGGGCGCAGGGCCAGGGGCCGCCCGCCCCGGTCCTCGAAGACGTACATCTCCTTGCGCACGACGTCGGTGCCCTCCCCCAACCGCTGGAACACGCCGACGTCCTCGAACAGGGGACCGACCACCAGCCCGAAGCCGGCCCGGTGGGCCAGGTCGGCGAAGCGGGACACCAGCAGCTCCCAGCGAGCCGACTCCGGTGGCAGGACGTCGTGGGTGCCGCTCGGAGCTCGGAACGGCGGCGCGGGAGGCACGGGGGGCGAGGCTACCGTCAGCCTCCGGGATGGCTGCTGACCCTTTCGCCGCCAACCGGTCTCCCCTGGGCACGCCGATGATCCAGCCGCCCCGGCTGCACCGGTGGCGGTCGGCGCCGGTCCTCGGCGTGGCGGCAGTGTCGGTCGCCTCCGGGTTCGGTCAGTTCGGGGCGGTGGCCGCCCTCGCCGACGTGGCCGAGGCCTTCGGGGAAGCGACGGGAGGGGCCTCGGTGGCCGAACAGGCGGGGTTGTCGGGCACCGTCCTCGGGGTCGGCTTGGCGGTGATCCGGTTCGCCTCGCTGGGCGCGCTGCCCCTGGCCGGACTGGCCGACCGCAAGGGGCGCACCCCGGTGGTGCTGTGGTCCTGCGCGGTGGGCCTGGCGCTGGTGGTGCTCGCTGCCCTGACCCCGGGCTACTGGTGGTTCGTCGCCGCCTTCGCCCTGAGCCGGCCGTTCCTGACCGCCACCAATGCCGTGGCCCAGGTGGCGGCCGGCGAGCACACCGCCAGCACCGACCGAGCGAAGGCGGTCGCCCTGGTCAGCGCCGGCTACGGGGTGGGTGCGGCGGCGGTGGCGGTGGTGCGGGGAGCCAGCGGCGGCACCGGCGGCTTCCGGGTCACCTTCGCCCTGGCCGTCGTGCCCCTGGCCAGCCTTCCCCTCCTCGCGCGCTGGATGACCGAGCCCGACCGCTATCGCTCCACCGTGCGGCAAGGTGCTCGTGGCCGCCCGGTGGCGGTAGGGAGCCTCGGCGGCGAGCGCCGGCGCCGCCTCGTCATCATGCTGGCGTTGGCCTTCGCCGCCGGGTTCGTCACCGGTCCCGCCAACAGCTTCGTGTTCGTCTACGCCGAGGGGGTCCTCGGGGTGTCCTCGTCGCTGACCGCCGCCCTCCTCGTCGCCGCCCTGCCGGTCGGGCTGGCCGGGCTGTTGCTCGGGCGCTGGGGCGCCGACTGCTGCGGCCGGCGCCCCACCGCGGCGGTCGCCCTAGCCGGCATCGCCGCGGGCGCCGCCCTCACCTACCAGGGGGGGATCGCCACCACCGCCACCGGCGCGCTGCTGACCGTGCTGGCGGGCTACGCCTTCGCCCCGACCCTTGCCGCCATCGGCAACGAGCTGTTCCCGACCGAGGTTCGAGCCGGGGTGGCGGGCTGGCTGGTGGGGAGCGGGGTGGTCGGCGCCGTGGCCGGCCTGGTCGCCTTCGGCATCCTCGCCGACGGCCCCGGTGGCTTCGGCACCGCCGCCGTGGCCGTGGCCGCCCCCTCGATGGCCGCCACCGTGCTGTTCCTCCGCCTGCCTGAGACCCGTGGCCTCGAGCTGGAGGAGTCGTCGCAGCCAGCCGGCGTCGACGGTGCCCCGCCGGCGCTGGCGAGCACCAGCGAGCCACGTGACGACAGATGAGGTCAGCCGCCTCCGGGCAGGACGCGGTAGGCGTCGTAGACCGAGTCGATGCAGCGGATGGTGGTGATGAGCGAGTCGAGGTGGCTGGGGTCGGCCAGCTCGAAGTCGAAGCGCATGCGGGAGATGCGGTCGCTGCCCGTCTGGGTGGCGCAGGCCAGGATGTTGACGTGGTGGTCGGCCAGCGTGGCGGAGACGTCGCGTAGCAGCTTCGAGCGATCGAGGGCCTTGACCTCGATCGAGACCACGAAGGTGCCCGGTCCCCAGTGCTGGTCCCAGTCGACCTCGATGATGCGGTCGCGCTCGCCCTCGGCCAGCGACACGGCGTTGGCACAGTCGCTGCGGTGCACCGTCACCCCTCGGCCGCGGGTCACGAAGCCGATGATCTCGTCGCCGGGTACCGGGGTGCAGCACCGCGACAATCGGACCATGACGTCGTCGAGGCCCTCCACGTGGACCCCGGCGGTGGGTCGCCGGCGCCGGGGGGCCCGGGCGGTGACCGGCAGCTGCTCCTCCCCCTCGCCGCTGCGCAGCTCGCGCGCCACCCGCTGAGCCACCGACTTCGCCGACGCGTGGTGCTCGCCGATGGCGATGTAGAGGGCGTCGAGGTCGGTGAAGCTCATGGCGGCTGCGAGCTCGGCGAGCAACGGTGATGCCAGCACCTTCCGGACGGGCAGGCCCTCACGCCGCAGGGCATTGATCAGCTCGTCCCGGCCGGTCTCCATGGCGTCCTCCCGACGCTCTCGGGAGAACCAGTGGCGGATCTTGGTGCGGGCGCGGGGCGAGGCGACGATCTTGAGCCAGTCGCGCGACGGGGCCGGGTCGACCTTGCTGGTGAGGATCTCGACGGTGTCGCCCGAACGCAGCTTCGAGTCGAGCGGTGCCAGCCGGCCATTGACCCGGGCGCCGATGCAGGCATGGCCCACCTCGGTGTGGATGGCGTAGGCGAAGTCAATGGGGACCGAGCCGTCAGGAAGGGTGATGACCTTGCCCTTGGGGGTGAAGACGAAGACCTCGTCGTGCTCGAGGTCGACCTTGAGCGTCTCCATGAACTCCTGGGGGTCGCTCGTCTCCGACTGCCAGTCGATCAGGTTGTTGAGCCAGGCGATGTCCCCGGAGGTCAGCTCGTCCTTGTAGGCCCAGTGGGCTGCCACCCCGAACTCGGCCCGGCGGTGCATCTCCCGGGTACGGATCTGCACCTCGAGGGGCTTGCCCTGGGGCCCGACCACCGTGGTGTGCAGCGACTGGTAGAGGTTGAACTTGGGCATGGCGATGTAGTCCTTGATGCGCCCCTGCACCGGCTTCCAGGTGGCGTGCATCGATCCGAGGGCGGCGTAGCAGTCCTCCACCCGGTCGACCACCACCCGGATGCCCACCAGGTCGAAGATCTCGTCGAACTCCTTGCCCTTGACCACCATCTTCTCGTAGATCGACCAGAGGTGCTTGGGGCGGCCAGTCACCTCGCCGCTGATCTTCAGCTCCCGCAGGCGCTCGCGAACCGCCTCGAGCACCAGGGTCAGGTACAGCTCCCGCTCGGGGCTGCGGATCGACACCATCTGCTCGATCTCGGCGTAGCGCTTCGGGTACAACGTGGCGAAGGCCAGGTCCTCCAGCTGCTGCTTGGTCGAGGCCATGCCCAGGCGATGGGCGAGCGGGGCGTAGATGTCGATGGTCTCCTGGCCGATGCGCTGCTGCTTGGCCTCGGGCAGGGCGGCGATCGTGCGCATGTTGTGGAGCCGGTCGGCCAGCTTGATGATGAGGACCCGCAGGTCCTTGGCCATGGCCACGATCATCTTGCGGATCGACGCCGCCTGCTGGGCCTCCCTCGAGTCGAAGCGGATCCGATCGAGCTTGGTGACCCCGTCGACGATGGCGGCCACCTCGGGGCCGAAGGTCGACGTCACGTCGGCCAAGCCGACGGCGGTGTCCTCGACGGCGTCGTGGAGCAGGGCGGCAGCCACGGTGACGTCGTCGAGGCCGAGCTCGGCGACGATCATCGCCACGGCCAGCGGGTGCTGGATGTAGTCGTCGCCGGAGGTGCGCACCTGGCCCTGATGGGCGTTGGCGGCCACGGCGTAGGCCCGGCTGATCATCGCCGTGGAGGCGCGGGGGTGGCGGGCCCGGTAGGCCGAGAGCAAGGGGGCGACCTCCTCGGCGGGCAGCGACGCCCGTCGCCACGGCAGCACCCGGTCGACGGTGTTCACGCCCCGCCGGCCTCCTCGGGCGGGTAGATGATCAGCGAGCGGATGTCGCGCCCATCGAGGCGGCTGCGGCCGGCGAGGAAGCCCAGCTCGATCACGAACCCGAGAGCCACCACCTCGGCGCCCAGCCGCTCGACGAGGCGGACGCTCGCCGCCGCCGTGCCTCCGGTGGCGAGGACGTCGTCGATCACCAGCACCCGGCTCCCCGGGGCCACCCCGTCGGCGTGGATCTCGAGGCGGTCGGTGCCGTACTCGAGGGAGTACCCCTCCTGCTCGACCGACCACGGCAGCTTGCCCGCCTTGCGTACGGGCACGAACCCGGCGCCCAGGCGGTAGGCGACGGGTGCGGCGAGGATGAAGCCCCGGGCCTCGATGCCGACCACGGCGTCGACGTCGCGCCCGAGCGACCACTCGGCCAGCTCGTCGACTGCTCCCGAGAAGGCCCCGGGGTCGGCGAGAACGGGGGTGATGTCCTTGAACACCACGCCGGGGCTGGGGAAGTCGGGGATGTCGCGCACAAGCCCCTGCCATCGGCCCGTGCGCTGCTCCACCGCTTCACGGTACTGCTCCGCGTCCACCGACGAGGTTCTGGGGTGGCGACGGCTTGCCCCGTGGCGTCGCCGAGCGGCAAGGTTGCCCATGGCCACCCCTTGCCCCCAAGCCGACGGATCGAGCCCCCGCCAGACCCGCTTCAGCGGACCGCCGCCCATGTGCATCGACCCGGCGAAGCGCTACACGGCGGAGATGACGACCTCGCTCGGGTCGCTCACCATCGCCCTCGACCCCATTGCCGCCCCGGTCACCGTCAACAACTTCGTGGTCCTCGCCCGCTATCACTACTTCGACGGCCTCGTGTTCCACCGGGTGATCAAGGGCTTCATGTGCCAGGGCGGCGACCCCGAGGGCACCGGTCGGGGGGGTCCCGGCTACCGGTTCGCCGACGAGCTGCCACCCCCGGGCCGCTACGAGATCGGGTCGGTGGCGATGGCCAACGCCGGGCCCGACACCAACGGCAGCCAGTTCTTCATTGTGAGCGGAGCTTCAGGGGTGCGGCTGCCGCCCAGCTACTCGCTGTTCGGGAAGGTGGTCAAGGGCCTCGACGTGCTGGCGGCCATGGAGGCGGTGCCGACGGGCCGCAACGACCGCCCCGTCAACGACCTCACGATCACCTCGGTCACGATCATCGAGGCCGACTGAGGGGTACCGTGATCACCATGAGCGACGGTGATCAGCTGGCCTACATCCGGGTGCAGGAACGGATCGCCGAGCTGGCGGAGCGCCTGATGAACAACCCCGACGAGCGGGTCGGTGAGCGGGTGGCCGAGCTGCTCGACTGGGTCGACGTGTTCCACCGTGAGGGCCTCACCCGGCTGGTGGCCATGGTGGAGGCGTGGCGGGGGGAGATCTTCTTGGAGTCGGCCGCCGAGGACGAGGTCGCCGGCACGTTGCTCGACGCCTACGGCTTGCGCGACGACCTGCTCCCCGGCGGCCCGACAGCGCCGGCGCCGCCTCCTCCTCCGCAGCCGACCCTGGTGCAGATCCGCCGCAAGTAGGACGGCGGGGGCGTCGCCGTCAGACCGACAGCAGCTCGTGGGCGCCGGTGTCGACTGAGGGGTGGCGCAGCTTCGACATGGCCCGCGCCTCGATCTGGCGGATGCGCTCCCGGGTGAGGTTGAAGCTCTCCCCCACCTCTTCGAGGGTTCGGGCCTCGCCCCGGTCGAGCCCGTAGCGCAACCGGATGACGGTCCGTTCCCGCTCGTCAAGGGGCGCGAGCAGCCGGGCCACCTCGGCCGGGAGCAGGGCGTCGGCGGCGGCGCTGAACGGGCAGGTGGCGTTGGGGTCGGCCACCACGTCGCCCAGCTCGGCGTCGCCGTCTTCCCGCAGCGGGTCGGACAGCGACAGGGTGCCGCCCGCGTAGCGGAAGATCTCGATGAGCTTGTCGACCGGCAGGTCGAGCTCGGCCGCCAGCTCGGCCAGGGTCGGCGGGCGGCCGAACTTGATCTCGAGCACCCCCTGCGCCTTGCGCAGCCGGGTGAGCTGGTCGCCGGCGTGGACCGGAAGGCGGATGGTGCGGCCGGTGTTGGCGATCCCCCGGGTGATGGCCTGGCGGATCCACCAGGTGGCGTACGTGGAGAACTTGAAGCCCTTGCGCCAGTCGAACTTCTCGACGGCGTGAATCAGCCCGAGGTTGCCCTCCTGCACGAGGTCGAGCAGGGGCAGCTCGGAAGCCTGGTACTTCTTGGCGATGGAGACCACCAGCCGCAGGTTGGCCTTGATGAAGGTCTGGGTGGCGTCGTCTCCGGCTTGGACGGCGAGGCGCAGCTCGCGCCGGCGGGCCACCGAGAGCCGTTCACCAGCCTCCTCGGCCCGGGCCAGCTCCTTGCGAGCGGCGTTGCCGTCTTCGATCGCCTGGGCAAGCCGGGCCTCGTCGGCCTTGGTCAACAGGGCATGCTTGCCGATGTCGCTCAAGTACAGGCGGACGAGGTCCTCCTCGGCGCGTTCGGCTCGTTGCTTCGCCATGCGCATGCAACCCTTCCTCCGACGGCAGAGACGGTGGCCAGTGTACGACAACTCGGTGAACTTCTGGCCGAGCCGGTCTCTTGGCCCCCTGCGGCGGCCCGGCCTCAGCGGTAAGGGACGTAGACGGCAAGCCTCTGCTCGCACTTGGTCACCCGGAAGCGCTCAGCCCCGTCGAAGGTCTCGCCGTCGCGGGCCAGGCGCAACGGTCCCTGGAGGGAGCGGACCTCGAGCTCGGTCGCGCTCCACTGCTCGTAGGCCCGGCACCGTCCGAGCGTCCCGGTCAGCAGCGCCAGGCCGAGACGGACCCGCGACCACGGTGCCGAGCCGTCGACGACTCGGATGTCGAGGCGGCCGTCGTCCAGCCGGGGGCGCCAGCTCGGGCAAAAGCCGTCGGGCTCGTAGCGGCAGTTCCCGATGAAGACCATCCACACCCGCCGCCGCACACCGTCGAGCTCGACGTCGACCAGCTCTGACGAACGCAGCACCCGCGCCAGGGCGACGAGCATCGCCGGCCACTTACCGATCGTCGACTCCAGCCGTTGCCGGGCATCGACGAGATCGACGTAGCTGCCGAAGCTGGCGGTGTTCAGGAACGCCCGGCCGTCGATGGTGGCGATGTCGATGGCGACCGCCTGGCCGTGGCGCACCGCCGTCACCGCGTCGGCCACAGAGATGAGCCCGAGGTCACGGGCGAAGTGATTGAGCGTGCCGGCGGGAACGACGACGAGGGGCTTGCCGGCGGCGGCCGCGGCCTCGGCCCCGGCATTGATGGAGCCGTCCCCACCGGCGACGCCCAGGGCCAGCGAGCTCACCGTGGCGCGCTCCAGCGCGGTGCCAAAGTCGGTGGCGTCGTCGACGACGATGATCTGCGCCTCGGGCAGGACGCCCCGCAGCTCCTCCGCCGGGCTTCCGGCGAGCGACGGCCCCGCTCTGTCGTTGATCACCACGCACAGGCCCTGCCCGTCGGGCGACGGCTCCTGGTCGACCCTGGTTAGGGCGGTCGACAGGTCAGCGGCCTCGTGGGGAGCCAGCGGCCACACGCGTCTGGTGAGGAGGGCCGCGGCGCCGCCCGAGGCGGACCAGGCGACCACCGCCACCAGCTGGAGGCGTCGCCGCCGCACGGCGAAGGCCGCCGACCACGCCGCGGCACCGCCGAGGGGCAGGGCGAGGGCGGGGAGCTCCATGGCGGCCCCGGTGGCGAACGCCACCGCACCCGCCGCTCGCCGGGGGACGCCGATGCACCCCACCCTGGCGGCCAGCGCTCCGGTGGCGCTCACCGCCGCCATGGCCACCGCACCTCGCATTGCCGCCCTCCGGCTGAACCGGCCGCCGATGGTGGCCAGCGCCCCGGCGGCACCCAGCCACGGCAGGAGCGATTCCCCCTCGACCCTCCGCGACCCGTGCCGGTCCACCAACAGAACGTAACGGAGGGCCGCGCCAATGGTGGATGGTCCTGCCAAGATCGTCCTTGCCTTCGGACTGGCTTCCCCCGGCTGAGGCCTTCGCGTCCTCTGGGTCGCGGTCCGCGAGGTGACGGGGAACGGAGGAGGGCATGAAACTGACCACCCAGGTGGGACGGGCCGGCCCCTGCTTGATGGAGGCGAGGGAAGCTGGAAAGAAAAGCTCCTGCCCGCTGTCACCCAGAGCGGGGAGCTGAGACGATGACGTTGTAGTGGAGTGCGACGGGAGCAAGTCGGGGTTCGACGAGGTGTTCCCCGAGCTGTTCCTGTCCGCCTTCCACGTCGCTCGCCGCATCCTCGGCGACGTCACCGACTCCGAAGACGCAGCCGCCGAGGCCTTGGCTCGTGCCCTTCGCTGCTGGCGGCGGGTGGGCCGGCTCTCCTACCGCGACGCCTGGATCATGCGGGTGACGGCCAACGTCGCCCTCGATCGCTTTGCAAGCAGCGCCGGGCGCTACCTCCCGTAGCCCCTGCGTCCCACGACCGACCGACGCCGCCGTCCTGCCGGTCGTGCTGACAGGGGCGCTCCAGGCCATCTCCCGCCGGCAACGCCAAGTGGTGGCCCTGCGCTACCTGGCCGACCTGACCGAAGCGGAGGTCGCGGCGTCGCTCGGCATCTCGGTCAACTCGGTGAAGAAGCACGGCAGTCGAGGCATCGACGCCTTGCGCGTGAGCGATTGGGCCCCCAATGGGAGGAGACGAACCTTGCCCTGGAATGACAACGGCAGGCCGGCACCAGAGCGCTCGCCACAGGAGCTGCTGGAGTTGGTGCGATCGAAGGCAGACGCCATGCGGCGACGCCGCCGCTCGGTTGGCGCCGGAGCAGCGGCCATGCTCATGCTGTTCGCCCTCCCCCTGCTGTCAACCGTGGGACGGGAAGCTCCGGAGACGTCACTCTCGGCCGTGGGTCCGCCCACCACCAGCACGGTCGGTGGGGCGACCGTGACAACCATCGAAGGGGCAGCCGCGACACCGCCTGGCGGAGATGAGCCGACGACCACGACCACCACCGAAGGCTCCTCGTCGTCGCAGACGAGGTCGTCCACCCTGGCCAAGGACGGCAAACGCCGGCCCCGGCCCGCCACCACCGATGCCACCACCACGACCTTCGGCCAGCAGGCCACCAGCACCTCGACGACGACGACGTGCCGGAACAGCACCGATCCCGCCTGCGGACCGGTCTATTGGGACCCGCCCCCCGAGCCCATCGCGGGGGCTCACGGCTCGAGCGAAGGCGAATTCACGCTCGTCGCTACTCAGTTTCCAGGCCGCAACTCTGGACAGACGTACTCCCCTCGGATCCTCGACCGGCATCCTGCCCCGCGGTCCGGCGCCCGTCGGTAGCGTCGACACCGGCGGGAGGTGAGGGTCATGGCTGACGAGCTCGTAGGCGTGCTGGTGTTCGTCACCTACGTGCTGGTCGTGGGGGTGGCCGTGGCGCTGACGGTGCTCCTGGTCCGACGGCCGCCGATCGACGCCGACCGGGCTCCGCGGTCCCGTCCTCTCCGGGCGCCCGACCCCCGACGTCCTCGGATACGTTCGTGAGCGTGGACTATGCCCCGCTCCTCATCCTCGCCGTCGTGGTGGTGGGCGGGATCGTCGTGTTCGCGTACCTGCGCCGGCTCAAGCGGGCGGCCGTGCAGGCCCTGGAAGCCGCCCGCCAGGTCCAGGCCAGCATGGAGTCGTACCGAGCGACCATGGGCATCGACCAGCCCCTCCCGAACGGCGACGACAAGCCCCGGGGTTGATACCCGCCCGCCGGACGCCAGGACGCCGGGTCACGGGGTGATGGTGGCAGCGGCGGTGCCGGCGGCCCCGGCCACGGCGTAGAAGCCGGGATCGTCGTCGGGCCCCCGGCCCATCGAGGTGACCCGCAGGCCGTGCTCGGCCAGCAGCCTGGGAACCCCCGGGTCGGGGACCGACACCAGGCGGTGGCGGTCGGCCACGCCGCTGGCGTTCAAGTCGCCCCGCAGACGGGCCTCGAACGGGCCCTGGGGGACGCCGATGGTGGCGCGAGCTCGCGTGAGCAGCGCCAGGGCGGTACGGGTGTGGTGGCTGACGCCTTGGTGGCGAAGCCGAGGGTCGGCCAGCGAGAAGCGCACGGCGGCTATGGGGCGCCCGCCCAGGGCCTCGGCAGCGTCGAGCGCCGGGGCCACCTCCAAGGCGGTGAACCCCAGCCGGGTGGCGGTGCCGGCCGACCCTGGCCCCATGGCGACCACGATGACGTCGGCCCGGGCCACCTTGCGGGCCACCACCAGGGCCGACGCCACGTTGAGCGCCTCGTGATCGCCGCCGAAGGCGTGCCCGGCCGTCACCGTGGCGTCGACCAGTCCGGCAGCCCCGGTGGCCGCCACCAGATCGGAGGCGGCGAGAGGCAGGGTGCCGCCGTCGGTCATGACGTAGCCGAGCCGCAACCCTGGTCGAGCGTGCTTGACGGCGGCAGCGACGCAGGGCAGCTGGCTGTGCAGGCCACAGACGACCACGGCCACGCCGTCGAGGTCGTCGGACTCCGCTACCGCCCCGGCGTGGAGCTCCTCGGCCGAGCCCACGTCGGCCTGAAGGCTGGTGTAGCGCAGCTTCATGGTCTGCCCCGGCCCGGGTGAGCGCCACTCCCGGCGCGACAGGTTCCAGTGCACGACGTGCCACCCGCCGCTGCCGAGGCCGAGCTCGACCGCGGTGGTGTTGAGCACCACGTCGTCACCGACGTCCACTGGCCCGGTCAGCTCGGTGAGCACGTAGGCCCGCTCAGGGAAGCCCCCTCCGCCGTCATCGCTGCTGAAGGCGACCTCGATCCGCTGGAAGCCCGAACGTTCTTCCAGCAGGGCGATGACCCGGGCGGCACGGAACGCAGGCATGAAGGCCCTGTTCTAGCGCCACCACCTTGCGGAAGGGCCGCCGGCCAGGACCGCACGCCCGAGCGGCCCCGTCATGACTGGCGCCGGAGCACGATCGGGCGCGCCCCCGAACCTCTGGTTCGACGGCGATCAGAGCGATGCGATGAGGCGCTCCACCCGCTCGTCACGAGACTTGAACGGGTCTTTGCACAGCACCGTGCGCTGGGCCTGGTCGTTGAGCTTCAGGTGCACCCAGTCGACCGTGTAGTCGCGGCGACGCTCCTTGGCGCGGCGGATGAATTCGCCTCGCAGGCGGGCCCGGGTGGTCTGAGGGGGCTCGAGCCCACCCGGGCCGGCACGGTCGATCTCCTCCTCGGTGCAGATGCGGTCGACCATGCCCCGCTCCTCGAGGAGGTAGTAGAGACCCCGCTCGCGGTTCACGTCGTGGTACTGCAGGTCCATGAGCGCCACCCGAGGATGGGCCAGGGGCAGGTCGTGGCGATCACGATACGCCTCGAGGAGGTTGTGCTTGATGACCCAGTCGCACTCCCGGTCGAGCGAGAGGGGGTCCTTGGCCAGAGCCGTGAGGCAGTGCTCCCACATGGCGAGCGCCTGCTCCTCGAGCGGGCTCACCCCCTTGCTGTCGGCGTAACGCAGCGCCCGGCTGAGGTACTCGTTCTGGATGTCGAGGGCGCTCACCTCCCGGCCGTGGGCCAGGCGCACCCGCTTCCGGCAGGTGGGGTCGTGGCTGATCTCGCGGATGGCGCGGATGGGGTTCTCCAGCGTCATGTCCCGCAGCACCACGGAGGGGTCCTCGAGCATCCGCAGCAGCAGCGACGTCGCCCCCACCTTCAGGAAGGTGGCGTACTCGCTCATGTTGGAGTCGCCCACGATGACGTGCAGTCGGCGGTAACGCTCGGCGTCGGCGTGGGGCTCGTCCCGGGTGTTGATGATGGGACGGCTGCGGGTGGTGGCGCTCGAGACCCCCTCCCAGATGTGCTCGGCCCGCTGCGAGATGCAGTACATGGCCCCCCGGGCGGTCTGGAGCACCTTGCCCGCTCCGGCGTAGATCTGGCGGGACACCAGGAACGGGATGAGGACCTCGGCGTAGTGGCCGAAGTCGTCGCGGCGGCTGGTGAGGTAGTTCTCGTGGCAGCCGTAGGAGTTGCCGGCGGAGTCGGTGTTGTTCTTGAA
>JADDQY010000104.1 GCA_016781135.1 Actinomycetota bacterium
GGCGGTGCGACGGGCGGTGGTGGCGCCGGGCGCGGCGCAGGCTGTGCAGCGGCCGGCCTCGGAGCCTGGCCGGTGGGGCGCAGCGAATCGCTGTCGACCGACGGCGCCGGGGCTGGGGGCGCAAGCCGGTCGGACGCCGGGCGTGGAGACGTCGGAGCCCCGGAGGGCGGTGCAGCAGGGGCAGGTTCGTCGCTCACCGGTTCACGGCGAAGGCCCTCGGCGTCGGCCTTTCGGCGCACCCGGTCGGCCTGGGCGTCGACGATGCTCGACGAGTGGCTCCGCACCCCGATCCCGAGCGCCTCACAGAGGTCGAGAGTCTCTTTGTTCGTGAGCCCGAGCTCGCGACCGAGCTCGTAGACCCGGATCTTCGATGCCACCCGCTATCCCACCTCCCCCGTCACCTTCAGGTCACGACCTGGCGCTGTGCCTGCCTCGGCGCAACGTCTCATCCTCGCGCATGCCTGCGCCTCTGCACGAAGCACCGCCACCGCGCCTCGTTCCACTCGGCCCCGCAACGCCCGGTCGAACGCCTGACGCCGCTCCGCAGCCTCGATGCATGGCGGCGAGCCGGAGCACAGCCAGGCGCCCCGACCCGGAAGCGTTCGCCCGATCTCCAGTGTGCCGTCTGATCGGCGGATCACGCGCACCAACTCGTCGATCGATGCCCGCCGCCGGCAGCCGATGCAGGTGCGAACCGGTGCTATTCGGCCTCCTCGGCCCGACCGGCGTCAGCAGCGACCGCCTGCTCGGACCTCTCGCCGGTGCCGACGGCATCCGTGTCCCCCGCCGCCACCGGCCCGACGCTGACGGCGCCGTCGGCGCCCGACGCCACCGCCACCGTCGTGTCGGACGCGGCGATCAGGTCGCCGCCCTGGCGCCACTCCTCAGCGGTCACCGCCGGGCCGCCCTCCTCCGGCCGCCAGGTGAGCTCGCCGGTGTCCGGGTCGGTCACCCACTCGCCCTTGGCCCACTCCTCGCCCTCGTAGCCCGCCTCCTCTTCCGCCAGCTGGCTCTCGCTCTTGATGTCGACCCGCCACCCCGTGAGGCGAGCGGCCAGTCGGGCGTTCTGGCCCTCCTTGCCGATCGACAGTGACAGCTGGTAGTCGGGCACGATCACCTCGGCGGTGCCGGTCTCCTCGTCGAGGCGGACCTCCTTCACCTTGGCGGGCGAGAGCGCCTTCATCACGAACTCCTGCACGTCGTCGGTGTAGGGGACGATGTCGATCTTCTCCCCCCGCAGCTCGTTGACGACCATGCGAACCCGCGCGCCTCGTGCTCCCACGCAAGCGCCGACCGGGTCGACGTTGTGATCGTTGGACCACACCGCGATCTTCGTGCGGTGGCCGGGTTCCCGAGCCACCGCCTTGAACTCGACGATGCCGTCGGCGATCTCGGGCACTTCCAGCTCGAAGAGGCGCTTGATGAGCCCGGGGTGGGTGCGGCTGACGACGATCTGAGGACCGCGGGGGTTGCGGCGCACCTCGACGATGTAGGCCTTGAGCCGGGTGCCGGGCTCGGGGCGCTCGTAGGGGACCTGCTCGGCCTGGGGCAACAGGGCCTCGACCTTGCCGAGGTCGAGCAACGTGAAGCGGCTGTCGGTCTGCTGGATGATCCCCGTGACGATGTCGCCCTCGCGCCCGGCGTACTCCTCGTACTTCATCTCCCGCTCGGCCTCGCGGATGCGCTGGGTCATGACCTGCTTGGCCGTCTGGGCGGCGATCCGACCGAAGTCCTCGGGCGTGTCGTCCCATTCACGCACCACGTTGCCCTCGTCGTCGAGCTCCTGGCCGTAGACCCGGATCTCGAACGACTCGGCGTCGATGGTGACATAGGCCTCCTCGGCGGCTCCGGGCATCCGCTTGTACGCCGAGACCAAGGCGTTGGCCAGCGCGTCGAGGAGGGCGTCAACGCTGATTCCCTTGTCGAGTGCCAGCGCCTGGAGTGCCTCCATCATCTCGAAGCTGCTCATGTCGCGTTCGCCTTCCCTCTGGGACCTCTGGACCCTCTCCTGCTCGCTGCGCCCCCGCTGCGCCCCTGGCGGGGTGGCGGGCCCCAGTCGAACACCACCTGCGCTCGCTCGATCTGGTCGTAGGCCAACCGGCACCGCTCGCTGCCGACGTCCACGGTGACGCCTTCGTCGTCGGCGGCGGCGACCTCGCCCTCCACCCGCCGTTCACCAGGCGCACCGGCGCGGGTCTTGAGCCGAACCCGGGTGCCGACGGCGGCGGCGAAGTGGGAGGGGCGTCGCAGCGGGCGCTCGAGCCCAGGGCTCGACACCTCCAGGGTGTAGCGCCCGGGGATGGGATCAGCCCGGTCGAGCGCAAAGGAGATCTCGCCGCTGACCTCTCCGAGGACCGCCAGGTCGACGCCGCGTGGGCCCTCGACCAGCACCCGCAGCACGGTGCCGGCCAGCTCGACGTCGTAGAGGTCGAGGCCACGGGCGTGGAGCAGCGGGGCGACCAGGCCCTCGACGTCTTCGATCTCCCTGTTCGTGGCCATCACCTCCTCCTCTCCGTCGCCGCCCTCTCGCCCTCTCGCCCCAACATGACAAAGGCGTGGGCAGTGCCCACGCCGAATTCGGCCTTCGATCGAAATCGACCGGACCGCGCCACCCAGAACGCTTCCCAGTATAGCCAACCCTCCTCCCCCACCAGCGAGCCCGCCCTGGGGGCAGGTCAGTAGGAGCGGCCCACCACCGCCACCGACTCAGGCTCCTCGGAGGCGCCGGGGAGGCCGCCGTCGGCCCGCTGCAGGCACCGCACCGACACGCCCTGGTCGACCAGTGCCCCCTCACCGGTGGTCCCGACCACGGCCCACGGGATGCGGGCGAACCCGCCGGCGGCCGCCTCGACCGCCTCGTCGACGGAGCCGACCTCGACCGTCCGCTCCTCCCGATGGCGGGTGGCCTCGGCGAGCAGGTGGCGCTGGGCGTCGGCCAGGGCGGTGGCCACCTCCCCGCCGACGTCAGCCAGGGCAACCGGCCGCTTGGTGGCGACGTGGCGCTCCACCAGGGTGACCCAGCCAGCCGCAAGCTCCCGGGGACCGACCTCGACCCGCACGGGCACGCCCTTGAGCTCCCACTCGACGCTGCGCCGCCCGAAGCTGGTGCCTACCCGGTCGTCGAGGCTCGCCCGTACACCGGACGCCACCAGCTGGTGGCACAGCGCCGCCGCCGCGTCACCGGCGCCCTCGTCGGCTCGCACCAGCACCACCACGACCTGGGTGGGCGCCAGCGCCGGCGGCAGCCGCAGCCCGGCATCGTCGCCGTGGCACATGATCAGCCCGCCGACCATCCGGGTGGACACCCCCCACGACGTCTGCCACACGTGATCCTGGCTCCCGGTCTCGTCGGAGAAGGTGATGTCGAACGCCCGGGCGAAGTTCTGCCCGAGCTCGTGGCTGGTGCCCATCTGCAGGGCCTTGCCGTCGCCCATCATGGCCTCGCAGGTGAGGGTGTTGATGGCCCCGGCGAAGCGCTCCCGGGCGGTCTTGCGCCCGGTGAGCACGGGGACGGCGAGCACCTCGACCATGAAGTCCTCGTAGACCTCGGCGAGGATGCGCTCGGCGTAGGCGGCGGCGTCGGCCTGAGTGGCATGGGCAGTATGGCCCTCCTGCCAGAGGAACTCGGTGGTGCGCAGGAACAGGCGGGGGCGCAGCTCCCAGCGCACCACGTTGGCCCACTGGTTGACGAGCAGAGGAAGGTCACGGTGGCTCTGCACCCACTTGGAGAAGTAGCTGTTGATGACCGTCTCGCTGGTGGGCCGCACCACCACCGGCTCCTCCAGCTCCTTGCCCCCGCCGTGGGTGACCACGGCCAGCTCGGGGCTGAAGCCCTCGACGTGCTCGGCCTCCCGCCGCAGGTAGCTCTCGGGGATGAACAAGGGGAAGTAGGCGTTCTCGGCCCCGGTGGCCTTGATGCGCCGGTCGAGCTCGGCCTGCATCCGCTCCCAGATGGCGTAGGCGTAGGGGCGGATGACCATGGTGCCCCGCACCGGGCCGTTGTCGGCCAGCTCGGCCTTGGCCACCACGTCCTGGTACCACCGGGGGAAGTCCTCCCCTCGGGGGGTGAGCACCGGAGCTCTGGCCATCGGGCGGGAGGCTACCGGAGCCTTCCTCGCCTTCTCCTCCTCCTCCTTCACCCTTCCGGTCGGCTCAGCCTGCCCGGGTGTGCTGGCGGATCAGCTCGACGCGGGCTTCGCTGGCGTTGGCGTCGTCGCCCTGGTCGGCGAGCAGGGCGGCGCGGTCGGCCTCGGCCTCGGCGGCGGCGCCGGCGTCGGCGGCGGCCAGCCGGGCGTCGACGCCTTGTTCGACCAGCTTCTCGGCCTCCTCGACCAGGGCGGCCACCATCTCGTCCTCGGGCACCACCCGCACGACCTGGCCCCGAATGAACAAGTGGCCGCGGCGGCGGCCGGCGGCGATGCCCAGATCGGCCGAGCGGGCCTCGCCCGGCCCGTTGACGACACACCCCATGACCGCCACCTGCACCGGCAGCTGGCGCTCGGCGAAGGCGGCCATGGCGTCGCCCGCCACCTTGATCACATCGATCTCGGCCCGACCGCAGCTGGGGCAGGCGATGAGGTCGGTGCCGCTGCGGTCCCGGAGGCCCAGCGCCTCGAGCAGCTGGCGCCCGGCGCGGGCCTCCTCGACCGGGTCAGCGGTCAGGCTGTAGCGGATGGTGTCGCCGATGCCGTCGAGCAACAAGCTGGCGATCCCAGCGGTCGCCTTGATCAACCCCCCCGGTGGTGGGCCGGCCTCGGTGACGCCGAGGTGCAGCGGGGCGTCGACGGTGTCGGCGAGCAGCCGGTACGAGTCGACCATGAGCCGCACGTCGGAGGCCTTGACCGAGATCTTGACGTCGTCGAACCCGACCTCGGCGAAGTAGGCCAGCTCCCGCTCGGCGGACGCGACCAGGGCCTCGGGGGTGATCCCGAAGCGGGCCTCGATGTCGGGGTCGAGGGAGCCGGCGTTGACGCCGATGCGGATGGGGACCCCCCGGTCGCCCGCCTCCGCCGCCACCGTCTTGATGTGATGGGGCTTGCGGATGTTGCCCGGGTTGAGCCGCAGGCACGACACCCCCGCCTCGAGGGCGGCGAGGGCAAGGCGGTGCTGGAAGTGGATGTCGGCCACGATCGGCACCGGCGAGCGGGGCACGACGCGGGCCAGCCCTTCGGCGGCAGCGTCGTCGTTGCAGGTGCAGCGGACGATGTCAGCGCCGGCGCCGGCGAGGGCGTAGACCTGCTGGAGCGTCGCCTCGTGGTCGGCGGTGCGGGTGATCGTCATCGACTGCACGCTCACCGGAGCTCCGGCTCCCACCGGCACCGGGTTCGAGGGGTGGTGCAGGAGGACGCGACGGGTGGCCCGACGGCTGCGGCCGGTCACCGGGGCCTCACTGCAACGAGACCGGGTCGACGATGTCGAGGTAGAGCGAGCTGACGAACACGAGCGCCAGCAGCGCCACCACCGCGTAGGTGAGGGGCATCAGCTTCGACACGTCGGCGAAGTAGCGCCTGCCTCCGCGGCTGCGGATCCGTTCGTAAGTGGCGATGGCCACGTGGCCACCGTCGAAGGGAAGGAGCGGGGTCAGGTTGAACACCCCGATGAACACGTTGATGGCGAACAGGAAGTACAGCGCGGCGGCGACGTTGGCCGACTGGCTGGCGATCTGGACGGCACCCACCACCGAGATGATGCGATCCTCGGACGGCGCCTCGGCGTCGGACTCGGCGGCGCCGCCGGTGAGGGTCTCGACGTAGCCCGACAGCCCCTCCGGCGAGAAGAACTGGCCCAGGCCCTTGACCGACAGCCACATCGTTTCGCCCGTGGCCTGCACCGCCTCCACCACCCCCTCCAGGGGGCCGACGCGCTCGTTGGGGAACTCGGCGCCCACCCCGAGGAAGCCCACGGTCTGCCCCTCGCTCTGGCTGGTCCCGAGGGTGCTCGACAAGGTGAGCTCCCGCTCGCCCCGCTGCACCAGCAACTCGACCCGCTTGCCGGGGTTGGCCCGGAGGTGGGCCGACAGGGCCTGGAAGCTCTCGTAGCGGGTGCCGTCGACGGCCAGGATCCGGTCGCCCTCCTGCAACCCGGCGGCCTCGGCGGCGCTGCCCTCGGAGACGGCTCCAACGGTCCAGCGGCTCGACGTCGGATCGGGCGTACCGATGACGCTCACCACGGTGAAGAACAGCACGATGGCCATGAGGAAGTGCATGGTCGACCCGGCGAGGGCCACCGACATGCGCCGCCAGTAGGGCTTCTGGCGGTAGGTCCGGGCCTCGTCGCCGGGGTCGACCTGCTCCAGGTTGCTCATTCCGATGATGCGGACGTACGCCCCGGCGGGGATGGCCTTGAAGCCGTACTCGGTCTCACCCCGGCGGAATGACCACAGCCGGGGCCCGAAGCCGATGAAGAACTCGGTGACCTTCATACCTGCCGCCCGGGCGGTGAGGTAGTGGCCCAGCTCGTGCATGAAGATCATGAAGACGAGGGCGAGGATGATGGCCAGCGTGGGCAGCGAGACGGAGAGGCCGAGGCCGATCACCGCCGCGGTGATCAGGGCCCTGCGCACCCAGCTGGTGACCTCGCCCGCCGGCCCCACCTTGGCCGGCGGCTGGTCGGTGCTCGGCGGCGAGGTGTCGCTCGGGGCTCCTTGGCTCACGCTGCCCTCCTCTTCACGATCTGCTCGGTGGAGTGCCGGCTGCGGCGATCGACATCGACCACCGCCTCGGCGCACTCCAGCTCGCTCCCATCATGCTCGGACAGCGCCTCTTTCAATACCTCGCCGATGCCCGTCCAGGGGATGAGCCCGTCGAGGAACGCCGCCACCGCCACCTCGTTGGCGGCGTTGAGCCACGCCGGCGCTGACCCGCCCGCGCGTCCTGCCTCCACGGCCAGGCCCAGGCAGGGGAAGGCGGCGTGGTCGGGGGCCTCGAAGTCGAGCCGGCGAAGGTTGGCCCAGTCGATGGCCCCGAAGGGGCGCCGGGCCCGGTGGGGCCAGGCCAGGGCGTAGGCGATGGGGAGGCGCATGTCGGGCAGCGACAGCTGGGCCAGGGTGGCGCCGTCGCTGAACTCCACCATCGAGTGCACCACCGACTGGGGGTGGACCACCACCTCGATGCGGTCGTAGGGGATGCCGAACAGCTCGTGGGCCTCGATCACCTCCAGCCCCTTGTTCATCAGCGTGGAGGAGTCCACGGTGATCTTCGGCCCCATCCGCCAGGTGGGATGGGTCAGGGCGTCGTCGACGCCGACCGAGGCCAGCTCGGCCGGCGACCGGCCGCGAAAGGGCCCACCGCTGGCGGTGAGGACCAGCTTGGCGACCTCGGGAGGTTGCCCGGCGCGCAGGCACTGGTGCAGGGCGCAGTGCTCCGAGTCGACCGGGATGATCTCGGCGCCCGGGGTGGCTCGTACCCGCTGGACGACCGGACCGCCGGCGATCAGCGACTCCTTGTTGGCGAGCGCCAGGCGCCGACCGCCGGCGAGGGCGGCCAGGGTCACCCCGAGCCCGGCGAAGCCGACCACGGCGTTGAGCACCACGTCGGCCGAGGCGGCCGCGACCGTCAGCGCGTCGCTCCCGGCCACCACCTCGGTGCCCGCCGGCACCATCGCCGCCAGCTCCCCCGCCCTGGTCTCGTCGTCCAGCGCCACCACCTGCGGATGGAGCTCGCGAGCCTGGGCAGCCAGCCGCTCGACAGACGACGACGCCCCCAGCGCCACCACGTCGTAGCGCTCGGGCTCGGCTCGGATCACGTCGAGGGCCTGGGTCCCGATCGACCCCGTCGACCCGAGAACGGCGACCGTGGTCACCGCTGATCTTTCAACACCGTCTGCCCACCGAAGCGAGGTTGCCGGTCGCCCTCGGCGCCGCAGGCGCCCTCGGATCGGCTGGCGCCAGGACCGTCGACTCGTCCGGTGGCACCGCCTCCCGACGACGCACCCGGCCCGAAGGGACGGGTCGACGGGTTCGAGGGGGAAGGGTTCCCTTCCCCCCTCAGAACACCTCGAGGAGCCGGCACAGGTAGTAGACGGCGGGGAGGGCGAACAGCAGGGCGTCGAAGCGGTCGAGCAGCCCGCCGTGGCCGGGCAGCAGGGTGCCCATGTCCTTGATCCCGAGGTCGCGCTTGAGCATCGACTCGCACAGATCGCCGAGTGGCGCGGCCACGGCGACCACCAGACCGAGAGCAACCGCGGTACCGGTGTCCCAGGGGAACACGCCGATGACGCCCAGGACCAACCAGCTGGCGACAACGCCGGCGAGGCCGCCGCCGACCACGCCCTCGACCGTCTTGCCCGGGCTGATGTCGGGGGCGAGGGGCCGCTGCCCGAACCTGCTGCCGATGAACAGCGCCGCTGCGTCGTTGACGGCGACGGTCAGGATCGTGCCGATCAGCACCCCCACGCCGTTGGGGAAGTTCAGGATGAGCGCGGCGAACGAGCCGAGCAAACCGACGTAGGCGACCGCGAAGACGCTCACCGCCACGTTCATGGTGCTTGCCACCCGGCCGACCCCGAGCAGGTACCACAGCAAGGTGAAGATCACGGTGAGCCCCAGCACGAGCGGCAGCGCGACGTCGCCCCGCCAGTAGGCGGCGCCCACGATCCCCGTGCACGCCACCAACCCGAGCAGGGTGGCGGGTTGGTAGCCCGCTCGCCGCAGGGCATCGAACAGCTCGGCGGCGCAGACGGCCACCACACCGGCGACCAGGACGGCGGCGGGGGCCTTGCCGAGGGCGAAGACCACCAGGGCGACGGCGGCGAACGCACCGGCGGTGAGCAGGCTCCGGCCGAGATCGCGCCCTTGCACCCCGTCCGGGGCTGCCGGCTTCGCCGCCCGGGCCCCGGTCGCCCGGCCGGTCGTCGGGCGCTCTCGAGAGGGAGCCCGTCCCTTCGAGCTTCGCTCGGGCCGGGCCGGGGCCGGTTCCGGTCGCCCAGCCGGCCGGCCCACCCGGATGGTCGACGGGCCGGCGTCAGCGGGCTCGTCGAAGGAGAAGAAGTCGTCGGGATCGGGGCGATCGGAGGTGTCGAGGGCGCCGACGCGGGTCTCGTCGTCGTGCAGCATGGAGGCGTCGTCGTAGTCGCGCTCCTCCCAGTCCTGGGACTGGTCGCGCCAGCGAGGGCCCGACGTAGCGAAGCTCGACCAGGCGTCGAGGTCCTCGGCTTCCTCGTCGCCCTTGGCGTCGGGCACGATCACCGGAACCTCGCCGCTCGGAGGCTCGGTCCAGGGCTGCATGCTGGGCTGACCGGCGCCGCTGACCCGAGGCCGAGGCACGTCGCCGGCGTCGTTGCCGCCACTCAACGGGAAGCGAAGGGCCGGCCGGCTGTCGTCAGGAGGCGCCTCGGGGCGGTCGCCGTAGCGAGGCGTGCCCATCCCTCGGCGGGGGGCGACGTCACCCCGCTCCATGGCCTCCGCCGCCTCGTCGGCACCGATGATGCGCACACCCTCGGTGGTGTCGCGGTCGCCACCGGCCCTCGTGGTCGACACCGCCACCTCGATGTCGCCGGTCTCGTCGTCGGTTCGCTCCCGGAACGGGCGCTCGTCCATCGTGCCTCCCTCATCGGACCGGCGGGTGCCGAGCCTGGTGGTCCCCCCCGCCCTTGCTAGACCTCCGTGAGCTCTCGCTCCTTGTGCTCTAGGGCCGTGTCGATGTCAGCGACGTGGCGGCTGGTCAGCTTGTCGAGCTCCTTGGTGGCCCGCTCGGCCTCGTCGGCGGCGATCCCCCCATCAGCTTCGAGCGCCTCGAGGTCGTGGCGGGCGGCTCGCCGCAGGTTTCGCACCGCCACCCGCCCCTCCTCGGCCATGTGCTTGACCACCCGCACGAAGTCCTTGCGTCGCTCGGCGGTGAGCGGCGGGAACGTCAGGCGGATCACCTGCCCGTCGTTGCTCGGGTTGATCCCGAGGTCGGCGCTGCGGAGCGCCTTCTCGATGGCGGCGATGGCGCCGCGGTCGTACGGCTGGACGACCAGGAGCCGGGCCTCGGGCACGCTGAAGCCAGCCAACTGCTGCAGCGGGACCTCGGAGCCGTAGTAGTCGACCGGCAACTTCTCGACCAGGGCCGGCGCCGCCCGCCCGGTGCGCACCGAGGCGAACTCGGCGCGTGTGTGCTCGACTGCCTTGGCCATCTTGGTCGCGGCTTCGTCGAGGATGTCGGCGATCACCGGACCAGCGTACCGATCCCTTCGGTGCCGACGAGGACACGGCGAATGTTGCCCGGCTGGAGCACGTCGAACACCACGATGGGCAGGCCGTGGTCCATGCAGAAGGTGATCGACGTCGGGTCCATCACCTTGAGGCCCCGGTTGAGCACCTCCATGTAGGTGAGCTCGTCCAGCTTCGTGGCGGTCGTGTCGCGCCGGGGATCGGCGGTGTAGACGCCGTCGATGCCCGAGTGGGTGCCCTTCAAGATGGCGTCGGCGTCGATCTCGGCGGCTCGAAGTGCTGCCGGCGTATCGGTGGTGAAGAAGGGGTTCCCGAGGCCGCCGGCCAGGATGACCACCCGACCCCGCTCGAGGTGGCGTATCGCCCGGCGCCGGATGTAGGGCTCGGCCACCTGGGCCATCTGGATGGCGGTCTGGACCCGGGTTGGCTGGTCGAGCCGCTCGAGGGCGTCTTGGAGGGCGAGGGCGTTGATGACGGTGGCCAGCATGCCCATGTAGTCCGACTGGGCTCGGTCCATGCCCGCGCCCGCTCCGGTCATGCCCCGCCAGATGTTGCCCCCGCCGACGACAACGGCGACGTCGACGTGGAGGTTGCGGCGGGCGTCCACGATCTCACCGGCCAGCTGGTTGACGACGTCACCGTCGATCGAGGAGCCCGGGGCGTCGGAGAAGGCCTGTCCCGACAGCTTGAGCACCACCCGCTTCCAGCGGGTGACACCGAGCTCGTCCATCAACGGAAAGCTACCCGCCGACCTCGACCTGGGCGAAGCGCACCACCGTCGCGCCGTCGAGGAGCTGGCCCACCGACTGGCTCTCGTCCTTCACGAAGGGTTGCTCGAGCAGGGCCCCGCCGGGCCGCTCCTTGAAGAACCCGTTCAGACGACCTTCGACGATCTTGGGCAGCGCCTGCTCGGGCTTGCCCTCGTTGCGGGAGAGGTTCTCGAGCTCCTCACGCTTGGCGGCGACCACTTCGGGAGGGAACTCGTCGCGGGTGAGGTGCGCCGGGCGGGCGAAGGCGATGTGGACGGCGATGTCGTGGGCCAGGGCCCGGTCGCCGCCGGCGAGCTCCACCGCCACCGCGTTCTTGCCCCGGTCGTTCTGGACATGGAGGTAGGTGTCGAGCACGTTGCCCGGGCCCGCCTCCAGGCGCACCACCCTCCCGAGCTCGAGGTTCTCCTTGAGCGTGACCTTCAGGTCGTCGAGGCGCCCGGCCAGCTCGGCCGTCGCCTCCTCGCCCCTCTCGGCCACCGCCGCGGCCAGCTCGTCGGCCAGCTCGGTGAAGTCCGACGACTTGGCCACGAAATCGGTCTCACAGCGGAGCTCGACGATGGCGACGACGTTGTCGTGCACGGCGAGGGCGACGGCGCCCTCGGTGTTGTGGCGGTCGGACCGCTTCTCCTGGGCGGCAAGCCCCTGCTCGCGGAGCCACCGGGCGGCGGCGGCAAAGTCACCACCGTTCTCGGTTAGCGCCCGCTTGGCGTCCATCATGCCCGCGCCGGTCTGGTCGCGGAGGGCCTTGACGTCTTTGGCACCGAACTCGGCCATGGCTGGGCTCACTCCTCGGTGGCGGGGTGGGCGGGCATGGCGCCGTCGGGCTCGGACGACGGCGGGGGGGCCAGATCGTCAGCCGTGGCGCCGGCGTTGGCGGGGGGGTCCGCCCCGCCGGCACCCTCGGCCCACGCCTCGGTCTGCTGGCCCCCGTGGGAGCCCACCGGGACAGTGCCGGCGGTGCCTGGCTGGGTCTGGGGGAACTGGGCGGCCACAGCCACGTCGTCGTTGCGGGCGGGGATGGCGCCGGGGTTGGGCTCCACGGCGTCCGACGGCGGCGCCTGCACGGGCGGAGCCGGCTCCCCGGCGGGTTCGAGGCCCATCTCTGGCGAGGCCTGCGAGGGCGCCACCGCCTCGGTCTCCTCGGCCGAGCCTTCGGGCGCCGGCGCCGCCGCCGCCGCCAGGCGGGCCTCGCGCTCGACGCGCTGGCGGGCGGCCGCGTCCCGGGCGGCCGCCTGCTGGCGGGCCCTCTCGGCTTCCTGCTCGGGGGTGGGCGGCGGCGGGACCGGCTTGGCCGTACCCCGGCGCTCGGCGATGAAGCGCCCTTCCCTGACGGCATCGCTGATGACCCGGCACATCAACGTGCCGGCGCGGATGGCGTCGTCGTTGCCGGGGATCACGTAGTCGACGAGGTCGGGGTCGCAGTTCGTGTCGACCACGGCGACGACCGGAACCTTGAGCTTGTTGGCCTCGGTGACGCCGATGTGCTCCTTCTTGGTGTCGATGACGAACACCGCGTCGGGGAGCTTGGCCATGTCACGGATGCCGCTGAGGTTGCGCTCGAGCTTCTCCAACTCACGGCTCTTCTGCAGCGCCTCCTTCTTGGGCATGGCATCGAAGTCGCCCACGGCCCGCATGCGCTGGAGCTCCTGCATCTTCTTCACCCGTGCGCTCATGGTGGCGAAGTTGGTGAGCATGCCTCCGAGCCACCGCTCGTTGATGTAGGGCATCCCACAGCTGACGGCGGCGTTGGCGATGGGGTCCTGGGCCTGCTTCTTCGTGCCGATGAACAGCAACGTGCCCCCGTTGGCGACCAGGTCGCGCACGAAGACGTAGGCCGTCTCGATGCGCTTCAGGGTCTGCTGCAGGTCGATGATGTAGATCCCGTTGCGCTCCCCGTAGATGAACCGCTTCATCTTGGGGTTCCAGCGGCGGGTCTGGTGCCCGAAGTGGACACCGGCCTCGAGCAACTGCTTCATGCTGACGACGGCGGCCATGGCCTCTCCCTTGCAGCGGTTGGCGGCTCTCGACCCGCACCCGCGTGGGGCGACCGTTGATGGATCGAGACGGTGGAGGTGGGCAGTGCGGGAGCGAGTGTACCGGTCTCACCCGGCCCCGACCCCACCGCCGGCGTTGGTCGCCTGGGGTCTCGCCGGTCCCGGCGTTCGCACCCGGATCGGCGCCCGGGGAAGCGCCCGGTCGACCCACATCGCGCCCAGGCCGGTTGACGCCCCCACGAGATCGGTGGCGGTGCTGATGGCGGCCGCCTGCACCAGGTCACCGTCGATGGCGCGACACGTCGGACCTCGCCCGGCGAGGGCGAGCGCCAGCTCCCGTGTGGTGAGCTCCGAGCCCGGGAGCTCGGCGTGGGCCGACATCCCCTGGAGCGGCACCACCACGTTGGTGGCTCCTTCCACGGAGCTGTGCAGCGCCCCCACCGTCAGGTCGCCGGCGGCGGCGATGGAGGTGGTGCGGGTCGACGCAGGCAAGGCGGTGTCGGCCAGCTCGGCGACGAGCACAGAGGTCTCCGCCAGCTGTGCGGCCGCGGGCGAGGTCCCGTCGATGCCCCCGCTCAGCTCGTCGACCCCGGCCTGAGCGAGGGCACCGACGGTGGTGGTGCCGAGCAGGGCGTTGGCGGTGGCCAGGTCAGCGCCGTGATGGGGCGAGCCCAAGGTGACCAGGTTGGCAACGGG
Source organism: Actinomycetota bacterium (assembly GCA_016781135.1). Lineage (GTDB taxonomy): Bacteria > Actinomycetota > Acidimicrobiia > Acidimicrobiales > CADCSY01 > JADDRA01. Next base: position 13,611 of record JADDQY010000104.1, read on the forward strand.
AGCCACGGCGGGGTTGCGAGCAAGGGCGAGCCGAGCCACCACCCCGCCCTGGGAGTGGGCGATGACGTCGAGGGGCACGCCGGGATGGGCGCGGTGGATGGCGGCCAACAGCTCGGCGAGGCGGTCCCCCGAGACCCGTAGGTCACCCGTGGAGTCGTCGGACGCGTAGTCGTTGACCTCCACCCCGGTAAGGGCACCAACCCCCGGGGTGCGGCCCCCGGCGTAGGAGAACTGGACGACGTCGGCGGGGGCGTAGCCGAGGGCGGTGGTGTCGACGTGGAGGACGTCGGCCTCCCTCGAAGATGAGCCGAACCCCGCCGCCAACACGGCGATGCGGCGCCCGGTCGGCGGCGGAGGCGGCACCTGGTCTTGGGGGGTGCATGTCCGCTGGCTGGTCCGGAACCGTTCGGCCCGCCGTCGGAGCTCGGCGACGTGCAAGAGGTAGAGGGGGCTGATGGGAAGCTGTCCGGCGTAGGAGCCGAGGATCACCGCCTGGGCCCACATCGACTCCAGCTCGGCCTGCAGTACCTCCCAACCCGATGCGGCCACCAGCTCGGCCAGGTCGATCGCCCCGGTCCCGGCCACCACCGCGGCATCCCCGAGCCACGCCGTCGCCCCTGTGGCCGTACCGGCCCCGGCACCTACGCTCCGCCACGCCTCGCCCACCATGTGGGCGAGGAGGTCGCCCAGCATGCGTCGCTCCTGGGCCTCGGTGCCGGGCTCACGCAGCTCGACGGGGACGAGGTGCACCTCGACCGCGGTGCCGGCGAGCAGCAGGCCAGGGTCGATGTAGCGCTCCCCAACGCGGGCCCCGAAATGCACGGGCCCGTTCGTGGTGCCCACCACCCGGCCCTGGCCGACCTGCTCACCTCTCGCCACGGCCACATCGGCGAGGAACGAGTAGCTCGTGCGCACCCCGTCCGGGTGGAGGATCACCACGTGGGCGCTGGCGCCGATGCGCCCGGCGAACACGACCTCGCCCTCGGCCGCCGCCCGCACCTCCTCACCAGGGGCGGTGGCGTAGTCGAGGCCGCGGTTGCCCGGCCCGTAGGGGCCGGAGGGCGGGCGGAAGGCGTCGACCACCGGAGCATCCACGGGGGCGACGAAGGTGGCCGCTGACGCGGCGGCGGGCACGGCCGAGACCATCACGCAGACGGCCGACAACACGACGACGGCCGACCGGGTGCGACCGGGCCGGCAGGAACACCGGGGCAACGACACGAGCTCCCCCCTCGGGGCAGGCAGCGACGACGGGGAAGTGCGTCGAGAGGGGAGGTGCGGGCCACCGGGGGAAG
>JADDQY010000047.1 GCA_016781135.1 Actinomycetota bacterium
CCGAGGGCGGGTAGGCACGCACCCCGCAGTCGAAGTCGAGGACGTGGCGGGCGGCCTTCTCAGGGGTTGCAGCGCGAGTAGTCGGACTCATGCCGTCGGCTGAACCGGGGCTTGCGCCCGGGCAAGCTCTTGGGGGAACCGTTGGGGGAAAACCCCCTGCCTGCTAGGGGGACCAGGCAAAGCTCCTGGTCAGAACGTATGCCGAGTAAGAGGAGCACCTTCTTGCAAAGCAGGTGCTCTAGCCAGCTGAGCTACGTCCCCTGGCTTACTGATCTTGCTGAACCGTGCTTGACCTGTCTTCCCGGGTCAGCCATGCCTCCTTCGGCTCGCGTCCCTACGGGTCCAGCACCTTCGCGCGAAGGCTCGGGGGAACCGAACCCGTGGGGGAAATTGCGAGGAAAGGGGCGCTCCCGATGGTAGTCCCCCGACGGCCCGTTGTTGGCGAGGGTCTCGGGATTCGGCCGACCGATGCCGGGGAAGTGCACAGCAAGGAAGCGACTTACCACCGAGCGAGGAGGGCTGCAGATGTCGGAGACGGGGCCGAGCGACGGCGACCAGGAGAAGCTCGAAGACGTGGTGGCTGACATCGAGGTCGAGGAGGTCCCCGATGACGCGGCGACCGAGGATGGCCGCGTCGAGGAGGGCCGCGTCGAGGAGTGAGCGGGGGCGGTGCCGGACGTCGGGAATCCGGGGTGGCCCGCCGCGTCCCTCCGAGGCCGCCGACGGAACGGCGCGGAGCTCGTCCACCTGGTACGACGCCATGCGGGGCTCGCACGTGGTCCACGACCCCACCCTGGCCGGCCCCTTCTCCGCCGAGCACATCGGTGCTCCGGCTGCAGCCGAGGAAGGCTCGTTGTGCAGCCAGGACCTCGAGCGCCGAACCGGGCCCCGGAGGGTGTGACGGGGACCACTACGATCCGGCCCAGCGTCGAGGCGAGTACGAGGGACAAGTGGAGATCCTGCATCCACAGCTTCGCTCCCACGAGAAAAGGGCGGTGGGCTGGCCGGTCCTCGTCTGGGAGAGCCGAGCGCCGGTACAGAGGATGGCCTCAGCCTCCCTCGGCGGCGGGCCGGGCGTGCGGTGCTCGGTGGTCAACCCCCAAGGACCGTCCGTTCCTGCTTGGTTCGGCGGATTCCGGTCGATGTGGAGAGCGTCCCTGGAAGGGGCGCTACACCAAGCGGTGAAGGCCGGCATCGGCTGCTGGCCCCGGGCGTGATCACGCTGGTGCTCGGCGGCGCTCGCTCGGGCAAGTCGGCCGTCGCCGAGTCCCTCGCCGCCCGCACGCCTCCACCCGTCACCTACCTGGCCACCCTCGTGGCCGACCCCGCCGACCGCGATCTCACCGCCCGCATCGCGGTCCACCGAGCCCGGCGCCCGCCGACGTGGGCCACGGTCGAGACCTCCGCCCGCTTCTCGCTCGTCGAGGCCCTGCGGTCGACGTCGGGCACGGTGGTGGTCGACTCGCTCGGGCCGTGGGTGGCCGTCATGAACCTCGCCGTGGATCCCGCTGAGCTGTGCCGCGCCCTGCAGCAACGGGCGGGGGACACGGTGCTCGTCTCCGAAGAGGTGGGCATGGGCGTGCACCCGTCCAGCGAGCTCGGACGGCGGTTCCGCGACCGCCTGGGCGAGGTCAACCAGGCGGTTGCCGCCGTCGCCGACGAGGTGCTGCTGGTCGTGGCTGGACGCACGCTGCCCCTCGAGGCGCCCCAGCGCTGATGCAGGCGGCGTTGGCGTTCCTCACCGCGCTGGGACGTCCCGCTCCCCCCACCGCCCGCGCCCTCCCGTGGTTCCCGGTGGTGGGCGCTGCCCTCGGCCTCGTCCTCGGAGCCGGCTGGTGGCTGGCCGCCCAGGTCTGGCCACCCCTGGTGGCCGCCGCCCTGGTGGTGGCCGCCGACCTCGCCCTCACCGGCCTGTTGCACCTCGACGGCCTGGCTGACAGCGCCGACGGCCTGCTCGCCCACGCCCTCGATCCGGCTCGCCGGCTGGAGATCATGGCCGAGCCCGCTATCGGCGCGTTCGGGGCCGGCGTCACCGTGGTCGCCCTCCTCCTCCGCACCGCCGCCCTGGCGGTGATGCCGCCGGCCCCGCTCCTCATGACCGCGCTGTGGTCGCTCTCGCGCACCGCCATGGCCGTCGCCGCCTGCGCCCTGCCCTACGCCCGGCCGGGTGGACTGGCCTCGTCGTTCCTAGGCGCGACGGCAACGCCGGTCGCCCTCGGAGGAGGGGGGCTGGCCCTGGCGCTGGCCGCCTTCGGCGGGGAGCTCGCCGCCGTGCTGGCGGTGGTGGCCGCCGCCGGGGGGGCCGTGGCGACGTTCTCGCTCTCGCTTCGCCGCCTGGGCGGGTTCACCGGCGACGTCCTCGGGGCCGCCGGCATCGTGGCCGAGACCACCGGCCTGCTCGTCGCCGCCGTCCGCTGGTGACAGCCGCCGGGCGTCGTGCGGTCGCTGCGGCCGGCGGGGTGGTGATCGACCGGGTGCTGGGTGAGCCGCCATACCGGGCCCATCCCGTGGTGCTGTTCGGCAAGGCCATGCAGGCGACCGAGGTCGCCCTGTACCGGGACCGACGGTGGGTGGGCGGGGTCCACGCCGCCATGGGGCTCGGCCTCGCCGTGATCGGTGGGAGCCTCGTCCGCTCGACGACCATCGCCACCTACGTCGCCGTTGCCGGACGAGCCCTGGCCGAGGCGGCCGAGGCGGTGGCGGTGCACCTCGACCACGGAGATCTCGAGCGCGCCCGAGGGGTGCTGCCGAGCCTCGTGGGGCGGGACCCCACCCAGCTGGACAGCGCCCAGGTCGCTCGCGCCACCGTCGAGTCCGTGGCCGAGAACACGGTCGACGCCGTGGTCGCTCCGGCGCTGTGGGCCGCCGTCGCCGGGGCACCCGGCGCGCTGGCGTACCGGGCGGCCAACACCATGGACGCCATGGTGGGCTATCGCCACGGTCGCTACCGCCGCTACGGCTGGGCCAGCGCCCGACTCGACGACGTGGCCGGGTGGGTGCCGGCCCGGGCCACCGCCGCCCTGGTCGTCGCCGCCCGCCCTGGCCGGGCGAGCGCCGTGTGGCAGGCGGTGCACCGTCATGCCCCGGCGCACCCCTCCCCCAACGCCGGCGTCGCCGAAGCCGCCTTCGCCGGCGCCCTCGACGTCTGCCTCGGCGGCAGCAACCGCTACGCCGACCGGGTCGAGCACCGGCCGGTGCTCGGCACCGGGCCCCCTCCCGGCCCCGACGACATCGGGCGCGCCGTGCGTCTCTCGCTCGACGTCGGCGCCGTGCTCGCCGCAACGCTCGCTGCACCGGCGCTCGTGGCGCCGAAGCTCGTGAGGAGCCGGACATGATCCCGGCCCCCGGGCCGCACGGCGGCGATGCCCACCGCCTGGCCGAAGCCCTCGGCCTCGACCCCACCGCCGTGCTCGACGTGTCGGTGAGCCTCAACCCGTTCGCTCCCGACGTGGCCGACCTCGCCGAAGGCTGCCTCGACGCCCTGCGCCGCTACCCCGACTCGAAGGTGGCCACGACGTTCCTGGCCGAGGCCATTGGCGTCGCCCCGGAGTCGCTGGTGCTCACCAACGGTGGCTCGGAGGCCATCGCCCTGGTCGCCGCCGAGCTCGGCGAGGGCCGGGTGGACGACCCGGAGTTCTCGCTGTATCGCCGGCACCTGGAACGACTCTCGCCCACCGCTCCCCGCTGGCGCTCCAACCCCCACAACCCGAGCGGACGCCTGGCCAGCCCCGAGGAGGACGCGGCGGTGTGGGACGAGGCGTTCTACCCGCTCGCCACCGGGCACTGGACCCGGGGTGACGCCGGTGCGGTCGTCGTCGGCTCGCTCACCAAAGTCTTCGCCTGCCCAGGGCTGCGCCTGGGGTACATCCTCACCCCCGAGGACGAGCTGGCCCAGCGCCTGCGCCGCCGCCAGGCGACCTGGTCGGTGAACAGCCTCGCCCTGGCCCTGCTCCCCCGCCTGCTGGACATGGCCGATCTGCCATCCTGGGCGGCCGGCATCGCCAGACTGCGCAGCGAGCTGATCGGGCTCTTGACGTCCTTCGGGCTCGACCCCGAGCCCTCCGACGCCAGCTGGGTGCTCGTGCCCGACGCACCCGGGCTGCGCGAGCGCCTCGCCCCAGAGGGTGTCGTGGTGCGCGACACCTCCTCGTTCGGCCTCCCCGGAGGCGCTCGCATCGCCGTCCCCGGCCCCGACGGCCTCGATCGCCTCGCCCAGGCCCTGCAGGCGACGGCATGACGCGCCGCCTACCATCGCTGACGTCATGAGGGTGAGGACGTGAGCGGCATGCCGATCGAGCTGGTGGGGGCCGACCTGCGGGAGCGACGGCGACGGTTGGTGGGCTACGAGCAACCGACCCGCTCCGAGTGGGAAGCCGACCTGGTGGCCTACGACGACGGGTTGCTCCAGGCCGCAGCCATGCTCGACGTCGCCGTGACCGTCGACAAGGAGCCGGCGGCGCCGCTCACGCCCGAGCAGCGAGCCGAGGTCGAACAGGGTCTGGTCGCCGCCGGCTTGGACATCCGGACCATCGACCTCTGATCGGCACCGACCTGGCGCCAGGGCTAGTACTCGATGCCCTTCTTGGCCACGATGCCCCGGTCGAAGGCGTGCTTGACCTTGCGCATTTCCGTCACCGTGTCGGCCACCTCGATCAGCTCCTCGGCGGCGTCGCGTCCGGTGACGACCACGTTGGTGGTCGGCGCCCGGTCGCGGATGGCCGACGCCACCTCGGCGGCGGGCACCCAGCCGTAGCTCACGATGTAGGTCAGCTCGTCGAAGATGAGCAGGTCGTAGTCCCCCGAGGTCAGCTTGGCCCGAGCGACCTCCCACGCGTGGCGACCCTTGGCCTCGGTCTCGTCGAGGTCGGTCGATTCCCAGGTGAACCCGTCGCCCAGCGTGTGCCACTCGATACCGAGGTGGTCGGCGAGCTTGCGCTCCCCGGTCTTCCAGTCTCCGCCCTTGACGAACTGGATCACGCCCACCCGCCACCCTCGGGCCCACCCCCGCGCCATCACCCCGAAGGCCGACGACGACTTGCCCTTGCCGTGACCGGTGTTGACGACCACGATCGACGAAGCCCGGGCCACGACGCCGAGAGTACCGTCGCCTCGATGCGCGACTCCCCACCGGTGGCGGGTGGCCTCATGGTGTGCGGCACGGCCAGCGACGTGGGCAAGAGCCACATCGTCACCGGTCTGTGCCGGCTCCTGGCCAGGCGAGGCGTGGCCGTCGCCCCGTTCAAGGCCCAGAACATGTCCCTCAACTCCTGGGTCACCGAAGAGGGCCACGAGATCGGGCGGGCCCAGGGCGTGCAGGCCCTTGCCGCCGGCGCCGAGCCGGAGGTGGCGATGAACCCGGTGCTGCTCAAGCCGACCGACGAGCGGTCCAGCCAGGTGGTGGTGATGGGCCGCCCCACGGCCCAGCTCGACGCCGCCGCCTACCACCGCGAGATCGCCGGGCTCCGTGACGTGGTCGGGACCTGCCTCGACGATCTGCGCCGGCGCTTCGACGTGGTCGTCGCCGAAGGGGCCGGCGGCGCCGCCGAGATCAACCTGTTTGACCACGACCTGGTCAACCTCCCACTCGCCCACGCCGCCGGGCTGGCGGTGGTCCTGGTCGGCGACATCGAGCGCGGCGGGGTGTTCGCCGCGCTCTACGGCACGGTGGCGCTCCTGCCCGAGCGCTACCGGCAGCTCGTCAAGGGCCTGGTGATCAACAAGTTCCGGGGCGATCGCGCCCTCCTCGGCACCGGGCCGGCTGAGCTGGAGCGGCGCTGCGGCGTGCCCACCCTGGGGGTGCTGCCGTGGATGGACGACGTCGGCCTCGACGCCGAGGACTCCCTGGCGCTGGAGCGACCGCGGCCTCAGTCGCGCCACGGCGCGGCCACCGACAGCCTCGACGTAGCCGCCGTGCGCTTCCCCCACCTCGCCAACTTCACCGACCTCGACGCCCTCGCCATCGAAGCCGGCGTCGAGGTGCGCATGGTCTCGGGCCCGGGAGCCCTGGGACGCCCCGACCTGGTCGTCCTCCCCGGCACCAAGGCCACGGTCGCCGACCTGGGCTGGCTGCGCCAGCTCGGCTTCGACCGGGCCATCGCCTCGTGCGGCGCCACCGTCCTCGGCATCTGTGGAGGCGCCCAGATGATGGGGCAGCGCATCGTCGACCACGTCGAGTCGGGCCGCGGTCCCGTCAACGCCCTCGGCTGGCTCGACGCCAGCACCATCTTCATGCCTCACAAGGTGACCCGCCGCCGCCGAGGCCGGGCTCTGGGCCACGTCCTCACCGGCTACCAGATCCACCACGGGCGAATGAACACGGGCACGGCCGCCGAGCCGTGGATCGACCTCGAAGACGGCGACGGCGGGACCGAGGCCGAGGGGGCCGCCGATCCCGGAGCCGGCCTGTTCGCCACCTCGTTGCACGGGCTGTTCGAACAGGACGGCTTCCGCTCGGCGTTCCTCGGTTACGTCGCCCACCGGGCGGGAAAGGCGTTCGTGCCCACCGGCGTGTCCTTCGATGCCGCCCGTCAGGCGCAGTTCGACCGTCTGGCTGACGCGCTCGAGGACCACCTCGACGTGGACCGGGTGATCGCCGTGATCGAGCAGGGCTCGCTCCGACGGTGAGCGGGTTGGGGGTGGGGGCCTTCGCCGCCGCCTGCGAGCGGGTGCTTCCCCTCGCCGATGCCGCGGCCGAGGCGACAGCCGAACGCCACCGCCGCCTGGCCAAGCCCCGAGGCAGCCTGGGCCGCCTGGAGACGCTGGCCTCCCAGCTGGCGGCCATCGCCGGAAAGACACCGCCACCGCTGCCTCGCCCGGCGGCGGTGGCAGTGTTCGCCGCCGACCACGGGGTGCACGCCCAGGGCGTGACGCCGTGGCCTCAGGAGGTCACGGCGGCGATGGTTGCGACCGTCGCCAAGGGTGGTGCCGCCATCAACGTGCTCGCCCGCCAGACGGGGGCGTCGGTCACGGTCGTCGACGTGGGCGTTGCCGGCGAGCTCGACCCAGCGCCGGGCCTGCTCGACCGGAAGGTGCGGGGCGGGACTGGCGACCTGTCGGTGGAGCCGGCCATGAGCCAGGAGGAGGCGACGGTCGCCCTCGACGTGGGCTCCGAGGTGGCCGCCCAGCTGGCCGCTGGCGGGGCGCGATGTCTGGTGACCGGAGAGTTGGGCATCGCCAACACCACGGCATCGGCCGCCCTGGTGGCGGCGTTCACCGGGCGCGGGGCGAACACGGTGACGGGGCGGGGGAGCGGGATCGACGACGAGACCCTCGCCCGCAAGGTGGGGGCGGTCCAGCGAGGCCTCCACCGCACCGATGGGGCCGGTTACCCCCTCGAGGTGCTCGCGTCGGTCGGCGGCCTCGAGATCGCCGCGCTGGCCGGCTTCATCGTGGGTGGTGCCGCGTTGCGCCTACCCGTGGTGGTCGACGGCCTGATCGCCGGCGCCGCCCTCCTGGTGGCCAGCGCCCTGGTGCCCGACGCCCTCGGCTACTGCGTGGCCGGCCACCGCTCGGCGGAGCCGGGGGCGGCCGCCACCCTGGACCACCTCGGGCTCGAACCGGTGCTCGACCTCGGGCTGCACCTCGGTGAGGGCACCGGCGCGTGCCTGGCCCTGCCCGTGCTGGAAGCTGCGGCCAGGATCGTGAGCGAGATGGCCACCCTCGACGAGGCCGGGGTCGATGGTGGCTCCGCGGGTCACTCGGCGGGGCCCGACATCGCCAGGTAGGCCCTGGTGGCCGCCGACGCGTCCCCGACCGCCTCGGCATCGGCCATGGTGCTCACGGGCACGCCATACTCCCCCAGCGACTTCAGCGTGGCGTCGTCCCCAGCCGGCGAGCCGACCAGCCACAGACGGCAGGGAGAGGCGTACTGGCCCCGGTAGCCGTGGTCGTCGAGCACCACGCGCCCCCACAGGGCCACCTCACCGACGACCAGCGCGCCTGGGGCCAGGCACAGCGCCTGGTCCCGCAGCGACGCCAGGTCGGAGCTGGCGTGGATGCCACAGCTGCACCCGGGGTCGGGAGCGGCATGGCCGCCGCCGACGCACCGGGCTCGGAAGGGCGCGCCCGGTTCCCAAGTGAAGCCTCGCTGGGACACCGAGGCGAGCCGTCCGGTGCCGGCGGCGAAGCGCCAGTAGCGCCACGCCCTCAGCGGCTCACCCGGGGGGCACGAGAAGGTGCTGGTGGGCACCGGGCACGCGGGGCTACGACCGGGGGTCGACGCTCTCCGACGTCGCCACCCACTGCTCCATCTCCGGGAAGTCGGGGTCGCTCCCCGAGCAGGTGTCGTCGGGGTCCCACATGACCGCCGCCGCCTCGCGGCACGCCGGGTGCAGGGTCATCGACGTCGGGCACATCGATTGGCTCACCGACATGTCGACGACGACCGCCTCCTCGGGGGTGACCACCTGGCCGCAGATGTCGCACATCGCACTCGGAGTCATGCACTCAGCCTACGAGGGCAGCTGGACGGGCCCTCCCGGCTGGGCGACTCGGCCACCACCGCCACGCGCCGCTCCTTCCCCCTCTTGGGGCTCCACCGTGGCCTGCCCCGGCCAGTGGCGGGACCGGCCCCTATCCTGGCCGCCGGAGTTGCACCAACAGGCTGGAGGAAGGACCGACGTCATGGACGCAGCGGTGGCCGCGGTGGCCAAGGGGCTCAACGGGCTCTCCGACTGGCACGGCTACAACGACCCCGAGGCCTGCGGTCCCGGGCGGGGGCCCGCCTGCCCGGGCTACTGGTTCAAGTCCGGCGTCATCGCCACCATCGCCGCTCCCGCCATCGCCAGCGACCCCGAGGCTCGTGCCGAGGTGGCCCACGCCATGACCGACGACGAGGTGTGGGCCGAGGTCGAACGCCGGCATCTGGTCAAGCAGCTCGGCAAGTGCCGCTGCGGGCGGGTGTTCGAGCCCCCGGTCTACACCCGCCGCAGCCGGTGACTCCCGCCGGCGTGGAGCTCGGCGCGACCCCGCTTGTGGTGGCCGAGGCCCTGCTCTCGTGTCCGACGGCTCCGCTGGTCGAGGACCAACCCGCCGCCTGGGTGCAGGCCTTCGCCGAGGATCACCCCGGCTTGGACGTCGAGCGCGACGGCGCCGGCAACCTCGTGGTCCGCAACCGGGGTGGTGAGGCCCAGGGAGGCCGTCCCCTGGTGCTGGTGGCCCACCTCGACCACCCCGGCTTCGCCGTCGAGGGTGTCGACGGCGACGTGGTGATGCTGTCGTTCCGGGGCGGGCTGTCTGCGGCCCACGCCGTACCGGGCTCGGAGGTCGAGTTCTTCGCTCGGGATGCCATCGCGCCGGTGGGCCGGGGATCCCTGCTCGAGGCCTCGGCGCGCGATGGCCGCCTGACCGGTGCCCGAGCGAGGGTGCTCGACGGCGAGGCTCCCGGGGACGGCTTCGCCATGTGGGCCTTCCCTGGGTTCGAGCTGATCGAGGGCCACGTCACCGGGCGGGTGTGCGACGACCTGCTCGGCGCGGCCATGGCCCTCTCGGCGCTCGGCGAGGTGGCCCGGCGTAGCCCTCCCGATGTCGAGGTGTGGGCCTTGTTCACCCGGGCCGAGGAGATCGGGTTCCTCGGGACCCTGGAGGCCATCCGGCTGGCCACCGTGCCTCGCGGTGCTCGCGTCCTGTCGATCGAGTGCTCATCCGCACTCGCCGGCGCACCCCAGGGCGACGGGGTCATCGTGCGGGTGGGCGACCGCAGGACCGTCTTCGATCCTGGCCTCACCCAGGCCCTGGTCGACGCCGCCACTCGCCTGACCGGCGCCGACGAGGCGTTCCGGTGGCAGCGCAAGCTGATGGACGGGGGCACGTGTGAGGCGAGCGCCTTCGGCGCCTGCGGCTACCAGGCGTCGGGCCTCGCCCTCCCGCTCGGCAACTACCACAACGCCCTCGACGCCGGCACCGGCATCGCTCCTGAGCACGTGGCCGTCGACGACTACCTGGCGGGCGTGGCCCTCCTGGTCGAGCTCGCCTCGGCCCCGTGGGTCGACGCCCCGCTAGGGGCGGCGTCCGAGTGGCTGGTCGAGCCCATGGCCCGGGCTCGAGCCCTGTTGGCCTGACGGTCACACCCGTGCCCGAGCTCCCCGAGATGCAGGCACAGGCCGAGCGCCTGCACGCGGCGGTGGCCGGCGGCGAGCTGCAGCAGGCCCAGCCGCTCTCGTTCTCCGCCCTGCGCACGGTCGCCCCCGATCCCTCCGCGCTCATCGGCATTGCCGTGGAGGAGGTGGGGCGGCGGGGCAAGTTCTTAGTGTGGTCGTTCGCCAACCGGATGCGGCTGCTGGTCCACCTGTCCCAGGGGGGCCGGGTCGACCTCGAGGATCCCCCCCGCAACAGCCGCCCCCGCAACGGCGTGGTGCGCCTGGTGGTGGCCGAGCGCCCGGCGGTGTTGGTCAAGGAGTTCGGCACCGAGCGCAAAGCCGGGTGGTGGGTCCTGGGCCAGGGCGACGAGGGGCCGCTGGCCCGCCTCGGCCCCGATGCCGACACCGAAGCGTTCGCCGAGCTGGTGCGCACCAGCGCCGACAACCGCCGGGTGCACACGATCCTGCGCGACCAGCGCACCGTCGCCGGCATGGGTCGGGGCTACACCGACGACGCCCTCCATCGGGCCGGCCTGTCGCCCTACGCCACGCTGGCGTCGCTCGACACCGAGCAGCGGGAGCGCCTGCTGACCGCCATCCACGACGTGCTGGAAGCCGGTCTCGCCTGCGAGCGCCTTCGGCGAGGAGGCCTCCCAACCAAGGTGGGAGATCACTGGGTGGTGCACGGCCGGGCCGGGGAGGCATGCCCGAGGTGCGCTGAGGTGCTGCAGCGGGTGTCCTATGAGAGCTACGAGGTCACCTACTGCCCTCGGTGCCAGACCGGCGGCAAGGTGCTCGCCGACCGTCGCCTGTCCCGGCTGCTGAAGTGAGCGGCGTGCCTCTCCCCCTCCACGCCGGCTGCCTGCTGGTCGCCCTTCCGTCGCTCACCGATCCCAACTTCGAGCGCACGGTGGTGCTGGTGCTGGCCCATGGCGCCGATGACGGAGCCCTGGGGGTGGTGCTGAACCGCCCGAGCGACACCGACGTGGGCGAGCCCCTCCCGCAGTGGGCCCCGCTTGCCGCCCACCCGGGGGTGGTCTTCCTGGGAGGCCCAGTGGGGGCCTCCGCCGCCATCGGCGTCGCCCGGGGGACGACCGCGCCCGGGACCGGGTGGGCACCGGTCGCCGGGCACCTCGGCACCGTCGACCTCGGCCTCGACCCCGACCAGCTCCCCGCGCCCGTCGACGCCGTAAGGGTGTTCTCGGGCTACGCCGGATGGGGGCCGGGCCAGCTCGAGGCGGAGATCGGCCAGGGGGCGTGGATGGTGGTCGACGGCGCCCCCGACGACGTGCTGTGCGCCGACCCGGCACGGCTGTGGCGCCTGGTGCTGCGCCGTCAGGGCGGTCGCGTCGCCTGGTTGGCCAACTGGTCCCCCGACCCCCGGATGAACTGAGGACCATGGACCTTCCCGTCAACCCGCCGGTCTCGCCCATGCTCGCCAAGTTGGTACGCGAGCTGCCGGTGGCCGACCGCATGGCCTACGAGCCCAAGTGGGATGGCTTCCGGGGCATCGTGTTCCGCGACGGCAACGAGGTGGAGCTGGGCAGCCGCAACGAGCGGCCCCTCACCCGCTACTTCCCCGAGCTGGTCGACTCGCTCGAGGCCGAGCTTCCCGAACGCTGCGTTCTCGACGGGGAGATCGTCATCGCCGGTCCTCGGGGCCTCGACTTCGACGCCCTCCTCCAGCGCATCCACCCTGCCATCTCCCGAGTGCAGCTCCTGGCCGAGCGCACGCCCGCCTCGTTCGTGGCCTTCGACCTGCTGGCCACCGGCGACGCCGACCTGCGCGCCCTGCCGTTCGCTCGCCGCCGGGCCGAGTTGGAGGACCTGCTGGCCGGGTGCGGCCCCCCGGTGCACCTCACGCCGCTGACCACCTCGCCGGCGGTGGCTCAGGACTGGTTCGCTCGCTTCGAGGGCGCCGGCCTCGACGGCGTCGTGGCCAAGCCCGCGGACCTCGCCTACGTCGAGGGCAAGCGGGTCATGCTCAAGGTGAAGCACGAGCGCACCGCCGACTGCGTGGTGGCCGGGTTCCGATGGCACAAGGACGGCGCTGGCGTCGGCTCGCTGCTCCTCGGCCTCTACGACCACGAGGGGACGCTCCACCACGTCGGCGTCGCCACGTCGTTCCCGGCGGCGACCCGGCGGGCTCTCGCCGGCGAGCTCGCCCCACTCGCCCACGATGCCCTCCACGACCATCCGTGGCGGCGCTGGGCCCAGGCTGCGGCCTCCGGTGACGACGGCGGCCAGCGTCTGCCCGGCGGGGCGTCCCGCTGGAACGCCAAGGACAATCTGGCGTGGGAGCCCCTGCGCATCGAACGGGTCACCGAGGTGTCCTACGACAACCTCCAGGGCGACCGCTTCCGCCACGCCACCCACCTCGTGCGCTGGCGCCCCGACCGGGACCCGGCCTCGTGCACCTACGCCCAGCTCGAGCGCCCCGTCCCCGAGGAGCTGGCCCGGGTCTTCGGCGCCTGAACGGCGTCCTTCTCGAGCCTCAGGACTTGCGGGCCCGGCTGGGCTGGACACGGCGGGGCTCACCCGCCTGCTTGGCGAAGTTCGGGGGCCAGGGCGCGTCGCCCAGCCCCTCGGCCTCGTCCTCCGCGGCCAGCTCGAGCAGCCCGTCCAGCGAGTAGGCGACGTCGTCGATGCCGGCGCCGACGTCGCCCCGTTCGGCGTAGCGACGGGGTACGGTGGCAAGGGTGAGCTCCGCCGGCTCGACGTCGGGGACCTCCTCCCAGGTGAGTGGGCACGACACCCGCCCCTCGGGGTTGGCCCGCACCGAGTAGGCGGAGGCCACGGTGCGGTCCCGCGCGTTCTGGTTGTAGTCGATGAAGACCCGGTCCCCTCGCTCCTCCTTCCACCACTTCGAGGTGACCAGCTCGGGCAGGCGCCGCTCCACCTCCCGGGCGAGGGCCAGCGCGGCACGGCGCACGGCGAGGAAGTCCCATCGAGGTTCGATGCGGACGTTGACGTGGATGCCCCGGCTGCCCGACGTCTTGGGCCAGCCCACCAACGCGCCCCGCTCCTCCAGCACCTGACGGACCTCCATGGCCACCCGGCGCACGGCGTCGAAGGGAACGCCGGGCTGGGGGTCGAGGTCGACCCGCAGCTCGTCGGGGTGGTCGACGTCGAGGCGGCGGACCGCCCAGGGGTTGAGGTCGAGGCAGCCGGCGTTGGCCGCCCACACCACGTGGGCCACATCGGTCGGGCACAGCTCCTCGGCGCTGCGCCCGCTCGGGAAGCTGACCGTCACCGTCTCGAGCCACTCGGGACGCGAAGCCGGTACCCGCTTCTGGTAGAAGAACTCCCCCTCGGCGCCGTCGGGGTAGCGCTTGAGCACCACCGGGCGCTCGTAGACCCCGCGCAGCGCCCCCTCGCCCACCGCCAGGTAGTACCGCACGAGGTCGAGCTTGGTCTCGCCCCGAGCGGAGAAGAACACCTTCGACGGGTTGGTGATGGTCACGGTCCGCCCGTCGACCTCCACCTCGGTGGTCTCCTTGGCCATGGCCGAAGAGCATCCCACGCCCGGCCAGCGGGTAGTCGCCTCCCGTGCCCATGGACACGGGCTTCCGGACGCTGACGCTCGGGACGACTTCAGCCGCGTCCGCCGCCGGCAGGTGCTCGCCCGGCTTGGTGCCCGGCTGCGGGGCCAGCCCGGAGACGTCAACGTCATCCTCCCCTTCGACGAGGTGGTGGCCGCGCTCGGCCGAGTCGGCGAGCGCCACCTCGGTCTGGCGGTGATCGAGCTGGACTCCGTCGTCGGCACGGTGGAGCGCGCCGGCGAGTTCGACCGGGCGCTTCCGTCCGACCTCCACCCGGTCCCGAGCCAGGTTCGAGCAGATCGCCGCCGACGAGCGTCGGGGCCAGTCGTTTGCCCGATCGACGTCTACCGGGTGGGCGACGCCCACTTCGTCAAGGACGGCCACCACCGGGTGGCGGTGGCTCGGGCCCGAGGTCGGCGCCTGATCGAGGCGTCGGTGACCGAGATCCTCACCCAGGCCGGGGCCGGCACCGACCTGCGCGTGACCGACTTGCCGGTGAAGAGCCACGAGCGCCTGCTGTGGGAGCGGGTGCCGTTGCCGACCGAGGACCGCCGGCGCCTGCGGCTGCGGGAACCTGGCGACTACGGCCTGCTGGCCGAGGGGGTGGAGGCCTGGGGGTTCCGGCGCATGCAGGCCGAGGGAATCCTGCTCGACCGTCCCACCGTCGCCCGTCGTTGGCTGGCCGAGGAATACGACCCGGTGGTGGCCATGCTGGGTGAGGCCGGGCTCATCCCCGACCCACACTGGGAGACCGAGGCCTATCTGCGACTGGCCGCCGAGCGCTACCAGCTCCTGCGCACCCACGCCTGGGACGCCGCGGTGGTGGCTGCCCTGCGCCAGCGCCGGAGCTGATCAGCCCGACGGCGCCGACGGCCCCGGTGTCGGGGTCGAACAGCGTCACCCGTCGGGCGTTGAGCCACAGCTCGGCGTCGTCGCCCCGCTTGATGGCGCTGGCGGCGTCGAGGCGGGCGACGACCTGGGCTTCGCCCCCGCCCGAGAGCTCGCTAAACCTCGAGGTCGGGGGCGATCTCCCGCAG
>JADDQY010000020.1 GCA_016781135.1 Actinomycetota bacterium
CAGACCTCGGCGTGGTCCTTGGCGTCGCGGGTGTCGAGCACGGCTCGCTCGTAGGTGCGGCGGCGCTCCTGGGGCGTCAGGCTGCGTCCGAGGCGGTCCTCGGACTCAGCGACGCTGACCTTGGCCTGCGCCTCCACGGCTCGGCGCCGCTTGGAGTAGCGCTCGATCAGTTCCTTTGGCACGCCGACGATGTCGGCCTGGCCGTTGCGGTCAACCGGTCCCCACACCACCCTGAGGCGGGCCTCGCTCTCGGCCCGGAGTGCGGCGTGGTACACCAAGCCGGCGGGCTTGAGCTCTCGGTGCAGCGCCCGGGAGTCGAGCGCCCGCCAGATCCCGTCCTCGCAGCGCACCCGTCCGGAGACCAGGACGTGGGTGTGCAGTTGAGGATCGCCGGCCCGGGAGGTGCGGTGCACGAACGCTGCGCCGAGCAGTCCCTCGGTGTCGACCTGGCGGATCCCGGCCTTGCCCGCTCGGGAGAACGCGGCGTGCTCCTCGAGGTACTCGAGGCCAGCGGCCACCGCCGCGTCGTGGGCCTCCTTGGCGGCCATGCCCACCTCGCCACCGCCCAGCGCCCACAGCACCGACAGCGACTTCGGCGCCGAGAAGGTCAGGTCCCAGCCGGTGACCCGGTCGGCATCGGCGCGGACGGTGTAGGCAGCGCCGAGGGTTTCGCCGGTGTCGGGATGGACGGCTTGAAAGAGCCGAGCGAGCTGCTCGGGCGACACCTCGCCGGACAGTCCGGCGGCGGCGGAGCCGTGTCCCACCCAGTGGCCCACGGCCTCGCCCCGGCCGGCGTAGTAGTCCTCCAAGCCGGCGGCGACCTCGTCCGTATAGTAGGACACGGTGGCGGGGGTGACCTTGCCCCGGCTCAGCACCGGCCCGCTCCTCGCTCAGCGGCCGCCGTGACGGCCGCTTCGGTTGTCGGCACCGCAGGGTGCCAATGTGTGGATCGTTGAGACCGATGGTTGGTGGCGGTGGGGATCGTCATGGCGTGAGGGCGTGCTGGTCAGGCGGTGTGGTCGTCGGGGTGGACGGTGATGCCTGAGCCGAGCAAGTTGATGCGGTAGGTGGGGGCCTGGAAGGTGGCGGCACCGTGGTCGAGGATCTCGACGATGCCGGCTTGGAGGAGTTGACGGAGCCGGCGGTTGACCGTGTCCTTCGAAAGGAACTCGAGCCGGCGGGCGACATCCCGGGTGCTGGTCTGGACGACCCATGCGCCGTTGCGTGGCTGGGCTGCGGCGAGAGGTCGTGCAACACCGCGAGCGCTTGCGGGCCGTGGTGGCGGAGGAAGGCCCGGGCCTCGGGGTACCGGTGCTCGATGCGCACGTCAGGCGGCGTCGCCGGCAGCGCCCGGTTCGTCATCGTTGCCGTCGACGTCGATCATCCCGAGGCGGAGCAGACCGGCGGTCGGGATCCGGACGTTGCGGCCGAAGTTGACGGCGGGGATGCCCTCGGCCCCGTTCGTCTCCCGCCAGCGCCGGGTGAGCTCGTACACCTGGGAGCGGCCGAGCTGGGTCAGCTCTTGTACCTGCTCTACTCGGAGGAACGGAGGCAGATCGTCGTAGCGCATGCGTGGCTCCCAGGAATTACTGCCGTGTAATGGTACATGGTATGATGGACGGACTAGCCGGACGGCGCAACCTTCATGGACCCACTGTCTGTCCCTCGCTTGAGACGGAGCCAGCGTGGCCAAGGCCAAAACCGATGCCAGCCAGCGGTGGACGGCAAGCCAGGTCGTCGCCCACAACGTCACCCGGGCCCGGGAACTACGCGGCTTCACCCAGGTGCAGGTGGCCGAGCGGCTGACTCGGTTTACAGGGAGCAACTGGAGCCAGGCGACCGTCGCCCAAGCCGAGGGCTCGGTCTCCGGCACCCGGGTGCGTCAGTTCACCGCCAACGAGCTCATCGGGCTCGCCCGCACCTTCGACCTGCCCGTGCTCTTCTTCTTCCTGCCGCCCGATGACGGCGTGGGTCGGCTCGTGACAGCTGATGTCAAGGGCGGGCTGCCCTGGGAGTACCTCGTCGTGCTGCTGCTCGGCCACCGTGGCAGCTTCCCGATCCTCGCTGACCGCGCTGCCAACTGGGCCGAGCTGCTGACCGAGGGCATCGACATCCCCCGCTCCGACGCCCTTCCGGATCCCGAGTCGGTCCTGGCAGAGCTCGCAGGAACGCTGCGTCACCGGGAGCCGCTCTTGCCCGAGGACGTGCTCGCCGCGGTGTTCCACGGGTTGGCGGCGCGTGGCATGCGAGGAGCACGGCACCCAGGCGAAGACGTCGCCCGGTTCGCCGACAACCTTCGCGGTCTGGCCGACGCGCTGACAGCCTTCAACAACTACCGCCCGGGCGAGTTGGTCGACGAACGAGTTGTGGCCGAGATCGCCGAAGAGCGCCGACAGCGGGCGGCCGTCGACAACGCCCGAGCAGAGGAGGAGCGGTGAGCGGGAAGGGCCGCAACAACGTCCGCAAGCGAGGAAGAACGTGGACCTACTACGTCCACCTGCCGACCAGCGACGGCGGCCGCCGGCAGGTGAGCAAGGGTGGGTTCCGCACCAGGAGGGACGCGGAGGCAGCCCGGATCCAGCTCCTCAACTCCATCAACTCCGGCACGTTCGTCCGCCCTGACCGGGTGACCGTCCGGCGGTTCCTGGAGGACGAGTGGCTGCCCAGCCAGCGGCCACCGACCCTGGAGGAGAGCACCCACCGGTCATACGCCCGCTACCTCCGGCTGCACGTCGTCCCCTACATCGGCGGCGTCCCGCTGCAGAGCCTCACCCCGATGGACCTCAACGATCTGTACCGACGGCTGCTCGACGGTGGCCGATGCCCACCGACCCCGCCGGTGCGCCAGCACGGTCCTGAGGTGGTCAGCCGCGTCGCCAAGCTTCGGGCCGAACGCCGGACCTGGCAGCAGGTGGCCGATGCCGTGGGTGAGGAGTTCCCGTTCGCTAACCGCCTCAGTCGCCATGCCGTTGCCGCTCTCGCCCGGCGCCAGGCCGTGCCTCGGTCACCCAGGCACCAACCGCCGGCAGGGCTGAAGCCGAGGACCGTGCGCTACATCCACTCGATCGTCCACGCAGCCCTGAAGGACGCCATGCGCTGGGGGCGAGTCGCCCGCAACGTGGCCGACACCGCCAATCCACCGCCGATCGGCTCGGTCCGCAGCGGTCGGCCCCAGGCCTGGACCGCCGACCAACTCGGTCGCTTCCTCGACTTCCTGGCCGACGACCGCTACCTCCCGGCATGGATGTTCGTGGCCACCACCGGCTGCCGGCGCGGGGAGTGCCTGGGCCTGAAGTGGTCCGATCTCGACCTCGACAAGGCCACGGCGGTTATCTCCCGACAGGTGACAGCGATCGACCACGAGCTGCGGATCAAGGAGCTGCCCAAGACCAAGCGGGGGCACATGGTCCTCCTCGATCCGGGCACCGTTGGGATGCTGCGCCGCTGGCGGCCCCGCCAAGCCGAGGAGAAGCTGCTCGTTGGCGCCGGCTACCGCGACGAGGACTTCGTGTTCTGCCATCCGGACGGCAGCGTGTACGACCCCGACCGGTTCAGCC
>JADDQY010000084.1 GCA_016781135.1 Actinomycetota bacterium
GCCCCCGGGAGGATTCGAACCTCCGACGCACGGTTTAGGAATCTCGCTGGGGGTATGTCGTTGAGCGCAGCTGGCGCAAAGAGGCTGGTCAGAGCGTTGCGCTCGCGCAGGGAGTTCGGTCCTGCGCACCCGATTTCGCCCTCGAGACGGGCAACTGGATGGGCAGCTCTCCGCCACCTTGACCAGCGGCTCTGAAGCCGATTTCGCGCCTCAGGCCGCGCGCAGACGGGCAGGTCAGCGACTCGCGGCCCATTTGGCGGGCACGTTGCGCCAAAGAGCGTCGGTCCCGAAACCGTGCGTCGCGGTCGCTGTCAGCTGAGCCGCGCGCGCCGTACGAGTCCGTCACCAGCGGCAACGCGAAGTTGCCCATCCAGCGGATGGGCAAGCGCGCCAGGTGTGTCGCTCATGCGCCCGGGGGGCGGACGCGGATCGTGCCGGCGCGGAACACGCTGCAGCCGCTCAGGCCGTCGATGTCGACGGCCGTCAGGAGGTCTTCGATCTCGCGCACGATCGCCGGGGGCGACTGGTCCTCGACCCGGAGCACGATGATCCCGGCATGGGAGCCGGGCGGATGCATCCGGGCGTCAGCGAAGCCGCGGTCGAGCGTGATCACGAGCCGGTCGCACTCGGTCGCTTCGGCGAGCACGTTGCTGTCGGTTGCGCCCGCTAACCCTTCGTCGACCACGGAGTCGACATCGTGGCCGGCAGACTAAAGCGGCTCGCCGGCGCTGACGGGGATGTTCTCGTCGAGCTTGACCCTCACTGCGCCGCGACGGCTGGGTACTCGTCGCGGGCGAGTTCGGCACCATAGGCTGCCGCAGCTCGGATCCCATCCACGGTGAGCGACGGGTACTCGGCGAGTATGTCGTCCTCAGTCATGCCGGCGGCGAGGGCGTCGAGGATCACGCTGACCATCACGCGGGTGCCCTTCACGACCGCTTGGCCGTGGCAGACCCTCGGGTGCCGGACGATGAGCTCGCGCTGTGCTCCCGTCATGTGCCCCAGCGTAGGCCGGGAGACATGAAGGGAGGCCGCTGCAGACGGCCTACTCGACGAGCCGGAGCGGTGCGCGCGGCGCCGTCGGCGCGCCGCCGGTTCGCTGCAGGCACAGACGGTGAGGTGGTCTGCGTGCCAGCCGCCGCCGGCGATGGCGGCGCCGTAAACCTCGGCGGCGAGGTCGGGCCTGCGCGCCTTGTTGGCGGCTTCGCCCATGGCGTCGACCGGCATCCACCAGTCGGCCCGGAGCCGCTTGGCCGCTGGGACGAAGCGGTCGAACGAGTGGGTCGCGACGGCCAGCCAGGCGATGAGTTGAAGCGCCTCGTCAGCCTCGTAGTCGAGACGGTGCGACCGGTGCTCGGCTTCGAGGTCCAGCAGCAGGCGCTCGACCGGGTCGACGTCGCCCGTGCGCGCGCCGCGGAACGGCGCGGTGTTGCGCCGGTGGCGGATCCCCCAGTCCTCCCAGATGCACCACTCGCACAGGTCGGCCCAGTAGACGGCCGGGCCGATGCCGGTGTCGCGCCAGGGCAGGCGGGCGTAGGTTTCGAGCGCGTCGCCGAGGAAGGTGCCGACCGCGCCGTCGGAGTCGCGCAGCCCGTGGAGGAAGGCTTCGACGCCGGCGGTGAGCACCGCCCGCCACAGGGCGAGCTGCCGTGCCGGATCGCCCATCCGGCCCTCGTGTTCCTCGGCGGCGATGTCCTCCAGCTCGGTCGCCAACCGGTAGCTCCGGCGCTCGGCGTCGACCAGGCTGGCAAAGACCTCGTAGTCCTCGGCTGGCGAGACGGGGAAGTCCCCCCAGTGCCCCCACAACGCCCGCTGTCGGAGCCGGCGCCGGGGCGTGTTCTCCATCGCCGGAGTCATGTCCCGACCGGCGAGCTCCTGGTCGAGCACCTTCCGGCGAGCTTTCGCCCGCAGCGTCTTGTCGTCGAGGTAGTCGGCGGCGAGGTCAGCGGCGCCCAGGCCCGCCTCGTCGAGGCGGGCCCGGAGGTGGAGGAGGTGGCTGCGCTTGCGCTCCCAGGTGCGGCCCGTCACCGAACGACGCTTGTCCCGGACGATGATCTCCTCCTCGAGCGCCGTCCAGTTGCCGTTGGCGTCGGTGAGGCAGACGAGGCAGAACCACAGGTCCCAGTGCGACCAGCTTGCGCCGACGCGGTCGGCCCACGGCTCGGGCCCGAAGATGGGTGGCCGGCGTCCGCTCAGCTCAACCCCAGACGCTCAACCGGCGACCGGTGGCCCGGTGATGGAGGCACTCCAGCGCGACCGACCGGCCGGCGGGCGTGAGTCCGTAGCTGCGGTCCTGCCAGCCTCCGCCCGTTGACAGCACCTCGAGCGCACGCAGCAGGTTCGTCGTCTGGTGCCAGGCCCAGCTGATGTCGCGCTCGTCGGGTGGCAGCCCGGTGTCGGTGGCGCGCCAGCCGACCTCGGCCACGACGTCGGCGAGGGTGGCGTCGAGCTCGTGGTCGTGCACCTCGCGGTCGATGAGCAGCGCGAGAGTGATCTCGCCGAGGGCAGCGGCGAACTCGTGCTCCGGCAGCAGCCCTCGAGCCGCCGTGCGCCGCAGGAGCTCGGCGTCGGCAAGCGCGGCCCGCCCCTTCGCTGTGAGCAAGAGCTTGCGGCCCGAGCGGCGGGCGAGGCCGAGGCGCTGGGCGAGGTGGCGGACCTGGTGCAGGTCGTACAGCTCGTCCTCGGTCCGTGGCGGGTTCCTGAAGTCCCATCCGAAGCGGGGCGCGGCCTCTTGCACGAACGCTCGGCTCAGATTCCCGGTCTGGGTGAGCGGCTGGCCGTCGACCAGCTCGCGGAGCAGCCACCGCAGCTGCGGGAGCGGATCGTCGACGCCGTCCGGAAGCTGAGCCGGAACCCGCACGGCTGCGACCAGGGGCTCGAGGATCCGGCGCCGGGTGGGGCTGCGCCGGCCCTCCAGCCAGGTCTGGAGCCGCTCGTCCCGGATCGCCTCCAGCAGCGTCCGGCCCCCGAGGTCGATCCGCGGCACCGTCACGTGCGCCCGCACGAGGTCCTGCTGGCGCTGCTTCCAGCCCCGGGAACCGGGAACCAGCTCTCCGGAGGCAACAGCCAGCTCCAGCATCTCGGCAGTCGAAGACAGCGCCGCTGACTCCTCCAGGCCCATCACCGCGCCCCACTCGAGCTCGTCGATGTCCGGCGGGCGGATCCCGGATGCGGCGTCGGCCCGCAAGAGCGCCTTCTTGCCCTCGCTGTCGCTGCGCTCGTAGGCGTCGAGGACCTCCGCCGTGGCGTCCGACCGGCACAACGCCGCGTACCGGGCCAGGTCGAGCAGGTCGAAGGCCCGGGCCAGGGCCGCCACGATCCGGCGGTGGTGGTCGGTATCGGTCAGCCACTTCATCGGCAGCCCGTACCAGAGGAAGTGCTGGAGCCGCTCCTGGGTGATGACCGACAGCCCCTCGCCCCACGTCAGCGACCCCAGCGCCGCCTCTGCGTCCCGGGCAACCTCCGGGTCCTCGGCCTCCAGCTTGGCCAGCGCCTCGGCAATGACGCGGTCCTC
>JADDQY010000109.1 GCA_016781135.1 Actinomycetota bacterium
CCATGGACTCCGGCAGGGGGGTCAATTTTCACCTGCCGCAGGGGGGTCAGTTTTCGGGCTGCCGTTGACACCTTCATGTCGTGGGCGATCACGTGGGGGGGACCACCGCTTCGATCCTGGATGAAGCACACCACCGCGTAGGTCCGCCCCGACTCGAATTCGACGTCGTAGGTGGCCCCGAGGCCGGTGCTGGAGAGGCCGAAGTCAGTGATGTTCTCCCCTCCCTCGCCGAAGTCGAACTCGGGGGGTGGCGGGCGCTTCCTCTTCCTCGGAGGCCAGGAAGGTGCCGAGCACTTGCTCGGCCGTCGCCTGGTCGATGCCTTGCTTGAAGGGGAAGAACACGGCGTGGTGAACCTGGCCGGGGCCTTCGTTGACGAACGTCACCGTCTGCGGACCGGCCTTGACGTTGACGTCAAAGTCGTAGTCCCGGGCGGTGACCCTGCTCTCCGACTCGGGGAACGCCGCTCCGGGTTCTCCGGCGGTGATGGTGAGGGGCCGGATCAGCCCCAGCGCGTAGTGGGGCGGGCCCTCTTGTTCTTCCTCCTCTCCGCCAATGCCCTCCACCCCGGCGGAGGTCGAGGGGCAGGAAGCGGTTCTCCCGTCGGAAGGTCCATCCGTGGACGAGCAGTCCAGGGGCGTGGGCGTCGTCGATGACCGGCGATGGCTCGCCCAGCGTCCCGTCGGGTCGCCGAGGGATGAGGACGTTCTTGCAGCACCGATGCCGTCGGCGTAGGTCGCCACGAAGGCGAGTCCCTCGGGGGTGACCAGGTCGGCGTAGGTGCGGTCGTCCCCGGCGGCGGCGAGGTCGGCAGGAGGCCACTGCGGTCGACGAACTGGACGAGCAGCAGCCTGGTCCTCCCCGCTAGCTCCTGGAGGTTCCCCACCTCGAAGCTCTGGATGACCACTGGGCTCGGGGGCCGCGGTAGCGGTTGGCGTGGAGCAGGCGCACCAGTTCCTGTTCGCGTCTACCCGGAGACCAAGCACCCGTCGTACTTCGACGCCATCGGCCTTGCTTCGGCCAGGTACAGCGGCTTGATGCCGAGGCGGTCGCGGGCCAGCACGAGCCGCCCAGTGTCCAGCTCGACCAGGGCGCAGGCGAACATGCCCTGGAGCTGCTCCACGAAGGCGGTGCCCCACTGCCGGTAAGCCTTGAGGACCGCCTCGGTGTCACCGGTGGAGAAGAAGCGGCGACCCTCGGCGGCCAGCCGGTGGCGCAGCTCGGGGTAGTTGTAGATGCACTCGTTGAAGACGATGGCCAGATCGAGCTCGGGGTCCGACCATGGGCTGGGCCGCCCGGGTCGAGAGGTCGATGACCTCGAGGCGCCGTTGGGCGAGCGCCACCGGGCCCCGGGCCCACCCGTCCGGTCCCCGCCGCTGCATGCTGGCCGCCATGCGGGCGACCGCGCCGACGTCGGCTGTCGCTCCGTCCTTCCGGAGCTCCCCGGCGAACCCGCACATGCCCCGCCGAGGGTAGCCGGGCGCCCGCCGGCACCCGGGCGGGAGTCAGGGGGCGAGGACGGGCGCGCGCCACCAGGTCGGTGCCGAAGGTGGTGACGATGGCCAGGAAGAGCAGGCCGGTGGCGGCCATGACGGCGGAGTAGGAGCGCTCATGCAGGGCGGCCCGGGTGACGGCGCACAGGGCGATCGTCCCCAGCGCGCAGGCGAGCCAGAACCAGCCCAGCAGGCCGTTGTAGCCGTCGTCGAGGGTGCCGGACAGCACCGAGAGCATGCCGGTGGGCACCAGGAGCAGCCCCACCTCGACCGGCCACAGCGCGGTGAGGAGGCGGACTTGCTCGAGCAGCGGCCCCCGGCCCAGGCCGGGCTGGACCAGGTACCAGTGCCCGAGCAGCATGGCGTCGGTCACCGCCCCGAGGAACAGGGCCCCCACCACGGTCCGGGCCACGGCCAGCAGCGGGCTCCCCCCGCGTCCAGGCCGGCCGCCACCAGGCCCACGAGGCCGATGGCCGGGGCCACCAGGTCGAGCCAGGGAGGGAACTCGGCTCCCTGGACCGCGGTTCCCTCCGTTCTGGCCCCTCCAGGGGCTGACAACCCAGCCGATGCTGCTGCCGGAACGGGGATGCGGGCCTCGCGCCGGGCCTGGCGGGCCCGCTCGCCGGCCACCCCCGCCTTGCGGCGGGCCACCGAGACCGCCAGCGCGGCACCGGAGGCCAGCACCACGCCGGCGGCGGCGGCGTCGCGAACGGGGACAGGGCCGAGCACGGCGCCGACCGCGACCGACGCGGCGGCCAGCACCAGGTAGGTGCCCCGCAGCAGCCACCCGTAGCCGATCCCGACCTCCCGGCGCCGGGTCGTGACCCAGCCGCAGAACGACCCGCCCACCGCCCAGCCCAGCAGCACGGTGGCGGCGTCGAGCGGATCACTCCGTGGGACCGTACCGCCCGGGGGACCCGGATCCAGCGTCGGCCCGGCCCCGGGCAGGCGCGGCCACTAGCGCCGCGGCAAACCTCCGCTCATCCGCTGCAGGGCGCCCTCGACCGGCTCGGGCCAGCGCCGGCCGTTGCGCTTCGCTCCGACCCGGGGCGGGGCGTCCTCCACGTCCTCCTCACCCATCGGGTAGTAGCCGTAGCCGTAGCCGAAGCCGTACAGGTCCTCCTGGTCGACGCCGTTGAGCACCGAGCCGATCACGGGCGCATCCACCTGGCGCAACAGCTCCACGGCCCGGTGGTACTCCTTGCGGTTGGTCCGCCCGGCCGTGCCCACCAGGATGGTGGCGTCGACGACGCGCGAGAGCACGAGGCTGTCGGTGACGGGCAGGACCGGCGGGCTGTCGACCAGCACCACGTCGCACTCCGAGCGCAGGGCGGACAGGACCTCGGCGCTGCGCTGGGAGGCCAACAACTCCGAGGGGTTGGGCGGCGGGGGACCGGAGGCCAGGAGGGCGAGCCTGCTCTGGCCCGGGACAGGCTGGAGCGAGGCCGACAGCGGGATCGACCCGAGCAGCACGGAGGTGAAGCCGGTGGTGTTGGTCAAGCCGAAGAACTCGTGGATGCGAGGGCGGCGGAGGTCACAGCAGACCACGACTACCCGCTGGCCCGAGCTGGCCAGGGCCACGGCCAGGTTGGCCAGGGTCGTGGTCTTGCCCTCGGAGGCGTTGGGGCTGGTGAGCTGGATGACCTGGACCGGGTGGTGGAGGCCGATGAACTGGACCGAGGTCCGCAACGACCGGTAGGCCTCCGCCGCCGGCGACGCCGGCTCGCTCAGCGACACCACCTGGGGCTGGGTCCGGTCCTTCCAGTCGGCCAGGGCGGGGATGAGGGCGAGGGTGTCGAGGCCACCCGTCGCCCGCTCGAGCTCGTCCTTGGTCTTGACGGTGTCGTCGAGCTGCTCATGCACGAAGGCCACGCCGACCCCGAGCATGAGCCCCACGACCAGGGCCAGCAGGGCGTTGCGCAGCGGGGTGGGCTCCACCGGCGCCGACGGCTCCTGGGCCCGGCCGACCAGGCGGACCCCGCCGGACTCGGTCAGGTTGCGGGCGAGCTGGAGCTGGTCGAGCTGTTCGGCATAGCCCTCCTGGCGGGCCTGCAGGGCCTCTCGCTCTGCGGCCGTCTGCTGGGGCGGGCCCGCCTGCTCGAGCTGGCGGATCTGCTGTTCGAACTCGTCCACCTTGGCCTGGACCTGCTCGCCGGCGGCCAGCAGCTCGCCCACCAGCTGCTCCTGCCTGAGCCTGATGTAGGTCTCGGCGTAGACGTTGGCGAACTCGGCCGCCTGGCGGGGTTCGGTGCTCCTGGCGCTGATGCGGACCAACAGGGTTTCCGGCACCCGTACGACGCTCACCTCGGGCTGGACCCCCAGCACCTGGGCCGCCGCCTCCCGGACCGAGCGCGACTGCATGACCTGGACCTCGGTGTCGACCTGGGCGCCGCCGGCGACGCTGCCGGGCGCCAGGATCGCCTGGGTCGAGCGGGCCTCGAACACCACGTCGGCGCTGGCCTGGTACACCGGGGTCTGGAGCAGGGAGACGGCCAGGGCAGAGGCCACCACCCCGACGACGCAGAGCAGGATGATCAGCTTGCGGCGCTGCAGGACAGCGAGCAGGTCACGCAGGTCGAGCTGGCCGCCCGCATCGGTCTTGGCCATCGCCTGAGCGTAACGGCTCGCTCGCCCCGTCTCGTCTCGGCCGCCGGGGCGCCACAAGGGGTGAGCGCGCCGTATCATGGCGAGATGGGTTGGTGCCACGAGTTCGGTGTCGAGATCGACCCCCGCTGCAGCCACCCCATGGCGGCAGGAGGTTCGGCCTGCTCCTGCCCGGAGTGCGGCACGGTCTGCCGGGGCCGTTTCGAGGGCGGCTGCGAGGCGGTGTGGGAACGGGGTCTGCGCCTCGACGCCCCGGCCCGGCCCACCATCCCCGCCCCCAAGCCTGCGCTCGCCCTGTCGGCTGCGGCTACGGCGGTGGCGACCAACGGGACGCTCCCCGAGACCGGTGCCGGGAGCGAGCTGCGGGTCAACGGCTCCCAACCCGCTCCTGTCGACCACGATGCGGCGCCATCCCACCCGGGCCCGCCCGGGCCGAGGGAGGACGCCGGGTTGGTGCAGCGGATGGCGCTGGTGGAGATCGCGCTCACGGCACTGGTCGGCCGGGTCGACCGGCTGGTGCACATGGAAACCGCCCTCACGGCGCTGGCCGAGCAGGCCGAACGGCTCGCAGCCGTGCGACGAGAGCTGAACGCCATGGCCGAGCAGCTGCGGGCACAGCACCAGAGCCGTGCGTCCCTGGAGCGCCACGTCGCCGATCTGGGCAAGGTGCTGGGTCAGCTCGGTCTGGAGGTCAATGACCGCCTCGACCTGGTCGAGACGGTGCTGGACGACCTGGAGAGCCGTGCCTCGGTCCCCGGAAAGGAGAGCGCCGACTCCGCTGCGCCCGGGGCGGTACCCGAGGCCGTCGCCGACGACGCCACGAGGGACGACGACGCTCCGCGACGACGCCAGCCCGGACGACGCCAGCCCGGATGACGAGCTTGGCAGTGGCGAGGTGACGCAGACGCTACGAATAGGTTCCCTGGGCAGCGGCGAGGCCAGGTCGGCCTGAGCCGGGACCTGCGCCCTTCGACAGGACGTCAGGCCATGGCGTCGTCGAACACCCGGCCCGCTGAGCGGGCGGGAGACAGCGAGCCCGGCCAGAGGAAGGCGACCGTGCGGTCGATGAGCGGGACAGCGTCGGTCATCCGCTCGCAGGCTTCGTGCGAGTACCCCATCTGGTCGGACACGTAGTCCCCGGCGTCGCCGCTGTCAGGAGGACCTCCCGCCGATCTCGCCGTCGCCTGGCTGCGGGCCTCGTGCACCCTGGCCACGAAGCCACGGAGGGACTCCTCGGGGCGCCGACCCGGAACGGGGCGGTCGTAGGAGACGATCTCCTTGAGGGAGAAGGTGGAGGGCCAGACATGAGGCGCGAGGTGGGCGGCGGCCTCGACGTCCTGGCGGGCCATGCCGAGCACAAGGTCGGCCTCCCCGAGAAGCTGCGCGTTCAGGGCGAGGCTCTTGTGCCCGGACAGCTCGAGCCCACGAGCGCGGAGGACCTGCAGGACGGGGGGGCGGGCGCCCCGCTGCTCGAGCCCGGCAGTGCCGAACGACGGCGGGCACCCCGAGGTCGGCCAAGCGCCGTGCGAGCAACGTTGCCGCCACCGGCGAGGTTGGTACCGGACACGAAGAGGATGTGCACCGTGGGTTCGGATCCGGGCCCTCGCTCCTCGGGAAGCTCGGAAAGATGCACGGTGAGGTCGTGCTCGGGACGAGGCTCGTCGGAACGGGATTCCCGGGCACCGTTGCGGGGGTGACGAGGGCGCGGCGGAGCGGGCTCCGGGCAGGTGACAGGTCGGGAAGGGCTTCCGCGCCTTCCGCCCGTCAGTCCTGGCCCACGTCCCGAGGAACGGGAGTGCTCCCGCGACGACCACCACTCCCCCTGCTCCCGTGCGCACCATAGCCCTCTCGCCCCGGCTGGGCCCTGAACGTTGTCATCCCCGCTGGCAGACCTCGCGCACCTTGAAGGCCAGCGGCTTGGCGGACCAGTCGGACCTGAAGCACCCGAAGTTGTTCTCGCGACCCAACGTGGGGTCGCGAGGGCTCGAGCCCTCGACCAGCTCGTAGCAGAAGACCCGGGTCACCCCACGCTCGCCGAGGCGCCGTAGGATCTCGACTTACCCCGAGGCCTGGGCCCGCTCGCCCTCGCGGTTCGCTCCGTAGCGGTACCCGTCGCCGATGATGAAGTTGCTCTCGGTGGCGATGAGCGGCCTGGATCCGGTCATGCGGCGGGTCTGGCGCAGGTGGCCATCCATGCCGTCGACGTCGATCGGCAGCCGGGTGAAGTAGAGGTGCAGGTTGCCCAGGTCCATGGCGTGGCTCAGGTCCCCCATGAGCTCGGCGTTGTCCGGATTGAGGGTCGGGCCGGCCACCTGCACACCGGGAAAGCGCTGGTGGACCTTGGCGTAGAGCTCCTCCTGGTGCTCCCGGAGCTCCTTCAGCACCCCTGGCCCGTACTGGATCACCCCCTCGTGCTCGTCGGAGTTCAGGTCCCACTCGTTGGCCCCTTCGATGACTCGCACGATTCCGTACCGGACCAGCGGCTCCAACACGTCGAGCGTCTCGTCCACCGGCTCGGCGGGATGTCCGCCGATCATGGAGAAGTAGGTGGCGGGCGCGGTCTCGGTTGATGCGTGCACCCGGCGCGCGGCCAGGTAGACCCGGTCGTACCAGCTGTCTCCCTGCCCGGTCGGGATGCCATCCCTGGCCCACCGGGCACCCAGAGCCTTGACCGCGCGGGCGACGCTGGCGCTGTCGGCGTAAGGGGTGTTGAAGAAGCCCAGGTGGGTGGCGACCCCCCCGTAGGCGAGGACACGGTCGGCCTTGCCTGCACAGGCCCCTCCGCTCTGCAGGGACAAGGCGGTGGCACCGATCAAGAACGTGCGACGGTCCATCGTTCCTCCTCATCCTGGCCCGCCGCCCTGTGTGGCACCATCTTCGGAGGGAAGGAGCTGGACGTCGAGGAAGAGCGACCAACTCGTAGTGGCGCAGGCCAGCGTGGCCTCGCCTTCGCTACCCGCGTGCGACCCGGGAGACGTCAGTACGCCCCTCGGCCTCGGGCTACCGCGTTGACCGTCTTCCAAAGGATCAGGAAGTCCAGTGCGGGAGACCAGTTGTCGACGTAGTACAGGTCGAGGCGCACCGCTTCCTCCCAGGGGAGGTCGGCGCGGCCGCTCACCTGCCACAGACCGGTCAGGCCGGGCTTGACCAGCAGTCGGCGGCGGACGTCGTCCCCGTAGCGCTCCACTTCGTTCGGCAGGGGTGGGCGAGGACCGACCAGCGACATGTGCCCGGCGAGCACGTTCCAGAGCTGAGGGAGCTCGTCGAGGGAGAACCGTCGCAGCCACCGCCCGAAAGGCGTGCACCGAGGGTCGTCCCGGAGCTTGAACAGCAGTCCGTCATGCTCGTTGCGGTGGATGAGGGTGTCGAGCTCCTCCTCGGCGGTGGTGCGCATGGTGCGGAACTTTCGGATGACGAAGACCCGGCCGTCGCGTCCCACGCGCTCCTGGCGGAACAGGGCCGGCCCCGGGCTGGTCCGGCGCACGAGGACGCCGAGGCCCACGAGGAACGGTGCCAGCACCACCAAGCCCACGCCGGCCACCAGCCGGTCGAAGCAGCCCTTGAACAACCGAGCCGCCCCACTGAACCGAGGCTCCTCCACGTGCAGGAGGGGCAGACCGGCCACCGGGCGGATGGCGATGCGGGGCCCGGCGACGTCGGTGACGGCGGGGGCGACGATCAGCTCGACGCCGCTGCCCTCCAGCTCCCAGGCGAGGGCACGCAGGCCGCCTGACGGTAAGCCACCCTCGCCAGCCACGGCCACGACGTCGGCCCGGCAGGCGAGCAGGGCGGTACGCACCTGATCGGGCTCACCCTCTACGGGCAGGTTCGCTTCGTCCACGCTCAGGGCGTTGACACCCCCGGGGACGCAGACACCCACGACACGAAAGCCCGCGTGCGGGGTCCGGTACAGATGCCGGGCCAGGTCACTGACCGCCTCGATCGTTCCCACGGCAAGGACACGACGCAGTCCCCGCCCTCGGGCTCGCTGGTCGTGCAGCCACTTCCTCGCCCGGTAGCGCCCGAACATGGTCAAGGCGGCGGCGGACGACACGGCGGTGACGACGAAGGCTCGGGGCACCTCGACGTCTGTGAGGTAGACGAGGATGGCCACCAGGGCGAAGAAGCGAAGCCCGACGTTCAGCACCCGTCGGTACTCGTCGGCCCCGATGCCCAGCACTCGCACCTCATAGCCACCGCTCAGCACGGTGACCGCCAGCCACAGCGGCCCGGCCAACACGGCGACAAGCACAAACGACAGCGAGGTACCCTCCACCGAACCCTCGCCGGAGACACCGGCACGCAGGACGTAGGCCATGCCGAAGGCCAGGGCCACCGCCAGCGCATCGATCACGACCAGCGCCCGGGCGAAGGAAAGCTCGGGTGGGCGGCGCCGCAGGAGGCTTGTGCCCCCGATGTCCACCCCTTGGGACGTGACCGGACCGGAGCGCAGCTCCAACTTCAGGCTCGGTCGGTGCCGGCCGGGGTGCGGTCGTGCTCCCCACAGCCCACTGCCGGGGCCACCAGGTCAGACGAGGAGGGCTGGGTGCCAGCACTGAGCCGGGGCAGGGGCCTCGGCCGGGAGCGGGCCAGCCGGGCACGCAGGTCCAGGAGACGCGTGGCCATGGTGTCGGCTGGCAGGAACGCCAGGTAGCCGACGAGCATCATGAGGCTGAAGAAGCCGACCCGTATGGTCAAGGCAATGGACAGGTGCAAGACCACCCCGGCGGCCAGGACCCAAGGCCGGGCTCGGCTGTTCCATACCAGGGTGGCCAGGGCCAGCTCGACGGTGAGCGTTGCGTACGTCAAGACGTTGGTGACGGCCACCGAATCGGTGATCCACTCCGGTGCCTGCAAGCGAACCAGCTCGCCGGCTCGAAGGGCGTAGGACACGGCTGTGCCGTCGTTCCAGGTCGTGCCTCGCAACTTGGCCCATACCGTGAACCCGTAGAGGAGGCTCAGCTGCACTTGCATGAGACGCACGGCCACGGGTGCCCGCTCCGGGAACTCCCAGAAGCGCCTCGGTCCGAGCGTCCGCCAACGGTCGACCGACAGGGCCTCCCCCGCAGGAGCGAAGACGAAGTAGGCGCTGAAGACCCGCAGCAGGGTGTCACCGGCCTGGAAGACGAACGGGTCGCGCCAGTGGAACGAGACCAGGGCCAGGAAGGCCATCACCGCCGCCAAGCGGGTCTGGAAGCCGACGACGAGACAGACCGCGGCAACGACTAGGAGCCAGCCCAGCAGCGACACCGCGAGGGGCGAGGACGAGAGATCGAGCAAGGACCAGCTCCAGACGGGCCGGGGGCGCTCGGAAACGATGCCCGACCCCGAGAAGAAGGTGGAGGCGTCCAGTAGCAAGGTCACCGACCATCCCAGCAGTACCGAACCGTAGGCGATGCGCACCACGGCCAAGGTCGAGGTGGGCGTGGGGGCGAACCAGAAGCGGACCCACGCGGGCGGCATCGACCTCACGTAGGGGTCTCCTCGGTCAGGTCCAGAGTGAAGAGGACCTCCTGCTGCCAACCACCGTCGGTCGATCCGCCACCGGGAGGAACGAGCTCTCGCCAGCGACGGACGAGCTCGACCCGGACCGGCTGGCGCTCACCGTGATCCTGGCTCTGGGCCAACCACTCGGCGAAGCTGCGCCTGAACGCCTGGTTGGTGTCGTAGGAGAGGCGGATGGTGGCGGGAACCCACCGGTAGGTGCGGTACTGGTCGAAGAAGGGATCACCCCGTGGGGGCTGCCACTGCGCCGAGGTGCCGTCGGCGTAGTCGATTCGAGCGGTGACCTCGGTCGTGACCCGGGCCGGATCAGGGGCGTAGACGTTCCAGGCCTGGACCAGGCCGGTGACGTTGACAAGCCGCTCGACGACCGGCCGCACCCGGTCCCGGATGGCTGAGTCGGGCATGTTCCAGGCCACGAGCGCGCCGAGCAGCACCACCAGAAGCACGCTCACCAGCCACTGGCCGAGAGGACTGGTCGTGAGATGCGAAGGTGAGGACCGAAAAGGTCCCCGCGGGTCAGTTGGCCCCTCGTCCAGCGGCCGCCACCACCTGCCCCTCCCGGCGGACAGCTGCTGCACGATGTCGCTCCTCCCGTCCGGGCAGCCCCATCCCTGCTGGTAGAGGACATGGTAGCGACGCCCGGTCAAGCGACGGCCAGCTCCTCGGCGACGCCCGGTCAAGCGACGGCCAGCTCCTCGGCGACGATCGATCGGAGGCGCTCGACAAAACGCGGCTCGCCGAAGCGCTCGGCGTGGGCGCGGATTGCGGCCGGGTTCCAATGGCGAAGGGTGAGCTCGTCGAGGGCATCGGCCACTCGGGCGGGCTCGGGTTGATCGAAGAAGATACCGGTGAGGCCCTCCACCACGGTGTCGAGGAAGCCTCCCCAGCGAAGTGCCACAGTCGGCTTGCCGAAGGCGGCCGCCTCGAGGGGTGCCAGGCCGTAATCCTCGTAGGCGGAGGTGACGAGTCCCTGGCAGTTGGCGTAGAGCCAACGCAGCTGTGGCTCACTCGCGACGCCGAGCAGGCGAATCGAAGGCCCCGCCAGCGCCTCGAGGCGACCGAGCTCGGGCCCGGTCCCCACCACCACGAGCCGCTGCTGCTTCCGGGCGGCCACTGCGGAGATGACCGTGTCGACGTGCTTGTAGGGCAGCAACCGTGAGACGCAGAGCAAGAAGCCGGGCTCGACGCCGTCGACCGCCTCTCGGGTGCCGTCGACGTCCACGGTCTGCGGGGGCGGCACGAGGGTCGCCTCGATACCGTAGATCTCGCCGATACGATCTCGCACGACCGTGGAGTTGGCCAGGTAACGCCCGGCCGTCGCCGCCGCCCTTCGGTCCCAGCTCTGCAACCAAGGGGTGACTGAGGCCAGCGTCGCTCGTGTCAGCCTCGACGAGGTGCGTAGGTAGTGGTCGCGCTGGTACAGCCAACGAGCGGGCGTATGGCAGTAGACGATCTTGACCCCGTCGGTGCTAAGGCCATGGGCCCATCCGCTCGAGCTGCAGACGACCACGTCGGCAGCAACATGCAGTCTCGAGAACGCCGGTGCCAGAACGGGGAGGGCCCGGCGGTGGTCGGTGCGGAGGAACGGAAAGCGGTCGAGCCCGAGCGTGCGCACATCGTGTCCCGAGAAGGCGGGGAAGGTGCGTTCAGGGGCGTACAGGGAGGTGTGCAGCGCTGCCTCTGGAAACGCGGTGAGCATGCTGAGGACGACTCGTTCGGCGCCACCCCGCTGCGTGAGGTAGTCATGGGCTAGAGCCACCTGCGCCGTCATGGGCGCCCCAGGGTAGGGGTGGCGGGGACCGTAGACTGCACGCGTGGGGGACCTGCGTGTGGCCGTGGTGGCCCTCGAGTGGCCGTCGCTGGGTCAAGG
The DNA here is from genome assembly GCA_016781135.1 of Actinomycetota bacterium. Classification (GTDB taxonomy): domain Bacteria; phylum Actinomycetota; class Acidimicrobiia; order Acidimicrobiales; family CADCSY01; genus JADDRA01. The sequence goes on from JADDQY010000109.1 coordinate 11,471, forward strand.
TGCCGGCGGTGAGGGGCGCTACGCCCGGCGCCTGTGCGCGGCACTGTCGACCCACGTCGAGCTCACCGTGATCACCGGTCCCGACCCTGTGCCCGTGGATGGTGTCGAGCTGGTCCCGGTCGCCCTCTCGCCCGCCAGACGGTTCGACCGCTACTATCGAGCACCCTTCCGGGCCGCTCACACCGTTCGTGGCCTCGCTCCCGATGTCGTCCACTCCCACCAGGACGACTGGCCCCTGGCGCTGGACCCCTCCTGGGCAGTCCCCATGGTCCGCACCTACCACGGCCGCAAGATGGCGGAGGCCAGGACCAGCCGCCCGATCCGCCGGGTCAACCACTATGCCCTGGCCGGCCTGGAGGTGTCCTGTCGCCGTCGCTACTCGGTCGCGGTCGGAGTGGGCCCCGACAGTGCGAGGGCCTTCCGTTGCGAGCACCTGATACCTCCGGTCTTCCTCGTCGGCGAGGCAGCACCAATCAGGAGGAGGAGGAAGGCACCGGAGCCCCTCGCCGTGTTCGTGGGGGCCTTCCACACCCGCAAACGGGGGGACATGGCGTTGCAAGCCGCTACGCGTGCACGGCAAGCTGTCCCCGATTTGCGCTTCGCGGTGATCGGCCCCCCCGGGGACCGGCCGAGGTACCCCGACTGGGTGGAGTTCCACGCCACGCCGAGCGACGAGGAGGTCCGGGCCCTCATCGGCGAGGCCTGGGTCCTCCTGGCCCCATCGGCCTACGAGGGGTTCGGCATCCCCGCCTGGGAGGCCATGGTGGAGGGCACGGCGGTCCTCGCCACTGCCAACCCTGGCATCGACTTCCTCTCCAGCGGAGGTGCCTGTTGCACCATTGCCGAGCCCAGTGAGCTGGGAGAGGCCCTCGTTCGTCTTGTGCTGTGCGAGCCTGCTCGAGCGGCGCAGGTCGAGCGGGCTGGGGCCAGGGCCCAGGAGGTGGCCGAGCTCGGCCGACCTGAGCGCTACCTGGCCCTCTTCCGTGCCGTAGCCCAGTCATCGTGATGCGCTCGGGCCACCGGGACTGGGCGAGCATCGTGCCGGTGGCGGCCGCCACCCTCGCTGTGGGCCTCGGCATCGTGCTGCCCACCATCACCAGCTCTTTCCCGGTGCGCGATCTCTCGCTCTTCCTCCTGGCGGCGACGGCGACCGCCCTCGCCTCCGCCCGACCGTCGCTCTCGATCGTGGCCGTTGTGGCCACCTTCGTCTTCTCTGCATGGGTGCGGAGGGTGCTGCCCGCGATCGACCCCAGCGCCGACCTGTCCGCCATCACCCCCTTCATCGTCGCCCTCCCCCTTGGCCTTCAGGGCGTGAAGGCATCCAAGCCGGTAGGCGTCACACTGCTCGTCACGTGGGTGACCCTGCGCGCCCTCATCTCGTTCGACCTTCCCCTGGTCGGCCTGGCTGGCTGGCTGAACCTTTCGGTACCCCTGCTCGCCGCCGTCGGGATCGCTCGCATCCCGTCGGGCCTCTCGACCTTCGCCCGGGCCGTCGTCATCTGCGGCTCGGTCGCCGCCACCTACGGCATCGTTCAGTACTTTGTTCCCTTCTCCTGGGACGTTGAGTGGTTGCTGCGATCCGGCCTCGAGAGCGCCGGCCAAGCGGGCGAGGTCGACTTCCGTCCCTTCGCCACCCTTCCCGCTCCGGGGACGGGGGCTGTCGTCGGGGCAGTGGTGATCCTCATCATGGTCTTCCGAAGTGACCTCGTGTCCCCCTCGAGGCTGGTGTGGGCGTGGGCGCTCGGGTCCGCGGGCATCTTCGTCCTGCTGACCCAGGTGCGAAGCGTGTGGCTGGCGCTCCTGGCTGCCCTCATCGTCGGCTCGATCGCGGCGCGGGGACGGCCGGCCCGCCAACTCCTCCCCCTCGGAGCCTTCATGGTGGCGGCCGTGCTCATCCTCCCGCCCGGTGAGATCATCGTCGACCGGATCGAGACCCTCAACAACCTGAACGACGACGTCAGTTACCAGGCCCGCCTCGATCTCCTGTCCCAGACGGGAGCTCTGATCTCGCCACTCGGAAGCGGCGTGGGAACGCTGTCGGCCGGGAGCCGAGTCCGAAACGACGCCAGCATCGACAACGGCTACCTGATCATCCTCGGTGAGCTCGGGGTCCTGGGTGCCATCTTGCTGGTCACCGTCCTCGTCCTGCTGACCAGGCGCTCTCGCCCCTCGGAGTGGCCCTTCCTGATCTTCCTCCTCCTGACCAGCGCCAGCGGGTTCACGTTCGGGAATTTCGCCGGCCTGCTCCTCTGGTCGCTCGCGGGCCTTGGCCGCCCCGATGATGCCGAGGATGGGAACCCGCAGCTGGGCCGGGTGCTCGAAGCACCACGAGTCGGGCCGAACTCGAAGGCCGGCTCGGCCTAACCGACCGGCTCTTGAGCCTGGCCTGACGCCTGGCCCGGATCAGCCTACGAGACGGGCTGCCGGTCTCGACCCAAGGCCAGCAGCCACGTGCTCACTCGCTCCGGTTCAAGCCAGGCCAGGTAGTACAGGAACATGGTGAGGCTGAAGAAGCCGACCCTCATCGTGACGATGAGGAGGTGGAAGGCTACGCCGGCGAGACGGACTCAGGGCCGGGCCCGGCGGTTCCAGATCAGGACACCCAACCCCCGTTCGAGAGCGAGCGTCCCGTAGGTGGCCAGGTTCGAGAGCACCAGCGACTCGGTGATCTGGGCCGGCAACTCGAGGCGAACCAGCTCGCCGATGCGCGAGGGCATAGGAGACGGCCGTGCCGTCGTTCCAGGTCGTGCCCCGCACCTTGGTCCACACGCTCGAGAGGTAGATGACGCTGAGCTGGACCTGGATGAGGCGAAGGGCCTCACGGGGACCGATGAGGGAACTCCCAGAAGGGTCGCTCGGCAGCGCCGCCAGCGGTCGATCGAGAGGGCGGCGCCGGCGGGTGCGAAGATGAAGTAGAAGCTGAACACCCGCAGCGCCATGTCCCCCGCCTGGAAGCCCAGGGTTGCGTCGATGCAGGGAGATCACCAAGGCCAGCACCGCAGCCAGACGGGTGTGAAAGCCGAGGACCAGGCACGCGGCTGCGACAACGAGGAGCCAGAAGAGGGCAAGCGTGAATCGGTCCGAAGGATGCTGTCGACCGGCGACCAGGCCCAGGGGATGTCGGGACCCCGGGGAAGAATGCCGGAGGTCGAAAAGAACGATGACAGTTCGGAGGCCAGCATCAAGGCCCAGGATAGGAGTAGCAGTCCGTAGGCGACGCGCACCACCGCTAGGGCCGAGGTCGGTTCGGGGCTGAGCCAGAAGCCATCCCAGGCTCGCAGCAGGGCGTCCGCCCTCTCCCGCACCAGAGTCTTCATCGGTCGCCCCCATCGAGGAGGTGGACGTAGAAGACGAACTCCTCCCAGGGAAGCGTCGGAAGATCACTCCCAGGCGGCCGCGTGAGTCGCCGGCCTCGGAACAACTCGATGCGGACCGGCTGGCGGCCGTCATGGTCCTGGGTCCTCGCCAGCCACTCGGCAAACGGCTTCCACTGGTCCCGTGCTGCATCCTGGCGCAGGCGCGACGACTCGGCTGCCCAGTGGTAGGTCCGGTACTCGCACAACAGCGCACTGCCGCGAGGAGGCGCCCAGCGCTGCGTGCTCCCGTCGGAGTAGTCGATGTGCGCCACCAGCTCATCCGACTCCTCTTGGGGGTCGGGCGCGAACACGTTCCAGGCCCGGGGTGAACCCGGTGGCGTTTGAGGTAGCGCTCGACGACGGGCATCGCTGCGCTCTTGAGCCCGGACGAAGGAAGGTTCCCGATCACGAGGGCGCCAACCGTCAGGGCGAGGAAGGAGCGCAGCAGCCAGCGGCCACCCGAACTCCCCTCCAGGCGCTGCTGTAGCACGGCTCCGGGTTCCGTGGGCTCCGATCGCACAGCACCCGTCGCCGAACCAGCCGGCTGGTCGCCTGACACAGGGCCAGAGGCTAGACACATGGCCGGCAGGCTCGCGTCGTCTGGGCAAATGGGACGGATCCCAGCATGCCGGGGACTGAGGAGGTCGTGTGGGATGGGCGATGAACGGCTGCGAGTCGTGTACCTCGGCCACTGCGCCCAACTGTCGGGGGCGGAACTGGCCCTCCTCCGGCTGCTCCCCGTCCTGCGCAACGTCGACGCCCACGTCCTGCTGGCCGAGGACGGCCCGCTGGTGGACAGGCTCCGCAAGGCCGGGATGCGCACGGAAGTCCTGCCCATGGCCGAGTCTGCGCGTGGCCTTTCCCGTCAGCGGGTTCGGCCCCGAGGTTTGTCGGCGGCAAGCATCCTGGCGTCAGCCCGCTACGTGCTACGACTCAACGAAGAGCTGCGACGCCTGGGCCCCGACTTGGTGCACACCAACACCCTCAAGGCTGCGCTGTACGGGGGTACGGCAGCGAGGATGGCCGGAGTACCGGTCGTCTGGCACCTGCACGACCGCATCGCCGAGGATTACCTCCCCGGACCAACCGCCCGCCTGGTGCGCTCGTTGGCCCGTCGACTTCCGGCCGGCATCATCGCCAACTCCCGGAGCACGCTCGAAAGCCTGCAGGCCGTGCCCGTCCCCACCGCGGTGATCCCGAGTCCCGTGAGCCCTCATTTTCGATCTCCGGAGCGGGGGGAACCAGCGACCGAGAGAGTGCTCGTGGTGGGAATGGTTGGTCGCCTCGCCCCTTGGAAGGGGCAACACATCTTCCTCGACGCCTTCTCCCGAGCCTTCCCGCCGGGTGAGGCCCGAGCGGTCCTGGTCGGTGCGCCCCTCTTCGGGGAAGAGTCCTACGAGGACGAGCTCCGTGCCTTGGCGGCGCGACTGGGCATCGCGGAGCGGTTGGAGATGACCGGCTTTCAAGAGGACGTCGCTGCCCAACTGCGCCGGTTCGACGTGCTGGTGCACGCCTCGGTCATCCCCGAGCCCTTTGGTCAGGTCGTGGTCGAGGGCATGGCCGCGGGTCTGCCCGTGGTGGCCACCGCCGCAGGCGGGCCTGCCGAGGTCATCAGCGACGGGGTGGACGGCTTGCTCGTGGCCCCCGGGGACGCCGAGGCGCTGGCCGCGGCCCTGCGCCGGCTGGGATACGACTCTGGCTTACGTGCGAGCCTGGGAGCCGCAGCTCGCCAACGGGCGACGGCCTACGCACCTGATGAGGTCGCCGGTCAGGTGCTCGCCTTCTACCGTCGGCTTGCAGTACGTCACTGAGCCGAGGACTACCAGTCGAGGGCCCATGCTCAACCGCCGCAGAACCACTCACAAGGCCAGGCGTCTCCCGGTCGCCCACGTCACGAGCTGGGTCACCGCCTGCACGACCCTGGCAGCACCGCTTTCCAGCGTTCGTCGAGCTCAATCAGGCGATGTAGATCAGGGGGATCAACCGCCTAACTTCACCGCTCGAGCGGGGGAGTGGCACGGCGCCATCCGACGGGGACCACCAAAAACGAAACAGCGGCCCTCTCGGGCCGCTGTTGGATCGATACCGGGCCTTCCGCCCCCTCCGTCATCATGACATGCGCAAGGAAAACGTCGTACGAGGGGAGGCAGAGATCCCTTCTCGAGTGTTGAGCTCAGCTGTTGCCGCCGCCGCCGCCGCCTCCGCCGCCGCCCGTCTCGTTGTCACCAGTCACGCTGACGCTGATGTCACCGAGGGTCAGTTCCTCGACCGAGCCGATCTGGGTCACGGTGGGCGCCTCGTACTTACGCATGCGCATGTCCTCTCTCTCTGAGTGGGTCCGCCTTTGAACCCTCGCTGGAAGTTAGGGTCCAGCCCGGCGGCTGTCAACCACCATTGTACCCGTCGGCGGGTTCCCTAACCTCACTCGCCAGCCAGGCGTGCTGCAGGAGCGGCATTGTCCGGATGGTGGGGCGGGCAGTCGCCCACTCGGCTCTGAGCCCGTCGACGTCGACCAGCTCGTCGTCAACGCCGCCGCCGTCCCAGTCGTTGGCAAACGCCTTGCTGGCGCTGCGCCACCATCCCCCGCCGAAGGTTGCCTTGGTCCGCCGGGAGACCACCTCGGCGGGGAGCAGGTCACCGAAGAGAGCGTGCATCATCGCGGTACGGTCACCGCAACCAGCTCGACCCCCCTGACCAGCCAGGGCGCCGAGGAAACGGCGGTCGAGCAGGGGGTTGAAGACCCTCGCTCGGCAATCGGTGGCAAGGACATCGAGGGTTGACACAGCGAGGGCGAGACCTCGAAGGCGGGACCACCATGCCACCCTCAGGTCCCAGCGCACCGGCTCCTCCGCATAGTGGACGAACCACCGGGAGTTCACCTCGGTCAGCGCCTCGGGTGTCAGCCAAGCGAAGGCGAGTCGGTGCCGATGGCCGGCAAGTCGGCGGACCTGCTGGGGCGCGTGGGCGAGGGCCAACCGTACGACATCACCGGCTGCTGGACGCACGAGGCCCCGCCGAAGCGGCTCTAGACGTGCCCAGCGCCAGCCACCGAAGAGGCCGTCTCCGTCGATGCCGGTCACGAAGACCCCTCCCGCAGCCAGGGCCATCAGGGGTTGGTAGCTGTAGAAGTATGCGGGCCACAGCACGCCGTGCCGGCGAAGAGCAGCCTGGGCCACGGGACCGAGGTAGTCGACTTCGTCGGTGACATCGATGCGCACCCACTCGTCGAGCCGGAGGTGATCGATGACCCGCTCCTGCCACGCGGCTTCGTCGGCCTCCGGTAGGTCCCGATAGCGCAGGGTGGCAGGGACGGGCAGTGGAAGCCCGTCGCGCCGAGCGACGTGGACGGCCACGGCTAGAAGAGCCGACGAGTCCCGCCCGCCCGAGAAGCCAATCACGCAGGGTCGGCGACTCAGGGCGGGGCGGAGGGCTTCCTCCAGGGCGGCCCGGGGCGAAAGGCCTGGCTCGATGGGGAGAAGGGGTGGAGCGTCCGACTGCTGGCCCAGTACGACGCCCGAGGCCAGCTCCAGAGCAGTGAGCCGAGGACGATCGCGGGAGCCGTTGGGCGCGGGGATCGGCTCCGCGCTCAGCCCGCCCTCGCCTTCCATCAGGGACCCTTCATCAGAACTGGGTGAGTGTCCCCTGGCGACGGGCCAGGTCGACAGCGAGCCCGAACAGCCACAGGGCCAACGGGAGCGCCACTACGGCGAAGCCGACCAGCAGCCCGAGGCGGCTTCCCACCAGCTCTCCTCGCAGTAGTCCAGCTCGCAACACATCGATCCCCCAGGTGAAAGGGAGCAGGTTGGACAGCGTCTGGAGCGGACCGGGCAGGATCTCCACCGGGAAGTACACGCCGGCTAGAAGGGCGAGGACGGAGGTCACCATCCCCAACAAGGCGGTGACCTGCTTGAACACCACGGCGAAGGCAGCCACCACCACGCCTACGGCGGCAAAGGTAGCGATCAAAGCGGGGAGCCCGATGAGCACGCTCAGGACCGTGCCGACGCCCAGCTGTAGCCGGAGTCCGAACAGCATGGCCACCAGCAGCGTGACGACACCACCTACCGTGGCCCGGAGCAGATCGAACGCTGCGCTTCCGAGCACCACCACCGAGGACGACACCGGCGACGACAGCAAGGTTTCGAAAGTGCCTGTGGTCTGCTCGGAGCGAAGCCGAGCGGAGAAGGTGTTCAGGGCGGTCTGGGCCATCCTGAGCACGGCGAGACCGACGGCGGCGAAGGCGAAGTAGCCCTGGCTGAGGTCGGCATGGGACGGGAGGCGTCCCGCGTCGATCAGGCGACTCAGGAAGTAGAACATGCCGAGGGCGAGCGGGATGGCGCACACGTCGAGCAGGAACTGCAGCCGGTAGGAGCGCGCGATCTTCCAGTCCCGGCGGATGAAGGCTCCGAGCCAGGCACCGGCAGGAGCGCGGTCGGACCTCACGGTCACCGCGGGCGCAGGAACGACGGCCATTCAGCCGCTCACGGCGTCAGCGACGCCGAGGGCCCGAACGAGCGTCTCCTCGAGCGAAGCGGCGTCCGTTGGGTCGTCTACGATCGCAGCCACCCTCCCGGCGGCCATGACGACCACGCGGGAGGCGATGGCGGCGGCTTCGTGCAGGTCATGGGTGGCGAAGAGGATGGCTCGCCCTGCCGCAGCCTGGCGACGCACCTCCCCGCGAAACGCCGAGGCCGCCACCGGGTCCATAGTGCGGGTGGGTTCGTCGAGGAGCAACACCGGCGGCTCGCACAGCAGGGCCCGAGCCAGCGACAGTCGAGCACGCATGCCTGAGGAGTATCGATCGAAGCGCCGATCAGCTGCTTCAGCCAGCCCGACCTCGGCCAACAGCTCCCCGGCGCGGGCGCGAGCGTCGGACCGACGCAAGCCCTGGAGGGCGGCGAAGAACTCGAGGTTGTCGCGTCCGCTGAGGCGCCAGTACCAGGAACGCTCCTCACCCAGGACCAGGCCCAGACAGCGGCGGGCGGCTGCCGGGTGAGCGACGACGTCGTGACCAGCTACTGCGGCTCGGCCGCGGCTCGGCAGCACGGTGGTCCCGAGGATGCGCAACAGCGTGCTCTTGCCGGCGCCGTTGGCGCCCAGCAGGGCGACGATGGCACCCCATGGCACCTCGAGATCGACCCCGCGTAGCGCCGCGTGGCCGCTGAAGTCCTTCTCGAGCCCTTCGACCCGGATCCCGTAGTGGGGTTCGGCTCCCTCGGCCCCTAGCATTTCCGCGCTTGGACCTGAGCTCGACCTGCCCACCACCCCTCCTGCCGCCCCCTCCGCAGTCGGAGACGGTACCAGGGGGAGCCTACGGGCTGACCTTCACCGGGCCAGTTGCCGCCCTGGCCAGGCACCTGCTGGTACCGGCCCCCGAGGCGTGGCCAGAGGTGGAGCTGTGCTGGGCGCCCCCACTCGCGGACCCACCCGAGGTTGGCTTCTTCGCCAGCGACAGAGCTGTGTTGGTGCTGGTGAGCGGCGGCCACGCCGTCCTCGACCGGAGCCGCAGGGTGGCCCGGTTCTGCAAGGTGGAACCCCCTGACGCTCACCAGGTGGCACACCCGTGCCTGAGCACCGCCAGTAGCTACTTCGCCCGGTGGGATGGCCGGCTCTCCTTCCACGCCAGTGCCGTCGTCATCGAAGGCAGGGTCTGGGGAGTGCTCGGGTCGAAAGAAGCGGGGAAGAGCACGACGGTGGCCTGGCTGGCCGAGTCGGGCTACGACGTGCTGTCCGACGACCTGCTCGTGCTCGACGGCCCTATGGCCCTCGCCGGACCACGGATCATCGACCTGCGGCTTCCCTCCGCCGAGCGACTGGGACTGGAGCGGTTGGTAGTCGTGCGAAAGGGAGAGCGTCACCGCCTGCTGCTTCCCGACGTGCCCGCCGAGCTGCCCTTCGGCGGCTTCGTCGTCCTGGCCGTCGGCTCCGAGGTGTCGGTTGATCGCGTCCCTCTCGCCAACCGGTTGGAGATGCTCCGCCACCACCTCACCTTGCGGCAGGTAGGCGTGCCCGCCTCGGTGCTGCTCGAGCTGGTGAGCCTGCCGATGTGGCGAGTGCAGCGTTCAGGGGACTGGGCCCACCTTCCGCTCCTCCTCGACCGTCTGACTGCAACCATCCCCGCCTGAGCCGCCTTCGGCCTGGCTTGTACCAAGGCGCTGAGACTCCGGCGATCCGGGCGCTGGCCGGCGGCTGAGCTCGCTGAAGCCACGAGAGGTCCGTACCGGGTCACCCTCGAGCCAAGCGTGAGCTCTGAAGCCCTGGCGAGGGGAGGTGACCCCAATAACGAGGTCGCGCCGGCGCCCATGAGAGGCGTCCCAGGCCTGCAGCACCATCGAACGAACCAGGCAGGTCTGCCGGCTGGCCTTGAGCGACGCGGAAGCCCAACGCCGGCTGCCCTCCGGCAGGGGGGGAGGCGGAGTCACGACGAGCTCGTCGAGGCCGTGCCCGGCGAGGTCACGACGAGCCCGGCGGGCAGCGCGAAGTGCCCACCATGACGCTCGCACGTCGCTGATGCCCATCCGCGTCAGGGCTCGAGGAGGTCTCGGGCCCGAAGCATGGCGACGAAGTCCTCCACGTCGGCCTTAGCCCTGGCCTCGTCCACGTCGAACTCGGAGCGCAGAAGGGCGACGAGCTCCTCCACACTGCTGCCTCGGACCAAGGCTGGCCACAGCACAGCTCCGGTGGCATTGATCGCCAGATAGGCGGAGTTGTTCCGATCGAGCGCCACGATCTCGCCCTCGACCTCCCGCCAGTCGACCGCTGCCGTCCGCAGCCGCAATGGCGCCGCGGGCCCCTCCTGGTCGGCTGGCGGGTCGCCTAGAGGGGTTTCGGGCGGGGACACGGCGTGAATCCTACCGGAAGGATGACCCCTGCGAGGGGGGAGTCCCCGGTAGGGTCAGGCGACGATGGCGCCCACCTCGCCGCCCACCAGGGCAATGCTGGCCACGGTCAGGAGCCTCGCCATCGACCAGGTTGCCGGCCAGGTGGTCGAGTCGCTGGCCGAGCGGGGCATTCGAAGCGTGTTGCTCAAGGGTGCGTCGTTCGCCCGGTGGCTCTACGACGACGGCCAGCTGCGGACCTACGGCGACATCGACCTCCTGGTGGCGCCCGAGCAGGTTCAGGCGGCCGGCCTCGCCCTCATGGAGCTCGGCTACACCCAGCGCTGCGCCGGAGGGGCCGACGGAGAGCAGGCTGACCACGCCGTCAACTGGGACCGACCTGGCTCGCCCACCATCGACCTTCATCGCACCATCTCCGGTCGGATCGCTGCATCGCCCGAGCGTTGCTGGGAGGTGATCTCGTCAGCCACCAGACCGGCCGTCATCGGGGGCAGACCCGCCGAGATCCTGACCGTTCCAGCTCTGGCGGTCCACGTCGTCCTCCATGCCGAGGAAGCCGTGCAGAAGACGATGGACGACTTGGGCCGTGCCCTCGCCCGCCTCGACATGGCGCAGTGGAAGCAGGGACTCGAGCTCGCCGCCAGGCTCGACGCCCTTGCCGCCTTCGGCGCCGGGTTGCGCCTGCTGCCGGAGGGTGAGGCGGTCGCCGTTGCGCTCGCCCTCCCCGCGACCCTGTCCGTCGAGCTTGTGCTCCAGGTGTCGTCGACCCAGACGCTGGCCCACCCCTTCGAGAGGGTCGCCCGCGCCCCTGGCCTACGGGCGAAGGCGCGTGTCGTCCTTCGGGAGCTCGTCCCCACGTCGTCCTTCATCCGGGAGTGGTGCCCCCGAGCGAGACGAGGTCCGGGTTGGATGGCGATCGCGTACCTTTACCGGCTGGTGTGGGTGCCGTACCACGCGCCCAAGGGCCTGCGAGCGTGGCTGCGAGCTCGCCGGGTCGTTGCTGACGTCAGCAAGCCCGGAGGTGAGGCTCAATCTCGATAGACGTCCATCACGTCGTTGACCACCCGTTCCACCCGATACCGATCGAGGCCCTCGGCCGCCGCCTCTCGCCAGCTTCGGCGCAGGTCGGGGTCGTCGAGCAGCGAGCCAATGGACGCAGCGCGCGCCCCGACGTCGCCGACGGCAAACAGGACGGCAGCCCGGCCTCCGTCGAGCGCCTGGGGTGATCCCGTCGGCGTCACTGGCGATGATCGGGCAACCCGCCGCCCTCGCCTGGCTGATCACCAGCGGGTTCGGGTCCCGATGGGAGGCCAGCACGAAGAGGTCGGCGGCCGGAGCACCTGGCCCGGCCACCACCAGGACTGGAGCGCGTGCGCCGCTCAACCAATGCACCGCCTGGCCGCCCACAGGCGCCAAGGGGGATCGGACGGGCCCGCCCGGCCGAGCTGGAGCTAACTCCGGAGCTGGTGGCGCCGAGACCGACCCGACCGACCAGCAGCGACGCCGGAGGAGGCGTACCTGAGCGCCCGCCGGTCCCAGCCGACCCCTGCTTCGTGAGCTCCGCAGACGGGATCGCCAAGCGCTAGGTCGAGCGGCCTGTCGGGTTCATCAGGAGGCTGGCGCGGGTGGCGAGGCGACCCGCTGGCGGACGTGCTCGATCAACCCACAGACCCTCCCGCTGCCCGCGTCGGCCGTGTCAGCCCGCTGATCCAAGGCGACGAGCTCCTGGCGCAGGCCGCGCAGCTCCTTCAGCCGCCGATCGATGTCGAAGATCTCCTTGCTGATCAGCTCCCGGACGTAGCCACAGGGCGCTTCCCCCCGGTCCCGCAAGGCGAGGACCTCCCGGATCTCGTCCAGGGCCAAGCCCAGTCGTTGCGCTGACTTGATGAACGCCAGCCGATCGACGTCGGCCTCGTCGTAGGCGCGGTAGCCCGAGGCGGTGCGCTCGGGCTCGGGCAACAGCCCGATCGACTCGTAGTAGCGGATGGTCCTGGAGTTGAGCGCCATCCGCTCCGCCAGCTCTCCGATCCGCACGCGTTCCCCCCCGGCCTCAACCTTCTCCTCGGATAGAAGGCTACCGCCGAGTCCAGCCCCCGCCGGCGGGATACGAAAAATCTCTCGCAGGAGGTTGCCTTCTAGTCGACTGGAAGGTCTACGCTCGACGTTGCACCCGCGGATACGGCCCGACGGTGGGTCGGAGCGGTGACGTCAGCGACGTGAAGGAGGCTCCTCATGCCCGAGCAACTCCTGCTTCAGGTGGGCGGCATGACCTGCACCGGCTGCGAGAGCCGTGTGCAGAAGGTCCTTGGCCGCCTCGAAGGCGTTCGCAGCACCACCGCCGACCATGGCGCCGGTGAGGTCCGGGTCCTGTTCGACCCCGAGCAGACCTCGGCCGAGGCCATCGGCGACGCCGTCAGTGCGGCTGGCTATGAGATCAACACAACGTTGGAGGGATCACGATGACGACGGCAGTCACACCAGGCGCAAACGACGGCACAGCCGCCCTGTGGGACGAGGAAACGAGCAACCTGGAGGGCCACGCTCGCATCCGGGCCCGCATCTCCGGGCTCCACTGCTCGCTGTGCACCGGGACGATCGAGAAGGCCCTCGGGCGCATCGACGGCGTGGACAAGGTGGCGGTGAGCCTCACCCACGAGCAGGCCCTCGTCGACTACGACCCCGACCGGGTCCGCCCGGAGACGGTCCTGCAGACCCTGCGCGACATCGGCTACGACCTCTACGACCCGCGCAAGGTCCGGCCCTTCGAGGAGGAGGAAGCCGCCCTGGTGCGCGAGGGCAAGCGCCTGCTGGTCGCCACTGGACTCAGCCTCCTGGCCATCGCCCTCATCGTGCTGGTCGACAACGTGTTGTCGGTGCTGGTGCCGGCCACCGTGGTGGTGAGCTTGCTGCCGGTGGCCTTCTTCATCCTCCGGCCCTTCGGGCTGGGCAAGGCCGTCGCGGGAGCGCTCGCCCTGACCGTGCCACCCATCGCCGTGCTGGTGGCTCGGGCCAACGGGATCGGCGAGGGCCTGATCCCCTGGATCGTCGGCGCCATGGCCTTCGGGATCGTCTTCGGCGTGGCCGGCCACATCCTGCGCATGGCCTACCAGTCGGCCCGCCGGGGCATCCTCAACCAGCACGTGCTGTTGGAGACTGGGGCCTTCGCCGGCATCGCCGGTGGGATCTACGGCCTCACCTTCGGCGGCGACGACTTCCCGACGGCACCGTTCTTCGCCGTGACCGTGCTGGTCGCCAACTACCACATCTTCTCTGAGTGGCTGTCGCTGCTGGTCAAGACCCGCAGCTCCCAGGCAGTCAAGCGCCTCCTCGACCTCCAGCCCGACACCGCTCGGGTCAAGCGGGGCGACGCCGAGGTCGAGGTGCCCATCGCCGAGGTGGCACTGGGCGATCTGGTCCGAGTGCGCCCCGGCGAGCGCATCCCCGTGGACGGTGAGGTGGTCAGTGGCCACTCGGCGGTCGACCAGTCGCTGGTCACCGGCGAGCCGGTGCCGGTCGAGCGCTCCAAGGGCGACCTGGTCATCGGGGGGTCGATCAACACCTCGGGCACCCTGTTGGTGCGGGTCACCGCGGTGGGCACCGAGAGCTTCCTGGCCCAGATCGTGCGCCACGTGGAGGACGCCCGGGCCCTGAAGCCCGGCATCTTGCACCTGGTCGACCGGGTGCTGCGGGTCTACACCCCCACCGTGCTCGTCGTCGCCGCCCTCGCCGCGCTGGGCTGGACGCTTGGCGGCGCCATCTTCGGCGCCGAGGCCGACGTCGAGCGGGCGGTCTTCGCCAGCCTCGGGGTGCTGGTCATGGGCTACCCCTGCGCCGTGGGCATCGCCGCCCCGCTGGCCATCGTCAGAGCCGCCGGCGAGGCCGCCGACATCGGCATCATCATGCGCACGGGCGAGGCGTTCCAGGCCTTCCGCTCGGTGACCCACGTCGTGCTCGACAAGACCGGCACCCTCACCGAGGGGCGGCCCACGGTGCGCGAGGTCGAGGCTCTCGGCGACGCCGACGACCTGCTGCGCCTGGCTGCCGCCGCCGAGTCGGCCTCCGAGCACCCCCTCGGACAGGCTGTGGTGGCGTCGGCCTTCGAGCGCAAGCTGGCGCTGCCCGGCGTGAGCGACTTCGAGTCGGTCACCGGCTTCGGTGTCTCCGCCGTCGTCGACGGCCAGCGGATCCTCGTCGGCCGTCCTCGGTTCCTCGAGGACAACGGTGTCGATCTCGCCGAGCTGCGCGCGCACATCGACCGGCTGCAGGAGGCCGGGCGGACCGTCATCGGCGTCAGCCGCCAGGGACGAGCTCTGGGGGTGCTGGCCCTGGGCGACGAGCTGCGGGCTGACGCGAAGCAGGCGGTGGGAGCGATGCGCGACGCCGGGCTCATCCCTGTCCTGGTGACCGGCGACAACGAGGTGGCGGCTCGGCGGGTGGCCTCGCAGCTGGGCATCGAAGAGGCCCACGGTGGGGTGCTGCCCGAGGAGAAGGCCGAGATCGTGCGCCGACTGCAGCAGCGCGGCCACAAGGTGGCCATGGTGGGCGACGGCATCAACGACGCCCCCGCCCTCATGCAGGCCAACGTGGGGATCGCCATGGGTGGCGGGACCGACATCGCCATGGAGTCGGCTGACATCATCATCGTGGGCAACGAGGTGAGCGCGGTGCTCACCGCTCGGGACATCAGCCGCCGCAGCTACCGCACCACGCGCCAGAACGTGGCGCTCGCCTTCCTGTTCAACGGGATCGGCATCCCCGCGGCCACCACCGGCCTCGTCTACCCGGTGTGGGCCATGGTGGCCATGGCGGCCAGCGTGACCACCATCTTCGTCAACTCCATCGGGGGCCGGCCCTCCCTGCTCTTCGACGCCATCTCCAGCGTGGGGCGCACCGAGGCGCCCAAGGACCCCAAGGAGGTGGCGATCGCGACGTGAGCAAGGGGGGACCATGGCTGGTGCGGCCGCGGATCGCCTGCCAGTCGTGGTCCCCGAAGAAGGTCCGATTCCAGAACCGATGACCACGACAACAGAGAGAGGTACGACCCTGATGGCTACTGCGATCTTGAACGAGCGAGTGAAGTCCTGCAGCGACGCCTGCGCCCAGTGCATCAGCGCGTGTGAGGCGTGCGCCCGGCACTGCATCGACAGCGCCATGGCGGAGATGGCCGAGTGCGCCAAGCTCTGCCTGGACTGCGCCACGCTGTGCGCCGCCTGCCTGCCGCTCATGGCCCGTGGGTCGAAGTACTACGCCGAGCTGTGCCGGCTGTGCGCCGATGCGTGCGACGCCTGTGCATCGGAGTGCGAGAAGTACGACGACGAGCTCATGCGCCAGTGCGCCGAGGCGTGCCGGCGTGCCGCCGACGAGTGCCGTCGCCTCGCCGCCTGACCGACTCGACCGGGGCCCGAGGCGACGGTGTTCGCAGCCGGATGTTGTTCGCCTCGGGCCCCACGGGCCTACAGCCCCGGCGGGCGCTCGTGGTCCTGGTGGTGGCATTCTTCGGCGTCGCCCTGTCGGCGTCAGCGAGCCGGGCTGGCCGGCGCAGGCGAGCGATCGCCTGGTCTGCTCCGCAGGGAGAGGTGCACCAGGTAAGCCTGGCGGTGCGGACCCTCGGCGCTGGCGACCATGCCTTCCTGCTCGTGCACGGCCTGGCCGGCTCCAACCTGTACTGGGGCGCCCACTACGAGGAGCTTGCCGACCACGCCCTGCTCGTCGTGCCCGACCTTCTCGGCTTCGCCTCGTCGCCCCGCCCAGACAGCGACTACGGACCTGACGCTCACGCCGACGCCCTGGCGGCGACCCTCCACCAGGTCGGCGTAGAGCGTCCCGCCGTCGTGATGGCCCACTCCACCGGCTGCCTGGTGGCGCTTCGCCTGGCCGCCCGCCACCCTGCCCTTGTAGCGGGCATCCTTGGTTTCGGCCCACCCCTCTACCGAGACCGCCACCACGCCAAAGCCCACCTGCCGGGCCTCGGGCTGCTGACCCGGTTGTTCGCGCTCGACACCCCGCTCACCCATCGCCTGTGCGCGTGGCTGTGCTGCCAGCGCCCCGGGCTCGCCGCTCGCCTCGCCCAGCTGAGCCGCCCCGACCTGCCTGCGCCGTCGCTCGAGGCGGGGTCCGCCACTCCTGGGCGTCCTACACCGGAACTCTCCGTCGCGTCGTCCTCGATGCCCCGGCCGCGGGGTGGCTCGATGCGGTCAAGGTGCCCGTGCACCTCGTAGCCGGCAGGAGCGACGGCGTCGTTGGCCTCGGCTTCCTGGGAGAGCTCGCCGCTCGCTACACCCTGCTGAGCGTTGAGGCCTGGACGCGCTCTGGCCATGACGCGCCCTTGACCGATCCCGCTCGCTGCCTCGAGGCCATCGGCGCCTTCTCCTCCCGGCTCGACCAGCCGGTTGGCGGCTGCGCTCGCGCCGCCGGGAGCGCTCACGAGCACTCGGCCGAGAGAGGCCTCTGTCGACCGAGCGACCAGGCAGGGAAGTCTTCGACGACCACCTGCGGGAAGCCACTGACGACTCGGTCGAAGTCGATTTGTCGCCCGACGACAAGCCCGACGTTGTGTTCGTGCGCGCCAAAGGAGCGCTCCATCCACTCCACGATTTTCCCATCGAAGAAAGGCGGAACGGGTTGAGCTCGAAGACGCCAGCCGAACCAGCCACTGCCGACGGCGACGGTCAGCAGCGCCTCTCCGGCACCCAGAGCGAGCGTCTCTTGCGGCTCCTCGCTGCGGCCACGTTCCTCGTGTTCTTCCAGGCGTTCATGATCGCCCCGCTCATTCCCCGCCTCGCCCACCTCTTCGGCGCATCCACCGATGCCGTTGGCCTGGCCATCCCCGCCTACCTCCTGCCTTACGGAGCGATGACCCTTGTCTGGGGGCCCCTGTCGGACCGCCTCGGCCGGGCCACCGTGATCCTCGGCTCCCTCACCGCCTTTGTCGTGCTCACCGCCCTCTCCTCGCTGGCCGAGGGCGCCGGGCCGTTCGTGGCCGCCCGGCTCGTGACCGCAGTCGGCGCCAGCGGCGTGGTCCCCATCTCCCTCGCCCTCATCGGCGACCGCTTCGACTACCGCCGGCGGGGCCACGCCCTGGGCTGGCTCTTCGGCGCCATGGCCGGTGGCACCGCCTTTGGGTCCAGCCTCGGCGCCCTCCTCGAGCCTGTGGTGGGCTGGCGCGGCCTCTTCCTGGCCGTCTCCGCCGCCGGGCTCGCTGTCCTGGCGCTGCTGTGGCGGCAGCGGGAGCTGCTGGCGGGAGCGACGGGCACCCGGCGCAGGCTGCGGGACGTCATCGGGGGCTACCGGAACCTCTTGGCTGACGGGCGGGCGCAGCGGACCTACGCCTACGTCCTCATCAACGGCGTGCTCCACTCCGGCATCTACACCTGGCTCGGCCTCTACTTCGTGACCCGCCACGGGCTGTCAGAGGCGGGCATCGGACTGGCCGTGCTCGCCTACGGCGTGCCCGGGTTCCTGCTCGGACCGACGGTGGGCCGCCTCGCCGACCGCCGGGGCCGCTCGAGGCTCATTCCTTTGGGGCTGGCCATCGGGGCGCTTTCGGCACTGCTGCTCGTACCTTCGAGTCCGGTGGTCGTTGCCGCCGTCATCGTCGGGGTTCTCTCCCTTGGCTACGACCTGACCCAGCCACTCTTGGCCGGGATCGTCACTCAGCTGTCGGCCAACCGGGGCCAGGCAATGGGCTTCAACGTCTTCACCCTCTTCGTGGGCTTCGGTGCCGGGAGCTTGCTGTTCCAGCTGCTCCTCGCCGCTAGCTTCCAGAGCGCCCTCATCGCCTTCGGTGTCGGCGCCGGCATCGCCGCCGTCGCCGCCATCCCCTTGTTTTCGGACGAAGGCCGACCTGACCACGAGCCCTGATGGCGCCCCTCAACCGGGCGGCGTGCGGTCGAGATCAGTACAGGTGTAGTCCTCGGTGGCGAGCGGTGGTGATGGGGAGCAGTGGGGCTCGGGGCGGCCCGTCGCTGCTCGTCGTCAGTCTCGCTGTCTGTGGGTGGTCGCGGAGCTAGTGTCGAGCATCCGAGCCGGCGCTGGTGCCACCGAGGTCTCACCCATAGAGCGGCTGCCTGCTCAAGAGCGTTCCGAGCCGAGGTTCGCCGCATCGGACGAGGCCAGCCGCCACACTGATGACCTGCTCGGTACCGGCGAGCGGCCTCAGGCGGACAGATGAGGGCTCTGCGAGTGGCAATGACCGTCGCGGCAGTGGCGCTGGTCGCCTGCGGTGATGGTTCCCCCCCGGATTCGCCGCTGAGGCCCGCCGTCCAGCAGGGGGAGCTGACGGTCGACGGACAACTCCGTACCTACCGGGTGTTCGCGCCCACCACCCTCGAGGCCGGGAGCCGGCCACCGCTGGTGCTGGTGCTCGGCGGCGTCGGCAACTCCGCCGAGAACATGGTGGGCGCCACCGAGTTCGACCGGCAGGCCAGCATCGGCAACTTCATCGCCGCCTACCCGGAAGGGCTGGATCTCACCTGGAACGCTGGGTTCTGCTGTGCGAGCGGCACCACGAGCGGCGTCGACGACGTTGCGTTCCTCTCTCAGCTCATCGATCGCCTCGTGTCCGAGCACGACGCCGATCCTGAGCGGGTGTACGCCACCGGCGTCTCGGCCGGAGCGATGATGGCCTACCGCCTCGCCTGCGAGCGGCCGGGACAGATCGCTGGGGGGGCTCCGTGGCCGGAGCCATGATCCTCGACCGGTGCCAACCAGATCAGAGTGTGCCGGTCATCGAGATCCACGGGACCGAGGACCAGCTTGTCCCCTACAAAGGTGGGCTCGTCTGGCCTGAGGGCGTGGCTACCCAGCCAGCTCCGTCCACGCTGGCCGTGGCCGAGCACTGGGCAGCTCTCAACGGCTGCCCTGCTGGTCCCGAGGAGGAGACCGACGGCCTGGTGACCACGCTGACCTGGACGGGCTGTCCCGACGGGGCCGAGGTCAAGCTCGTCGCCGTCGAGGGAGGGGGGCACACCTGGTTCGCCACCGGTCTCGGTCCCGCCAACGGTGCCGTGGACGCCACCAGCCTCATCTGGGACTTCTTCAGCAGCGGCCAAGGCGCCGCCTGAGCGAAAAGGCCTTTGGCCCGTGGGTTGCGCTGCTGCGCCTCATCAGCCGAGCTCGCGGCCGTGATCAAGGCTCCGCTCCTGGGCACGTGTCGCCACTCGTGAAAGCAACTCGCGCTCCGTACGGCCGCCTCCCAAGCCTCCTCCTGCACGACGTCGTGAGGTCGTTCCCGTAGTCGGTCGGGCTCGACACCCCATTCCTCGCGGTAAGACTCGATGCGGCCGGCCATGCTGGTCCACAACCGGATGGCTTCGGCGCTTGCAGGGACGGGACCGATGACGCGTAGGAGGTGTTCGGGTGAGGCGATCGCGACCCTGAAGCCGAGCTCGTTGCGGGGCTCAGTCACGGCCGCGGTGAGCTGGTCCCGGTAGGCCAACAGCTCGCCGTGCTCGGCGAGCCAGTCCTCGCGGCGTCCCTGTTCCGAGCAGGCGGCGGCATAGCGGGCCTCAGCCTCCTCCAGGCGCCGCCGGTCCTCCCGCCTGGCTCGCGTCAGGCTGCCTGGCCGACAGTAGTGGCGGGCCTGATCGAGTGCTTCCGTGGCCCGGCTCAGCTCCTGGGATCGATCGGGCGGCATCTCCTTGGCAATCCAGGCGTTGAGGTTGGCCAGGCGAGGTGCCAGGGTGGCGAGCGACTCCGAGCGGGCGAAAGCGTCTCGGAGGACCTCCAGTGCCGAGATTTAGGCGCCGCCTCGCGCCATGGCGGCCACCAGCACGTCAGCCGGGCCGGGAGCGGGTTCAGCTGGTCGGTGCTCGGCGTCGTCCTCGCCACAGATCGCCAAGGCCACGTTGGAGGTCCGGCCCGACTCATGCCCACGTAGAGGCCCTCGCCGCTGGTGCGCTCGTCGACCAGGAGGATGGAGCGGTCCACGGTGAGGCCCTGGGCCTTGTGGATGGTCACGGCGTAGGCCAGGGCCACCTCGTCTCGGACGTAGTCCCCCGGGAGCTCCACTCGTCCTCGCCCGGCCAGGTCCTCCACCAGCAGGCTGTCGTCACGGTGACAGGCCAGCACCTGCCAGCGATCCCCGTTTCGGACCCACCCCCCTCGAGATGTGACGAGCCGCCGGTCCTTGCGGGTGGTGACGACCTCGTCGCCCACCCCCACGACGCGGTTCCCGGCGACCGCGCCCTCGGCGTCGACCTCGCCGGCGGCCACTCGGGACGCCCGCGCTCGCATTGCCAGCTCATCCACGGTGGCGTGGTCGGCCGCACAGACCACCACCGACTCTCCCCGGGCCCGGGTCAGCTGCCAGCGAACGAAGCCTCCTCCACCATGACCGACCCTCGCCGCCCACCACTCGGCCGTGCTCGAGGTAGTCCTCGATGACGGTCGTGTCGTCATCACGCAGGCGCAGGCTGGCCCCCCGCTCCCAGGCCGCGTGGAACCGACGCACGGCGGTCAACTCGGCCGCCTCTGTCTCGGCCGCCAGCAGGCGGAACCGGCCGCCGGCCTCCACCGCCCCGAGCTGGCGGTGGTCGCCTACCAGCACCACCTTGGCCTGGGCCTGGTTGGCCAGTACCACCACCGGGCCAGATCAGCGCTCGCCACCATCGCCGCTTCGTCCACGACCAGGACCTCGCCCCGGCGCAGGCGCCACTGCTCGCTCGGGCCCTCAGGGCGGTCGTGTTCGAAGAGGAACTTGGCGATGGTCTCCGAGGCGATGTCCGCCTCGAACTCGAGCACGGCGGCGGCGAGACGGCCAGGCCCCGCACCGCAATGCCGCAGTCCTCCCACGCCTGGGCGGTGGCGCCCATGGTGTGAGACTTGCCGGCGCCAGCGGGGCAGACGAGGGTGGTCACCGCCTCACCGCCAAGGCACAGCCGGCGTACGGCCTCGGCCTGGTCCTCGCCGAGGTTCGCATCGTCGATGGTGGTCTCGGTGGTCGAGGCGCTGGCCACCCCCCGTCCTGCCTGCCGGCGAGCACTAAGTCGAGCACCTGCTGCTCGGTGGCGAGAGTGGCGAGCGTCGAGTAGCGGGGCGCTCCGTGGGCCTCGTAGACCGAGCGCCCGTCTCGGCGACGCAGGTCCTCGGGAACCTCGTGGCCGGGAGCGACTAGGTGAACCACGGTCGGATGGGCGAGCACCTCGTCGGCGACCCGCTCCACCCAGCAACGGGCGTCCTCGGCGCTGGCGAGCCCGGCCGGAGCCCGCCGAGCCGGTCCTTGGCGTCTCGGGTGTCGAGCACGGCCCGCTCGTAGGTGCGCCGGCGCTCCCGGGGCGAGAGGCTGGGGCCGAGGATGATCTCGGACTCGGCGATCCTGGCCCGGGCTTCGGCCTCCACCGCTCTGCTGCGCTTGGAGTAGTGCTCGACCAGTTCCTTCGGCACGCCGAGGATGTCGGCTTGGCCGTTGCGGTCCACCCACACCACCCCGAGGCGCGTCTCGCTCTCGGCCCGCAGCGCGGCGTGGTACACGAGGCCGGCGGGCTTGAGCTCTCGATGCAGGGCCGGGGAGTCGAGCGCCCTCCAGGTCCCGTCCTCGCAGCACACTCTTGCTCACTGCCAAGCTCATCGATTGGCGAGACCGATGGACGGGATGAGCCGCCTATCCGCGTGGCCTCTTAGATTCGGCTCGACGCTGGAGCAGCCAGCGCCCGGCTGGGTTGACGAGCTGTACTGAGACAGCGAGGTGAGGCACCCCCGGCGACCAGTGAGCAACCCGGCGAGACATGCTCGCCACTGGTTCCCCGGCGCCGTCGACGGCCACTACCTCGACGTCGTGACTGTCGCCTCGCCCTCCCTTCGACCCCCCCGACACCCACCGCCCACCGGCCGTCATCGCCGGCGGCTCCCGCTGGCGCGGGCAACACGGCACAGACAGTCGGCCACCGGGTCACCGATGGCCGCGCTACCCACAACGTCGAGGGCCTCGGCCACCCAGGCGGCCGCGGCGGCTTCGGTGGCGGCTCGGCCGCCGGCGCGCTCGACGAGCCCGGCCATCCGCGCGATGTCGCCGTCGCTGCGCTGCGGCGCGGACAGGAGCTCTGCTAACTCCTCTGCTACGGCCCCGCCTTGCTCAAGCGAGGGTGACGACGGGAAGCGTCATTTTGCCCCGGCGAAGGTCGGAGGTGGCGGGCTTTCCGGTGAGCGAGGGGGTCCCCCCAGATGCCGAGGAGGTAGTCGAGGGCCTGGTACGCCAGGCCGACGGCGCGCCCGAACGAGGACAGGGCGTCGACCAGTGCTCCAGGGCCCTCGCCGAGCACGGCGCCGAGCGCAGCCGACGTCGAGACCAAGGCGGCGGTCTTGCGCTCGGCCATCCGCAGCCATAGGTCGAAGCTCGCACCGCCGCTCGACTCCAGCGCGAGGTCGAGCGCCTGGCCCTCGATCAGGTCCTGCACCGTACGCTCGAGTCGGCGAGCGGCAGCGGGCCCGGACGGCGCCGACAGCACGCAGACCTGGCTGCGGACGAGGAGGGCGCTGCCGGCCAGGAGGGCGAGTCGTTCACCGAAGACTACCCAGGCGCTGGGTCGGTGCCGCCAGGAGCGGTCGCCGTCCATGACGTCGTCGTGGAGCAGGGAGAAGTTGTGCACCAGCTCGACCGCCACGGCTCCGGGCACAGCGACCTCCAGCGGGGCGCCCGCCGCGGCGGCCAAGAGCAGCACGAGGGCGGGGCGCACCGCCTTGCCAACCGCCGAGCGCGCCATGTGGGTCGTGCGGTCCTCGCCAGCCGAAGTGGTGGGCGACGACCGGCCGGACCTGCTCGGGGAGGGTGGCGACCTCGGCCCGCAGGGGCCCGGCCACCAGGTCCGTGCTGTCACGCAGGAGCTCGGCCAAGGCGGCCGCTGTCATCCCGTCCCTCCCACCCCGCCGATCTCGAGGATGAAGCCCTTCACGTCCGTCGCCGCCAGGCGGTCGAAGGCAAAGGCCCGGTCGGAGCACAAGAGGACGGGGCCGTCGGCCGGGTCGGCGGGAAGGCGTCCGTGGGAGCCCCGGACCGGTGACGGGTCGAGGGGGACGACATTGATCGTGTAGCGGAACCCGAGCGTCTTTCGGGCGAGAGCCAGCGCCGCCCGGGCCTTCGCATAGCGGTCGGCGGGATCCATAAACAGCTCGGCGGGGTCGTATCCGGGCTTGCGGTGGATCTCCACCGTGCGGGCGAAGTCGGGGGCACGATCGTCGTCGAGCCAGTAGTAGTAGGTGAACCAGGCGTGGGGCTCCGCCACGGCGACGAGCTCGCCCGCCCTCGGATGGTCGAGGGCGTGAATCGCCTTCGTGTCCCCGTCAAGGACCTCAGCGACGCCGGCCAACTCCGCGAGGAGGTCGCGGACCTTGCCGACGAGGGAGGCCTCGCGGACGTAGACGTGGGCGATCTGGTGGTCCGCCACGGCGAAGGCCGATGACGTCCACGGGTCCAGGTACTCCATGCCCGCTTGGCGGTACACCTCCAGCAGCCCGGCGCGGCGCAGGTGCCGGTTGATGTCGACGGGCTGGCTCGCCGGCGTGATGCCGTACTCGGAGACCACCATGACCGTCACGTCCTGCTCCCGGGCGGCGTCAACCAAGCCCCCGGCGACCTCGTCGATCGCCTCAGCAGCGGCTCGGGCCTCCGGCCCGCCTGGCCCGTAGCGCTGCAGGTCGTAGTCGAGGTGCGGGAGGTAGGCGAGGGTGAGATCGGGCCGATCGCGCCGCAGGATGTCCTCGGTCGCTGCCGCGATCCATTGCGAGGAGGCGATGCCGGCGTTCGGCCCCCAGTACCTGAACAGCGGGAACGGGCCGAACCGCTCGGTCAGGCGGTCGTGGAGGCTTGCCGGCACCGTGTAGCAGTCGGGGGACTTCCGGCCGTCGGCGTGATAGACGGGCCGCGGCGTGACCGTCAGCTCGGTCCTGGCGCCCATGGCGTACCACCAGCAGACGTTCGCCACGCGGTAGCTGGGATCGCGGGCGCGAGCGGCGTCCCAGACCTTCTCCCCTCCCACCAGCGCGTTGTGCTGGCGCCACAGTAGGACCTCCCCCAGGTCCCGGAAGTACCATCCGTTTCCGACGATGCCGTGGTCCGACGGTGGGATGCCGGTGAGGAACGTCGCCTGCGCTGAGCACGTGACCGCTGGGAGCACGGTCGACAGCCCGGCCTTGAAGCCGTCAGCGGCCAGAGCCGACAGCCGCGGCATGTGCGACAGCAGCCGCGGGGTCAGGCCGACTACGTCGAGGACGAGCAGGGGCCGTGTCATGTCTTCTCCTCCAAGCTGTCCTCGATGGCGTCGGCGACCCAGGCGAGCTCCTTGGTGATCCCCTCCACGAGGTCCTCCTCGTCCCTGGGCCGGGCACGGCCGGGGAGCACCGACCAGGTGTACGTCTCGACCTCGAGGTGAGTGGTCAGCGGGTGCTTGGCATGAACGAGGGCGGCGATGGTCTGGACGAGCTCGGCCTGCGTCGTCCGGTCGGGGTCGGCGTGGACGGGAACGTGGAAGTGGACGCGCCACTCGCCTGCGGCTGCGAGGCCTCCCCGAAGGGCATCGTCCAAGTCGTCGACGCCCGCCACGCGGCCGTCTACCTGCTGGCGCGCCTGGTGCAGGAACCGGGGTTCCACGAAGGGAGCGAGAGTCTGGGCGGCGTCGGTCCCGCTGGTCCGCAGCGCGCACGACAGCTGGGCCTTGACGACAGGCACCCCATCGGCCACGACGGTTGCCAACGACGGCGCGGGGTCCTCGAACTGGACGGCGAGGTGGCAGGCATCCACGCACAAGCCGATCCACTCCGGCCTCAGGTCGCGGAGCGCCTCGACCGCCTGCCCGGTCGTCTCGATGACGCACCCCGGCTCCGGCTCGAGGGCCACCCGCACCGCCCGACCGTGCTCGTCCGCTAGCCGAGCCAGGCCGTCCGCCAGCTGGCTCAGGGCCCCCCGGGCAGTTGCCGTCATCTCCGGGGTCCACGGGTAACGCCAGCCGAAAGGGAGGGTCGAGATGCTTCCGCTCGTGGCGTCGGCGGGGAGGAGGCGGTGGAGCAGGGCGGCGAGCTCAAGCGTGTAGGAGAGGCGCGTCGGCTCGGCCCAGCTGGGGCGGTAGACGGCGTGCTTCACCACGGGCGCGTGGAAGGCCTCATAGGGGAAACCGTTGAGGCTCACGACCTCGAGCTGCTCGTCCGCCAGTGCCCCCCGGAGCTCGTCCAGCCTCGCCGGGTCCCGCAGCTCGCCCACGGCGGTGACCGGCAGCCACAGCCCGACGGCCAGCCGTGGCCATTCCAACCGCCGCCGCACGGGGCCGGCGAAGCGGTGGAGCTGATCGACGATCGCCGACACGTCCTCCCCGGCGTGGACGTTGCTGCAGTAGCCGATGTGGAGCCTGTCCCCGCTCGGATGGGTGATCGACATCAGGCCGGGCGCTCGCCACGCAGGATCGAGTTCCCGGCAAAGGTGGCGGGCGCAGCGGGCCGCTCGACGTCGAGCTCGAGCCGACCGCTCTGGGCGAAGAACTCGACCGGGTTACGCCACACGACCTGGTCGACCTCGTCCTCGCTACGCCCCGCTTCCATCATCGCCGCCGCCGTCTTGACCACCTTCAACGGGTCGCTGCGACCCCAGTCCGCAGCTGAATTGACGAGCATCCGCTCGGTGCCGTATTCGTCGACGATCCGCACGAACCGATCCTCGTCCATCTTCGTGTCGGGGTAGATCGAGAAGGCGAGCCAGCAGCCGCTCTCTTTCACCTCCCGGACCGTCAGCTCGTTGTTGTGGTCGATCAGGACGCGCTCGGGTGGCAGCCCGGACTCCCTGATCACGTCGAGTGATCGGCGTGTCCCCGCCAGCTTGTCTCGGTGGGGCGTGTGAACCAGGACGGGCAGGTCATGCTCGAGGGCTAAGGCGAGCTGCGCGGCGAAGGCCTCGTCCTCCTCAGGCGTCATCGAGTCGTACCCAACCTCGCCCACGGCGACGACGCGGTCCTTGGCGAGGTACCGGGGAAGCACAGCCAGGACCTCGCGGCGCAGTCCGTCGTCGTTCGCCTCCTTTGGGTTGAGCGCCAGCGTGCAGTGGTGAGCGACCCCGAACTGCGACGCCCGGAACCGCTCCCAGCCCAGTAGCGAGTTGAAGTAGTCGACGAAGGAGCCGAGCGAAGTGCGCGGCTGTCCGAGCCAGAACGCGGGCTCGACGATCACGGTCACACCGGCGGCCGCCATCGTCTCGTAGTCGTCGGTCGTGCGCGAGGTCATGTGGGCGTGAGGCTCGAAGATCCGCACTCAGCTCCTCCTTCTCTCTGCGGCCAGGGCGGCCAGCGCTCGGCGAGCCGCCGCACGCGGCGCGGCCCGGGGCGCTTTCATCTCCGCCTTGATCGCGGCCAGCTCCTCCCAGGGATCGAAGCGGTGCACGACGGCCCAGACGTCGGCCGGGACGTCTCGCCCGGCCGCCACCCGCTCGAGGGCGTAGCCGGCGAGCATGCGCGCGAGTTCGGAGTCAGCGCGCCGATCGAGTCCATGGACGGCGGCGAGGGGGACACCCACGAACACGCACTTGAGCACCGCGTGGCGGAACAGGTGGTCAGGCAGCCGGGCGCTGCCATACGGACCGACGGTGGCAGCAACCAGCCTGGCGTCATTCGACCGGAGCGCCTCCACCACCAGCGGCAGGCCTCGGCCCCCGATAGGCAGCAGGTGCAGGCCGGCCACGATCGCGCGCTGCTCGTCGGCGTCGCCGTAGCGGTACAGCTCGTCGAGTTCGTCGACGACGCGGTCGCCCAGCTCGGCGAGCAGCAGGACGCGGCCAGCCTGGTCCATGGTCCAGCGCGGCACCTGCTCGTCGGACGAGGCGTGGTTGACCACCGCCCCTCGGCCCAAATGGCGGCCCGCGGCGGGAAAGCGGAGCCGGATCTGCGAGGGATCCCGCCGGACGGCGGCCAATGACTCGGCGAGCCACCTCCTCGCCTCAGGGACGAGTCGGGCGTCGAGCGCCGCTCGGAGCTCCTCGAGGGTCACGGTCGCCTGCCCCCTCCCTCCAGCTCCGCGGCCCGGAGAAACTGGATGGCGCGGGGCACGACGTGGTGGGCGACGTGGCTGTGGCGGGACAGCTCGACAGAGACCAGGCCTTCGTAGCCGACCTCGATGAGCGCGGCGAGCACAGGCGGGAAGTCAACCTCGCCCTCCCCGAAGTCGAGGTGTTCGTGGACCCCGCGTCGCATGTCGTCAGCGTGGACGTGGACGAGCTGGGATCCCGCCCGCCGAACGCAAGCCTCGACGGGCTCGTCCTCCAGGCACTGGCAGTGGCCCAGGTCGAGCGTGATCCCGAAGCCCGGCGGGTGCCCCAGCTCGGACGCTAGCCGCTCCCATCCGTCGAGGCGGTCGACGAGCATCCCCGGCTCGGGCTCGAAGCCCAGCAGCACCCCCCGGCGCTCGGCCTCTGCGACCACGTCCGCGCATCCGTCGACCAATCGGCGCCAGGCCTCCGCCTCGTCGAGGAGCGGTGGTGCAGCGCCCGACCAGAACGACACCGCCTCGGCCCCGAGGTCGGCGGCGATCGCGAGGGCTCGGTGGAGGAGCGCGAGGCGACGACTGCGGCCGTCGTCGGACAGGAGGGTCGGCTCGTGCTTGCGGCGGGGGTTGAGAACGAACCGGCCGCCGGTCTCGATCGTCACGGCGAGCCGGAGCTCGTCCAGGCGTTGACGCAGCCCACTGACGCGGGCGGCGAGGTCGCGGGCGAACGGGTCGAGATGATGGTGGTCGAGGGTCAACGCGACGCCCACGTAGCCTGCCTCGGCCAGCAACTCGAGCGCGTCGTTAATGCGATGGTCGGCGAGCCCGTTGGTGACGTAGCTGTACCGCAGCCGAGCCGACGACCCAGGGGGATGGGTCACGTCACCGACCGCTTCTTGGCGAGTCGCCGGGCGATCGGCCAGAGGGAGGCCAGCACCGCCGCCGAACCTGGGCGGCGGGCGCCAGCCACGAGGGCCGATTCGAGGGGAATGAGCCCGAGCACACCGGCGCCCACCGTTCGCTGCAGTCGCTCTGGAGTCGGCTCGCGAGCGGCGGCGACCGCCGCTCCGCCGAACGACGTGGCGTACGCCACCAGGGTGGCCGTGACCGGTACGACGCTCCCGGTGTGGCGGCCGGCAAGGCGCCGAGCGGCGAACCCCGCCGCGGCGAGGGTGACACCTGCGGCGACCACGGCCGCGACGCGAGCGGTTCGGGGCGCGCCACCTGTCGTCTCGTGCCGACTGACCGCGGTCACTGCCAGGGTGTGACCACCGACGAGCGCTGCGGGGACCAGCGCAGGACGGAGCGTGCCGGCACCGAGCAGGACGTCGAGGGATCGGCACGTGGCCATGGCGGGCGGGCCGGCGGGCGTGCCCTTCAACACCAGGTCGTAGCTCCACACGGCGCCGGCGAGGGGCCCGGCGACCCGGAGCGCGCGGCTGCCGCCGGCGAGCCGGGCCATGACGATGCCCGCGGCGGTCAGGGCCTGGGCCAGCCGCAGCGCGAAGCGGGGCTCTACCCTGCCGGAGGGGATCGGCCGGTGCGGTCGCTCCAGTGCGTCGACCTCGCGGTCGGCGTAGTCGTTCAGTGCCATCCCGGCCAGATAGAGGAGGGAAGAGGACAGCGCTAGGCCGACGGTGTGTGGTGCCTCCCGCCGGGTTCCTGCTGCCGCGGCGCCCAGGAGAGAGTCGCCCGGAACGGTCAGGACAGCGGGGAGCCGGAGGAGCTCGGCGACGGCACGGGGTGCGGGGAGGGTGGTCACGCTCTCGTCGCGAGCCCACCAGCCCACTCGCACAGCGCCTCGAACTGCGGCGCGAGGCGGTGTTCTTGCGAGCCCCACGGGTCCTTGAAGAAGAACGCGAGCTCACTGATGCCCCCTCGGTAGCCGGCTGCCTGTGCCGAGGCGACCAGTCGGGCGAGATCGAGGACGAGTGGGGCGGCCAGGGCCGAGTCGCACCCCTCCCAGGTGAACTGCATCCGCATCCTCGTCCCCAGGAAGCCCTCGAAGGAAATGTGGTCCCACGCTGTCTTCCACTCGCCGAAGTCGGCGACGTGCTCGATCCCGATCCGCGCGTCGGGCTGGTAGCCGAGTATCGCCCCTAGTGCTCGCGCCTTCGAGTCGAGCTTGCTCCGGCGCCGGTCGGGGTCGGCCAGGGCTGCCCCGTCGCCCCCGCCCAGCAGGTTGGTCCCAGCCCAGGACAGGACGCGGAGGTTGCGGGAGGCGAAGAGGGGCGCGAGCGCGCTCTTCACCAGCGTCTCGCCCGTCTTGCCGTCCCGGCCGGCGTGGGCGACGCCGCGGCGCAGGGCGAGTGCCTCGAGGGCGGGGAGGCGTACGCCCGTAGAGGGAGTGAAGTCGACGAACGAGCAGCCGGCGTCGAGGGCGGCGTAGGCGTAGAGGGAGCTCGGGGGGAGGACGGCCAAGCCGGTGTCGAGGGCTTCGTCGAGCGCGTCAAGGGTAGCGTGGGCGGGGTGTGCGCGCGCCGGGGGCTCGGTGGACGCCAGGTTCACGACCACGACCGTGGCCAACCCGTGGGCCTCGACGAACCCCTCGATGTCCCGGCGTGCCCTTGCGATTGCCTCCCGCGGTCGCTCGGTGTCGTCGGGGCCGATCCCCGGGCGAATCTCAAAGTCGGTCGCCTCGAGCTCCTCTTCGACGGCGCGGGGCAGCGTCGCTGGGATCACCCCCGTCTCGGCCAGCGCGTCGGCACGTTTGATAAGCGGCGTGTCGGCGAGGTCGTGGCCGCCGAAGACAAGCTGGTCGAGCTCCGGGAGCGGGACGTCCCGGAAGGCGGGGAGACGGGTAACGAGGCCGGTGGGGGGAGCCAGGCCGGCGGCGACGGCCGCCGCGCCGAGCCGGGCGGTGGTGGCAACCGCGCCCCGGGCCCCGACTAACCAGGCGCCGACCCGGGGTGATGGGCGTAGGAGTTCGCTCTCTGTCTGGTCGGCGCCCGTCACGGCCTTCTCCCTCCCCCGGCACGCTCCACAGCCGGAATACGGCTCGCCTCGAGTGGTGCGCTGCCGTCTCGTGGCCTCAGATCGTCCACTGCAACTTTGCTGTCCGGGACGGCCCTCATCCGCTGCATGACATGCCCGCGTCTCGGGCACGAGGGAGCCGTCGTACCCGGGACGAGGTTATCGCCGCGCGATGCCGAGGCCCCTACCTCCGGGCCCGCCCGGGAGGCACCGGTCGCCCGGAGCGGTCCCTCCCGCTCGGGTGGATGATCTTGTAGACCTTGCCGCTGTTGCCGTGGGGCCCGTGGTGGTCGGAGGTCAACACGTAGACCTCGCCGGCGCGGTCCTGGCCGAAGCCGAGGAGGAAGTCGCCCAGCTCGCCGTCGGCGGTGTTGGTGAAGCTGAGCTTCTCGAAGGGCCACAGGCCCTGGCCCGCCTTGCGGGGCTTGGCCACGAACACCGCCCCGTCGCCCACGTGCTCGTGGTGCTCGTGGTCGCCGCTCTGGAACGGGTTCTCCACCGCCCAGGTGCCGAACACTACTCAGGGAGTTCGAACACGCAAGATATCTCCCGTTACGCGCGCTCGGCAGTCACGCGATTCCGCACAGAACATGCGCCCAGAACGTCGCTTGCGAGCGGACGATGACCGGCTTGCCGTGCCGAGGGGCGACGTTCACTACCAGCCGATCCTCATGCCCGTCTCGCCTCCGACACCTCGGTCCACGTCGCACGTTGGGAATTCAGGAGCGCCCCGGCTTCCTCGATGACTTCGGCCCATGCCGTCGCATCGCCCCATGCGCCGTCGACGTCGGCATTGCTCGCCTCAGCGGCGAGCGCCAACAGGGACCGGCCGTGGCGCACCTGGCCGGCGAGGTCGTCCCACTCCGCGTCGGGCATCCACCGTGCGGCCGGACGGGGCCCGATGGCCGCGATGACGCCACCGTCGGCCTCGTGGCCGAGGGCGTCGGGACGGCGGTCGCGGTAGGCCTCGATGCGCCAGGCCAGGCCCCACCAGGCCTGGCGGCGTGTGGGTCGCTGGGCGCCTCGCCCACGACGTCGACCAGGTGCGGCGGGACGATCGGCTCGGCGGCGAGCGCTTCCACCCGCTTCGCCCGGGTGTCGTCGAGGGCAGCGTCGAGCTCGGCCAGCGCCCCCGTCAGCTCCACCCGCTGCTCCTCGGTGGCGGCCAAGGCCTTGGTCCTCCGGCGCACCTTTGACCCTTCAGCGTCAAGGCGCCCTCGGGCGTCGTGCTCCGCTCGGGCGGCGTCGCTGACGGCGTGCTCGGCGCTCGCCAGTGCCCGCTCCGCCCGCGCCATCGCCTCCTTGTCGCGCCGGCCCCAGTGCCGCTCGGACGCCAGCTCGAGCCGCCGGCGACACTCGTCGAGGGCGCGGCGGGCGAGACGCCGCCGATGCCGGGCGTCAGCCAGCTCCCGCTCGGCCTGCGTCACGGCGGCGCGGCGGTCGGGCGGAAGGCTGGCGTGGTAGGAGGCCAGGTCACGGGCGGCGACGGCGCGGGCGGCCCGCAGGCGCCCGACGCCGAATGCGAGCGGGTCGTCCTGGCGGACCGCAGCGAGCACGGCCGCGCTCCAGTGGCGGTCCAGCTGGTTGTTGATGGCCTGCACGCGCTCGAGGCGCCACGCCGTGTCGGCAACGAAGCGAGTCCGCTCGGCCTCGGCCGCCTCCAGCTCGGCCACCCGGCCCTCGCTTCGCCGCCGCTCGGCCCGGGCCGCCTCCAGGCGCTGTTGGGCCCGGGCCACGGCGTGCTCGGCATCATCGCGCTCCATGCGCAGAGTGCGGCGCAGGGCGGCGAGCGGCCCGAAGCGGGCCAGATGGGCCTCGGCCCGCTCGAGGTCGGCGCTGGCCGCCTGCACGGCGCGCCCGGCGTGCTCGGCCGTCAGCCGGGCCAGGTCCAGTGACGAGCGCTGATCGGGCGGTGCGCCGGCCAGCACGCCCAGGTGCTCGTCGCGCTCGGCGCCCAGCCGGCCGTCGAGGACCCAGGGGTCGTCGAGCGCCGCGAAGGTGGTCACCGGCTCACGCGACAGCCCGGCCAGCACCACCTCAGCGGCGCTGCGGTCGTCGGCCGGCACGCCGCCGTGCTCCGCCACGGCCAGGGGCCGGGTCTTCCAGGTGTGGTGGGGGCGCGCCCTCGGCTCTGGCCGGTGTAGCCGGCCAGGGCGTCGAGGGAGGCACTGCCCAGCAGGTGCACCGCCTCCCAGGTGCCGCCCTGGGCCCCGTCGATGGTGCGGGCCCAGGCGTGGGAACAGTTGGGGTTGCCGTCGCCCCGCCGGCCGGCCACAAACGCCGCGGCCAGCACCACCTCGCCGTGGCCATCGAAGGCGACCCGCAGGCCGTCGTCGGCCACCGCCACCACGGTGCCGGTGGACCCGTTGTGCAGCCCCGGCGACCCCGGCTTGGTGTGGAGCAGGACCCGGTCGCCCCGCGCGTAGCGGCGCTGGGGGCCGCTCCCCCACCCCGGGCCGGAAAGCGCCGGCCCGGCGATGCGGCCGGAGGCGACCAGGCGGGCCCGGATGCGGTCGGCCAGGTCCTCGCAGTCGGCGTGGCTCACGGCCAGGGCCACCACCGTCTCGGGGCCGGAGCGCTCGACGTCGACCGCCACCGCGTCGGCCATGGCCTCCCGGGTGGCGGCCGGCGTGGGCTCCTCGTGCTCCCAGCCCTGCTCCGTGCGCAGGGCCTGGCTGGCCTCCGCCCGCCCGGCCCGCAGCTCGGCCAGCGCCGACTGGTCCGCCACGTGGCGCTGGCGGCGGTTGACCACCAGGGCGGGGGCGGGGATGGGGCCCTCGGCCCCCAGGCGGGCCACCTCGGCAGCCAGGCCGCCCGACCCCACCGCCTGGGACTGGCGGGGGTCGCCCAGGCACCACAGCTCGGCCCCCGGGGTGGTGGCCACCGCGGCGAGCACGGTGGCAGCGTCCCTGGTCGACACCTGGGACACCTCGTCGAGCACCACCACGCTGCCCGGGGCCAGGGGACGCCCGGCCAGCTCCAGGCGCAGGCGGGCCAGGCCCAGCTGGTGCTGCGCCTCGACGCCTTCCTGGACGAAGTCGGCCCCGACGGGCTCACCGAGGCCCAGGCGCGGGTCGCTTCTCTTGCACGCCAGCGGACGGCCGCCCTGGTGCGCCAGTCCTTCGCCGACCTGGGCCGCTGGCAGACCTCGCTGCGCTCCCTGGCCAACCAGCTCGAGGACCTCGAGGTCCGGGCCAAGCACCTGGTGGCCTTCGAGGTCGGCGTCGACAGCGAGGATCTCCGGATCACTACGACGGCGGAGGGGCCGGCGCTCGGACGAGAGCTCGACCACCTCGCGGGGGACGAGCCACACTTCACCGAGGCCGAGCCGGCTGACGTCGAGGGCGACCAGCCTCCACCGGCCCCCCGCAAGCACCGACCGCCCTCCTCCCCCAAGAAGTCGACCAGGAGGAAGAGCTGATGGGCTCGATCCGACGCGCTCCCCGCACCAACCGTTGGGAGGCTCGCTACCGCGACCCGACCGGCCGTCAACGGACGGCGACGTTCGCCCGCAAGGGAGACGCGGTGGCCTTCCTCGCTGTCACAGAGACGGTCAAGCGCCGCGGCGAGTGGCTGGAACCCGAGGCGAGCCGGATCACGCTCCGCCAGTGGCACGACCGGTGGTGGCCGACCGTGGAGAACAGCGACCGGGCGGCGAACACGCTCGTGCAATACGAGAGCATCTCCGGGTGCACGTCCTGCCGCACCTCGGCGACCGCCGGATGGCGACGCTGCATCGGATCGACGTTGAGGAATGGTTGGCGGCGCTGAGGGCAGGCGCCCTCGGCTCGTCCGCCACCCGCACGGCCCGCACGCTCCTCGTCATGATGCTCTCCAGCGCCGTGGAATCCAGGATTCTCCGGAGCAACCCGCTGGCGGGGGTGAAGGTGGCACGCCGCGGCCCTACTCGGGCCAAGCAGGCGCTGACCATCCCGCAGGTGGAGGCCCTGGCCGACGCGG
This sequence comes from Actinomycetota bacterium, assembly GCA_016781135.1. GTDB lineage: Bacteria > Actinomycetota > Acidimicrobiia > Acidimicrobiales > CADCSY01 > JADDRA01. The sequence goes on from JADDQY010000109.1 coordinate 45,549, forward strand.
CCGAGCCCTACCGCGTGCTCGTGCTCGTGCTCGCCTACTGCGGGTTGCGGCCCAACGAGGCGTTCGCCCTTCGTCGCCGCCATCGCGACGACTTCGGGCAGCTGGTCGTCGAGGAGGGTGCGGTGGAGGTCCGGGGCCGCATCACCGCGACCGACGGCAAGACGCACAGGGCCAGGGTCGTCCCGCTCCCCCGCTCCCCCGCTTCGTTGCCGAGGAGCTGGAGCGGCTGCTGGTCACCCGGCCCGCGGGACCGGAGACGTTGGTGTTTGCCAATTCGATGGGCGGCCCGATCGGTCTGCGCAACTTCCGCCGTCGGCTCGACGCGGCTGCGGCACATGCCGGGCTGCCAGAGTGGGTCACGCCGTACACGTTGCGCCACACGTGCGCCTCGCTGATGGCCCAGCAGGGCGTCCCGGTGACGACGGCCGCGGCGATCCTGGGGCACGACCCGGCCATGTTCCTCCGGGTCTACAGTCACCTCTACCCCGACGACCTTCGCGGCGCGGCGGCGGTCCTCGACGCCGCGCGAGCGAGCGAACTTCGCACCTCATGTGGTGCAGATGTGGTGCAGGCTCTGAAACCTGAGAACGGTTCTCAAGGTTCAACGCCCTGACCCGCGGTTTTCTTGTCGGGCTGGGGAGATTTGAACTCCCGACCTCTTGACCCCCAGTCAA
>JADDQY010000110.1 GCA_016781135.1 Actinomycetota bacterium
GTCAGGGCCCCGGGAAGGCTCTGCCGGACCGTGCCGTCGAGGCGTGCGCTTCACGCGAAAGAGCACCGGCGGACCACTTAGCCCGCCGGTGCTCTTGCTGGATCCCTACTGCGATTGGACTATGACTGAGGGGCAGCCTCCCCGTGGCCACGACGATCTACCAGTCGCTCTTCGTCCAGGGAAGAGGCGCTCTGTGGCGGGAGCTCCTCAGGTGCCTGCGCACCGGGCGGGCCCAGCGCCGGCCACGCTCGCGTTCGGGCAAGGAGCGCCGTGGGCGGATCCCCGACATGGTGATGCTCTCCGAGCGCCCGGCCGAGGCGGCCGACCGGGCCGTCCCTGGCCACTGGGGGGGCGACCTCATCATCGGCGCCAGACACGGCTCGGCCATCGGCACGCTGGTGGAGCGCACATCCCGCTACTTGCTGCTGTTGCACCTGCCGATGGGCACGGCCGAGGCGGTCAACGCTGCCATGGCGCACGCCATCGGCCGCCTCCCGGCCCAGCTCGTGCGCTCGGTCACCTGGGATCAGGGGACCGAGATGAACCGCCACCTCGACTTCACCGTGGACACCGGCGTCCAGATCTACTTCTGCGATCCGCACTCGCCCTGGCAGCGGCCCTCCAACAAGAACACTAACGGACTGCTGCGCCAGTTCTTCCCCAAGGGCGCCGACCTGAGCGTCTACAGCAGGGCCGACCTCGACGAGGCCGAGCGCAAGCTCAACGGCCGACCACGCAAGTCCCTCGCCTGGCGCAAGCCGAGTGAGAGACTGACGGAGCTGATTGCGCTGACTGGTTGAGCGCGCCTCACCGAAATTCGCGGTCGTAACTGATCGCCGTGCTCGTCCTGGCCGGAGTCCACCGTTCGGGGTCAGGCCCCTTCCAGCCTGTCGTGCTGCCAAGCACCGACGGGCCGCGACCGGCGATTCGTCCCTCGCGAGTTCTGGAATCTTCCCGTCCCTCAGAATCCGAGTGCTGCGCGCGGCCTGACGGGGTGGCGCCTGAGTCGATGAGGTCTGGCATCTCGATAGGCAGCATGTCCAACAGAACGAGTCCTCTTTGTTTGTCAAGCAGTTCTTCGGGCGGCGGTCGGGGTTCTGGCCCCCGAGCGTCGGGCGCTCGTCGTGGTGCTCGTAGCCTTGGATCGGGTCCGGGAGTGGCTTGGCCGAAGAGCCGGTGTATCGGGGTGAGAGCCGGCCGCGCTGGCGACGGAGTCGTTCCCCGCTTGCCCTCCCGGGCCCGCCTTCTCCGCGTTGGCACGTCTGGCGTCGGCGACCATCCGGACGTAGAGGGCGTCGCTGATCCGGCGCTTGAGGGCTCTGAGCGCTTCCTTGCCGGTCTTGCCCTCCGCGAGCTTGCGCTCGTAGAACGCGCGGCCGTCACTGCGGCGATGGCGGATCTGGGTGACCGCGGCCATGTGGATGGCGTGGTTCACCGACCGGTTCCCGCGTCGCCGGAGTCGCCAGACCTTGCGGTCGCCGGAGGACACCTCGATCGGCGCGGTGCCGTTGAAGGCGGCGAACTGATCCCTACTGGCGAACCGGCGGATGTCTCCGGTGATGCCAACGACCGTGGCGGCGACGACCGGGCCGACACCGAACACCTCGGTGGTGCTCGTGCCCGACGCGACGACAGCCTCCTCGAGCCGCTTGCGGGACGCCTTGATCTGCGCGTCGAGGCGGCGGAGATCGTCGACGAGCTCCTCCGCGAGCTCGACTCGCGCGGCTGCGACCGCGGTGGTCGCGGTGACGCCGGCCAGCAAACAGGCTGCTTTCTCAGCGTAGATCTCGTCGGGGACGCCGCCGGCGATGAGCTCGCACAGCACCGCGTGCAGCCGACAGGCGACGCGGTTGCGTTCCTGGGACAGGTCGCGCTGGCGCTTGGACCACAGCTTCATCACTGTCGCGTGATCTTCGGCGCCCACCTCCCTCGGTGTCTTCGCTCGCAGCGCGGCGATCGCTACCGACTGGGCGTCGTGGGCGTCGTTCTTGTCCGTCGACTCCGTGGCCAACAACCGCACCCGCGCCGCGAGCTTCGGCTGCACGTCGAGCACCCGCTCACCGGCGGCGATGAGCTGCTGGGCGAGCAGGTAGCCGAGGCCGGTGGCGTTCTCGATCGCCCAAGTCCGCTCCGGGAACTGCGCCGCCCACACCAGGAGCCGCTCGAGCTGCTTGGGGCCCGACCGCACTCGTAGCTCGCCGAGGCGCTCCTCTCGTTGGTTCACCGCGTGCGCGGTGTGCGAACCCTTGTGCGGGTCCAGACCGATCATCACTGCCACCTCAACCGCTCCCTTTCATCGTCCCGGAACTAGGAGACCGCGGTCGGCATGTCTGATTGCAGATCTCGTTCTGCGCTCACGCCTCTTTTGAGCCAGACCACGGCGAGATCCCGGACGGCGAGCACCTCGATCGGAAGCCAAGCGCGCGCCGGCAGACGGTTAACGAGCTACGCCGCCGGGACCTCTCGACGCTACGAACCAGCCGCAACGCCGTGATGGATACACAATCAGACGGATATTGCGCTGCCTGTCGTGCAGCGGCGGTGTCACAGAATGCGTCACCCGAACATGGCCTTGTCAGGCCAGTCCGAGCCCGCGACCCCGCTGCGGGGGTGCGACCTCGAGGCGCTGCAGGCGCAGGCTGAGGTCGAGGGCTTCAAGACGATGGGCCTCAGGTGCCACAGCAGCAACGGCGCCTCGTTCGGCTCGCAGCTGAGCCATGCGCATGACACTGACCGTTCGCCGGGCGAGGTCTGGCCTCGCCTTCTCGCCGGGGCCCACGGGTTGATTGATGTCGAGGATCCAGTGCTGGCGCCGGCCGACGCTCCATTCGGCGGTGAGGTCTTCGACGGCCTGCTCGGTGTCGTCAGCCGTGATGTACACCTGGCTGGCATCGCGTGGTCGGCTCATGGCGACGTAGGCCAGTTCTCGGCCGCCGCCGTCAGCGAAGACGTGGGCTCGGTCGACGGTCGCTCCTTGCATCCTGTGGACCGTGACGGCGTAGGCGTGCTCGAGGCGCTCGCTGCCCAGCTCCTCGCCGACGAGCACCTGTGAGCGGCCGTCGTCGAACCGGACCGTCAACTCGCCGTCGCCCACGGCGATGACCGTGCCGCGCTCACTGGTCACGAAGCGGCCGTCGCCCGAGCGCGAGGGTCACGACCCGGTCGCCGGCGGCATAACGCTTCCCGCCCGGGGCTTCGAGTTCCGGACCGCTGACAACACCGGCCTCGATTCGCCGCTGACGTGCTCGCTCGTTTAGGGCGGCGACATCGCATCGCCGCAGGCGAGCAGCACGGTGTCGTGGCCGGCATCCCGGTCGGCTTCCCACGCGTGGATGGCGGCGTCGAGAGCTTCGGTACGCGTCGGTGCTGTGACGATCCGATCC
>JADDQY010000123.1 GCA_016781135.1 Actinomycetota bacterium
GAGCACCTAGAAGGCGTTCTTCCGCACCCTGCTAGCCGCCAGGCTCGTCGCGGTGGCTCCAGTGCCTACCGGACCTCGTTGGGAACCCGCACCTTGTAGCCGCCCGGGCGCTGGGCGGGGTCGAAGGCGACGGCCAGCAGGTGGGTGGCCACGTGGGCGGGGGAGTTGAACGCCTGGGTGCGGGCCAGCTCGAGGAAGCGTCCGACGGCGGGGAAGCGCTCGGGTGGACAGCGTCGGATGAGGTGCTGCATGTCGGTGTCGACGACGCCCGGGGAGAAGGCGTAGGCACGCAGCCCGTGGTCGGCCTCCTCCAGGTTGGTCACCTCGGTGAGGCGGTCGACGGCGGCCTTGGAGGCGCAGTACGCGGCCCACCCGGCGTAGCCGTGGTCGGCGGCACCGGAGCTCAGGTTGGCGAGCACGCCTTCGCCGCCCCGAGCCCGGAGGTGGCGGATGTAGGCCTGGGTGCCGTGGACCACTCCCATGACGTTGACCGCCAGGTGGGCGGCGATGTCGCCGGCCTCGGTGTCCCGCAGGGGCCCGATGGGCTCGAGCACGGCGGCGTTGTTGACCCACAAGTCGATGGCACCGAAGCGCCCGGCGACCTCGGCGGCGAAGGCGTCGAGCGCCCCGGCCTCGGCGACGTCGACGCTCGTGGCCACCACGTCGTCGCTCCCGGGGAGGACGGGATCGCTCCGGGCGCACAGCCCCAGGCGCATGCCACGACCAGCGAAGTGTCGGGCCAGCCCCGCCCCGAGACCCCGGCTGGCCCCGGTGATCACCGCGACCCGCCCGTTGACGTCGACCATGTGCCGCCCCTCCCGTCGCTCGTCGGCGCAGCGGCGATGCCCGGATGGACGGTAGCGAAGCTAGGGTGGTCGCCCGTGTACGCCGTGATCACCACCGGGGGCAAGCAGGCCAAGGTGGCCGAGGGCCAGCGCCTCGACGTCGAGCTCCTCGGGGCCGAGGTCGGAGTCGACGTGAGCTTCACGCCGGTGCTGGTCGTCGACGGAGCCACGGTGGTGTCGGCGCCCGGCGACCTCGCTGGGGCGTCGGTGTCCGCCCGGGTGGTGGGGGAGGCCAAGGGCCCGAAGGTGCGGGGCTTCACCTACAAGAACAAGACCAACCAGCGTCGGCGGTGGGGCCACCGCCAGCACTACTCCACCATTGAGATCACCGGCATCACCAAGGGGAGCTGAGCCATGTCGAAGACCAAGGGTGGGGGTTCCACGCGGAACGGGCGAGACTCGCCGGGTCAGCGCCTCGGGGTGAAGATCTACGACGGCCAAGTCGTCAAGGCCGGGGCCATCATCGTCCGGCAGCGGGGGACCCGGTTCCACCCTGGGGACAACGTCGGGCGGGGCGGCGACGACACCCTGTTCGCCACCGCCGCCGGCCAGGTGAAGTTCGGCGCCCGCAAGGGCCGCAAGCTCGTGGACGTGGTCCCGGCGTCCCAGGCCTAGCGTCGGCCACAGACCGGCGCCGGAAAACGGCGCACGTGGGGTCGCTGACCGTCGTCGGAGATCACACCCCTCCGGGCAGCGCTGCCCGGTCCCAGCCCAGGTGCTCCACGGCCAGGGCCAGGGCGAAGCGGTCGGTCATCCCGCTCACGTAGCGGACGGCGGCGGCGACCGCCTCGTCGCTGCCCGGCATCGTTGTCGCGTCGCCCTGACCAGCGGCCCGGGGGTTGGCCACGAACCACTCGGTGAGCGAGGCCAGCAGCCGGATGACCCGCCGGGCCTGCTCGCGCGCCTCAGGGCGTAGGTAGATGCGCTCGTAGTTGAACGCCCGCAACGCGTCGAGGGCGTCGGCCTCGGGCTGGCGCAGCGCCACCGTGCCGGTGTCGAGGACGGTGTCGAGCAGGGCGTGGATGAACGCTCCGAGCTGGCGGGAGCGGGACGTGCCCACCACCTCGACCACCTCGCCGGGGAGGTCGGTAGAGGAGACGATCCCGGCGTCGATGGCGTCCTCGACGTCGTGGCACACGTAGGCGATGCGATCGGCCCACGCCACCACCTCGCCCTCCGGGGTCGCCGGGGCGGGACGGTTCCAGGAGTGGTTGCGGACGGCATCGAGGGTCTCGCGGCACAAGTTGAGAGGCGCGAGCACCACGTCGGCCCCGTACACGGCGTGGTGGTAGCCCCCCGGCACGAACGGCGACAGGGCCTCCTCGCTGGCGTGGCCGGCAGGACCGTGCCCGCAGTCGTGGCCCAACGCCGCCGCGGTCGTGAGGGCGAGGTTGAGGCCAGCGCCCTTGGCGATCGACGCCGCCACCTGGGCCACCTCGATGGCATGGGTGAGCCGGGTGCGCAGGTGGTCGTCGTCGGGGGCGATGAACACCTGGCACTTGCCGGCCAGACGGCGGAATGGGCGGCTGTGCTGGATGCGGTCGAGGTCGCGCTCGAAGCAGGTGCGGAAGCGGTCGGGCAGCTCGGGCCGGGCTCGGTCGCCCGCGCCCTCGGCCCGGGTAGCACCGGGGGACAGCGCCAGGTCGTCGGCCGCCTCGCGGGCCACCCGCTCCACCAAGCGAGCAGGAGGAGGCCCGACCGGCGCGGCCCGGTGGGCGACCACGGGAGGATCGACCCGCTGCTGGACGGGACGCGGGGGCGGCACAAGCTCCACTGGTGGAGACTACCGATGGGGTGCGACAGCTGGCGGCAGCACCCGGGCGAGGTCGATGACCGCCGCAACCGGCCGCGGTCGGGAAGAGGCCCAGCCGTATCCTCGGGGCGTGTCGAGCTTCGTCGACGAGAGCGGATTGCACGTCAAGGCCGGCGACGGCGGCGCTGGCGCGGTGTCGTTCCGGCGCGAAGCCCACGTGGCCAAGGGCGGCCCCGACGGTGGTGACGGGGGTGACGGGGGCGACGTCTGGTTGGTGGCCGACCGCAACGTGGCGTCGCTGCTCGGCTTCCGCGACCATCCCCATCGTCGGGCAGGCGACGGAACCCACGGCACGTCCAAGCGAGCCCACGGGCGCCGGGGAGCCGACCTGGTGGTGCCCGTGCCCGAGGGCACTGTCGCCCGTGACCAGGACGGGACGGTGCTGGCCGACCTGGTGGCCGAGGGTCATCGCTGGTTGGCGGCCAAGGGGGGCCGGGGCGGGCGGGGCAACGCCTCGTTCCTGTCCAACCGTCGCCGGGCCCCGTCGTTCGCCGAGCAGGGGGAGGTGGGCGAGGAGCGCTGGCTACGCCTGGAGCTGAAGCTCATGGCCGACGTAGCTCTGGTCGGCATGCCCAACGCCGGCAAGAGCACGCTGATCTCGGCCATCTCGGCGGCCAAGCCCAAGGTGGCCGCCTATCCCTTCACCACCCTCGAGCCTCACCTCGGCGTGGTGCGCTTCGGCGGGGTCGAGCTGGTCGTGGCCGACATCCCCGGTCTGATCGAGGGGGCCAGCGAGGGGCGGGGGCTCGGGCATCGGTTCCTGCGTCACCTCGAGCGAGCCCGGGCGCTGGTCGTGCTGGTCGACCTGGCCTCGGTCGACGGGCTGTCGCCGGATCACCAGGAGGCCGTCCTGCTCGCCGAGCTGGGCCGCTACCGGGCCGGGCTCCTGGAGCGACCTCGCATCACCGTGGGCACCAAGGCCGATCTCGTCGCCGCCCTGGGGACCCCGGTGGGCTGGAGCGGACCGCGCATCTCGGCGGTCACCGGCGAGGGGGTGCGGTGGCTGTTGGGGGAGCTGGTCCGCCTGGTCGGAGAGGCCCGAGCGGCCGAGCCCCAGCGCGAGGCGTTCGTCGTGCACCGCCCGGGCGGGGAGGGCTTCCGCGTGGAGCGCGACGGCGATGACTTCGTGGTCGTGGGTCGCCAAGCCGAGCGGGCGGTGGCGCTCAGCGACCTCACCAATCGGGACGCGCTCGCCTACGTGCAGGAGCGCCTGCGCCGGCTGGGCGTCGACCGGGCCCTCGCCCGCGCCGGTGCACAGCCGGGCGACACGGTTCGGGTGGGGGGCATGACCTTCGAGTACGAGGACTAGGCAGGTGGCGACGGTGGTGGCCAAGATCGGCTCTTCGTCGATCACCGGAGCCCACGGGGTCGACGCCAGCGCCATCGCCAAGTTCTGCGCGGAGGTGGCCACCCTGCGGAGCGACGGCCACCGGGTGGTGGTGGTCACCAGCGGCGCCATCGCCGCCGGGTTGCCCGCGCTTCGGATGACCCATGCCGAGGCCGGCGACGTGGTGACCCTCCAGGCAGCGTCCGCCGTCGGCCAGAGCCGGCTGATGCGGGTGTACGACGACGTGCTGGCCCACCACGGGCTGGTGGGTGGCCAGGTGCTGCTGTCGCCGCTCGACTTCATGGTCCGCCATCAGTACCTCCACGCCCGCACCACGCTCCAGCGACTGCTGGCCCTCGGGGTGGTGCCGGTGGTCAACGAGAACGACGTGATCGCCGACGACGAGATCCGCTTCGGTGACAACGACCGCATCGCCGCCCTGGTGGCCCACCTGGTGACCGCCGACGTGCTCGTGCTGCTCACCGACCGGCCGGGGTTGTTCACCGCCGATCCCCGCCTCGACGCCGCCGCCAGCCTGATCGAGGAGATCGTCGAGATCGACAACGAGTTGGAGGCGGCCGCCGGGGGGGCGGGGACGGCCGTGGGCAGCGGGGGCATGGCGTCCAAGCTGGCGGCGGCCCGCATCGCCGCCTGGTCGGGGGTGCGGGCGGTGATCGCCGGTGCCCAGCGGCCGGGCGTGCTGGCCGACGCCGTGGCCGGCGTCCCCGGCGTCGGCACAGTGGTGCGACCCCGGACCAAACGGCTGCCCGCCCGCAAGCTGTGGATCGCCTTCGCCGTCGGGGCCTCGGGCACTGTGGTGGTCGACGAGGGCGCTCGCCGGGCCCTGCTCGAGCGCAGCGTGTCGCTGCTCCCCGCCGGCGTGCGGGAGGTGCGGGGCAGCTTCGTCGCCGACGACGCCGTGGAGGTGGCCGGGCTCGACGGCAAGGTGTTCGCCAAGGGCCTGGTGCGGACCGGGTCCGGGGTGCTCACCCAGCTCGCCGGGCGCCGCACCTCCGATCTTCCCGACGGCGTTCCCCACGAGGTCGTCCACCGCGACGACCTGGTCGTCCTGCCCTGACACCTGTTCCCGGCGCCGGGACCGGGCTCAGCTGGGGTTGCCCTCCGGTTCGGCCTGCTCGCGGGCGGCCTGTCCGTCCGCGCCCGAGTCCACCGCGGCAGCGGAGGGGCCGGCATCGATGCCGAGCTGGGTCCGGATCTGGGAGAGGCGGGCCTGGGCCTCGCTGTGCATGGTCGCCTGCTCCACCTCGAGCATCCGGCTCTCGACCGACTCGGCGCTGAGCTCGGCCATGCCCCGCGCCCGGGCGTAGCGGGCCTCGATCTTGTCGCGTACCTCGTCGAGCGAGAGCACGTCGGTGCCGACCGTCTCGCTCAGCGAGGCCATGGCCACATTGACCTGCTCCTGCATCTTGGCCTGGTCGAGCTGGGACAGGAGCTTCTGGCGCTCGGAGAGCCGCTTCTGCAGAGCAGAGGCGTTCTGGGCGACGGCGGCCTTCGCCTGGTCGGCGGCCTGAGCCGCCTGCAGGTGGAGGCTCTTTAGGCTCTCGACGTCGGCCTCGAGGGCGATGAGCCGGTTGGCGAAGGACTCGGCGGCTGCGGTGTACTCGGAGAGCTTCTTGGTGTCGCCCGCCTTCTCCGCCTCGGCGGCCATCACCACCGCCTGGCGAGCCGAGCGGTTGACCCGCTCGAGCTCGTCCATCGTGCGGTTGAGCCGCAGCTCGGTCTGCTTCTGGTTGGCGATGACGTTGGCTGCCTGCTCCTTGAGCCGGCGGTGCTGGTCCTGGCTCTCGGCGATGGCCTGCTCGAGTTGGACCTTGGGGTCGGCCACCGCATCGAACTTTCCGGTGAGGGCGGCGGTGGCATAGCGCCACGCTCGTCTGAGAAGTCGCAGCATCCTCAGAGCCTATTGCCCCAGTGGCCCCACCTCGTCGAGAGCCGAGCGTAGGGCGCTGAGCTGGGCGGTCACGTCGTCGATCTCGTCGCCGAGACGGCCCCCAGGGGGCAGCTCGCCGGCCCCGACCGAGAGCTCGACCGCCGTCGCCACCGCCTCGCAGAGGCGCGCCTCGAGGAGGGCGAGACGCCGCTGGGCCTGGTCGGCCACCGCCCGCAACCGCTCGGCCGAGGCCGCCTGGGCCTCCAGTGAGCGCAAGACGCCGTCGGCGGGGGCGCCACCGGCGCCGGGCCCGGGGCGCGCCTGAGCGGCGTCGAGGGCCGACAGGGCCTCGGTGACGGCGTGGCCCCGTTGGGCGACGGCCCAGCACTCCTCGACGCTGCGGTCGATGCTCTGGCCGATGTCGGCCAGCCGATCTCGGAGGGGACCGGGAGGCATCGAATTCAGGACCTGGCGGTAGCGGGCGGACGCCTGCATGGCCCCTTTCACCGAGCCTCGCCAGGCTTCCCCGACGGTGAACGGGTCGATGCGTTGGGCGCGGGGACGGCAGCGTCCGAGGAGGGAGATCGCCGCTCCAAGGGCGTAGGTCGCCACTGCCACGCCGCCAGCGACCGCCAGCGGTAGCCCGGCGAGCAGCCCGATGCCGATGCCGGCCCCGGCGAAGGTCAACGCCGTCGGCGAGCGGGCGACGCGCCCGAGTGCCGCCTGCTTGGGCTCGCGGCGCGGCGGACGGCTCAGGTCGCCGGCCTTCGTAGGCGGCGCACTTCGAGGTGCTCGGGCCGCGGCTCAGGCCGACCGCGGTCGCTCCCGGCCCGGTTCGAGCCCACCCTGACAGCGTAGTGCTCGAGCCTCGTCGCCCGAACCGGCGACCCGGTCGTGCCGGCTGCGCTTGGTCAGCGGTTCGAGAACCAGGCCGCGGTGCGGGCCAGACCTTCCGGGAAGTCGACCTTCGGGTCATGGCCGAGGTCGTTGCGGGCGGCGCTGATGTCGGCCCGGGTGTGGCGGACATCGCCGGGGCGGGGGGCGCCGTGGTCGGCCCGCCACTCGACGCCGAGGATGCCACCGAGGATGTCCAACAGGTCGAGCAGGGAGTAGGCGCAGCCTCCGGCGATGTTGTACGCCTTGCCGCTGCAGCGCTCGGCGGGGGCCGAGGCGGCGGCCAGGTTGGCGGCGACCACGTCGTCGATGTAGGTGAAGTCGCGGCTCTGCTTGCCGTCACCGTGGACCTCGGCCGGTGTCCCCTGGCGCAGGGCGGCGATGAACAGCGGGATCACGGCGGCATAGGCCGAGTCGGGGCGCTGGCGGGGGCCGTAGACGTTGAAGTAGCGGAGCGCCACCGTCTCGACACCGTAGAGCTCGGCGAAGACCCGGCAGTAGTGCTCCCCGGTCAGCTTGGTGACCGCGTAGGGGGAACGGGGCCACGTGGGCGCCGTCTCGGGCGTGGGTAGCTCCGCCGCCCCCCCGTAGACGCTGCTGGACGAGGCGTAGACCACACGCCCGACCCCGGCGTCGGCCGCCGCCTTGAGCACGGTGAGGGTCCCGTGGACGTTGGCCGAGTCGGTGGCCAGGGGCTGTTCGACCGAGCGCAGCACCGCCCGGTGGGCGGCCAGGTGGAACACGACCTCGGCGCCCTCGACCGCCCCGGCGACGGCGTCCTCGTCGGCGACCTCCCCGACCACCAGCTCGGCGTCGGCGTGCACGTTGTCGGCGTAGCCGGTGGTCAAGTCGTCGAGCACCCGCACCCGGTGGCCGTCGGCCACGAGGGCCTCGACGATGTTCGAGCCGATGAAGCCGGCGCCGCCGGTGACCAGAGCCTGCACCGGCCGCACCCTACAAGTACTCGACGCGCTCGCCGATGACGCAGCGCCGAGTGTCGAGCACGTAGCGGCTCTGTGCGGCCACGGCCTCGAGGTCGAAGGCATCGTGGTCGACCAGCACCACCACGGCGTCGGCGGCGGCCAGCTCGTCTGGGCTGAGCTCGACCCGGAGGATGCGGGCGTCGACCTGGCCCATGGCCACGTGGGGGTCGACGGCGTGCACGTCGGCGCCCAGCGCCAGCAGCCGTTCGGCGACGACCAGGGCGGGCGACTCCCGGGCGTCGCTGGTGTTGCGCTTGTAGGCGAGGCCGAGCAGGAGGATGCGGCTGCCGTTGACCGCCCGGCGCCGGCGGTTGAGGGCCACGGTGATCCGCCGCACCACGTAGTCCGGCATGTGATCGTTGACGTCGTTCGCCAGCTCCACGAAGCGGAAGGACTGGCCCAGGCGCTGGCGCACCCGCCACGACAGGTAGCTGGGGTCGATGGGCAGGCAGTGGCCGCCCACGCCGGGCCCGGGGGTGAAGCGCAGGTAGCCGAACGGCTTGGTCGAGGCGGCGTCGATGGCCTCCCACACGTCAATCCCCAGGTCGGAGGCGAACATGGCCAGCTCGTTGACCAGGGCGATGTTGACGTGGCGGAAGGTGTTCTCCAACAGCTTGGTGAGCTCGGCCTCCTTGCACCCCGACACCGCCACCGTGCGGTCGACGATGCGGTCGTAGAAGGCCTGCACCGCCGCCAGCGAGGCGGCGTCGATCCCCGATACGACCTTCGGCGTGTTGACCAGCCCCCAGGTGGGGTTGCCCGGGTCGATCCGCTCCGGGCTATAGCCCAGGTGGAAGTCGGCGCCGGCGGCCAGGCCCGACCCGTTCTCGAGCAGCGGGGCCACCAGCTCCTCGGTCGTGCCCGGCCAAGTGGTGGACTCGAGCACCACGGTGGCACCGGGGCGCAGGTGCCCGGCGAGCATCGCCGCCGCAACCTCGATGTAGGAGAGGTCGGGGACGCCCTCCCTGAGCGGGGTGGGCACGGTGACCACGGCGACGTCGAAGCCGGCGGAGTCGGCGGAGTCGGAGGTCGGGAGGTAGCGCTGGCAGGCCAGGGCCGCCCCCAGCGCCTCGGCGCTGATGTCCTCGACGTAGGACTCGCCGCCCGCTAGGGCCTTGACCCGGGTGTCGTCGGTGTCGAAGCCGACGACGTCGAAGCCGGCCGCCACAGCCTGCATGGCCAGGGGTAGGCCTACGTAGCCCTGGCCCACCACGACCAGCTTGTCGGTCATGCGCCCGGAGTGTAGGCCAGGGGTCCTGACCCCCTTCGGAGCCCGCTCGCCGGACGCTTCGTCGGAGCCTCCAGGCGGAAAGGCCCTCGCCGGTCGACGCCGGGGTGGGGCCGATCACCGGGCGGCCACCTGGACGTCCTGGTCACCTGGCGAACGGGTCCGGGACGACCGCGTTGGTGCCGGCGCCGAGCTCCTCGTCGGGGACTGACTCCCGCCGCCGGTGCCGCCCTTCGCTACCATCGCGTCCCGTGGCCGTGGCGATCCAGCCGCTGGTGTCCCGCTCGTGAGCGCCGCGCTGGCCGACCAGGGCCGGCGAGCCAAAGAGGCCTCCCGAGTCCTCGCCCTGGCGTCGACGTCGACCAAGGACGCCTCCTTGCACCGGGCCGCCGAGCTGCTGGTGGAGCGCAGCGCAGAGGTGATCGCCGCCAACGCCGAGGACGTGGCTCGGGCTGAGGCCAGGGGCACCACCGCCACCGTGGTCGACCGGCTCCGCCTCAGCCCCGACCGGGTGGAGGCCATGGCCGCCGGTCTGCGCCAGGTGGCGGCGCTGGCCGACCCCGTGGGCGAGGTGGTGGAGGGTTGGGTGCGCCCCAACGGGCTGCGCATCGAGCGAGTGCGGGTGCCCCTCGGGGTGGTGGCCATCGTCTACGAGAACCGCCCAAACGTCACCAGCGACGCCTTCGGCCTGTGCCTCAAGTCGGGCAACGCCGCCTTCCTGCGAGGCTCCTCGGGGGCGATCTCGTCCAACCTGGCCATCGCCTCGGTGCTGCGCCAGGCCCTGGCCGACGTCGGGCTCCCGGCTGACGCCCTGGTGCTGGTCGACGACACCAGCCGGGAAGCAGCGGTCGAGTTCATGCGCCTGCGCGACTCCATCGACGTGCTGATCCCCCGGGGCGGCCCCTCGCTGATCGCCGCCATCCTCGAGCACGCCACCGTGCCCTACCTGATCGACGGCGACGGCAACTGCCATGTGTACGTCGACGCCGCCGCCGACCTGGCTATGGCCCAGGCCATCGTGGTCAACGCCAAGACCCAGCGCCCGTCGGTGTGCAACGCGGCCGAGTCGCTGGTGGTCCACGAGTCGGTGGCCGAGGCCTTCCTTCCGGCGCTGGCCAAGGAGCTGGCCGGCGTCGAGTTGGTGGGCGACGATGCCTCCCGGGCCATCGAGCCCTCAATCGGCCCGGCCGGGGCCGGCGACTTCGCCACCGAGTTCCTCGACCTCAAGATGAGTGTCGCCGTGGTCGGCTCGCTCGACGCCGCCATCGACCACGTCAACCGCCACAGCTCGGGCCACAGCGAGGCCATCGTCACCGGTGACCTGGCTGCTGCCACCCGCTTCACCACCGAGGTCGACGCCGCCGCCGTCCTCGTGAACGCCTCCACCCGCTTCGTCGACGGCGAGCGCTTCGGCTTCGGCGCCGAGATCGGCATCAGCACCCAGAAGCTCCACGCCCGGGGCCCGATGGGCCTACGCGAGCTCACCACCACCAAGTACGTGGTCCAGGGCGACGGCCACGTGGTCTGAGCGCCGGGGAAGGCGTCGCTCCCGCCCGGCTCCCCCTCCCGGCCTGCTGCTGGTCCCGGTGGTGGCGGCCTCGGGCGTCCCGGTGACCGGCACCGCGACGGTGGGGATCAGCCCGAGCGCGACCAGGGAACCGACGTCGAGCGCAGCACCTCCAGTCGGTGGCGGTACTCGTCGTCGTCGATCTCGCCCTGGGCGTAGCGCCAGGCCAGCAGCCCCTCGGGGTCGTCGGGCCGCCGGAGGCCAGCGGTCGGAGCGCCGGAGCTACCCGAGCGGGTGGTGAGGTGCTGGACCAGGGCGATCCCGCCCCAGACGACGAGCCCCAGCACCGCCAGCCGGAACGCCAGCGCGACGAGGGCCCACACCAGCTCGGCGGGGGCCGCCTCGATCGGTCCCGGGAAGAACCAATGGGCCATCGTCCACCTCCCTGCTCGAAAAGATACACCGAGTGCACCAGGGGAACTCGTCGGCTGCCCGGCCCGCCGGTCGGTACCCTCGCCGGGATGGGCGAGCGCTTCGACAGCCTCGGCGCGGTCAGAGACGGGCTGGCCGAGGTCGGGTACCTGGCCGACGAGGCCATCGCCGCCGTGGTGTTCCTGGCCGACCGGCTGGGCAAGCCGGTGCTGGTGGAGGGCCCGGCGGGCATCGGCAAGACCGAGCTGGCCAAGTCGGTGGCGGCGCTGACGGGGAGCCGCCTGATCCGTCTCCAGTGCTACGAGGGCCTCGACGAGTCCCGCGCCCTCTACGAGTGGGACTACCGCAAGCAGCTCCTGCGCATCCAGGCGGGGCAGCACGCCGGCGGGGGCGACCGGTCGGGTGCGACGTGGGACGACGTCGAGGACGACCTGTTCTCCGAGGAGTTCCTGCTCAGCCGCCCACTGCTGGAGGCCATCCGGGCCACCGACCCGGTGGTGCTGCTCGTCGACGAGGTCGACCGCCTCGAGGTCGAGACCGAGGCCCTCCTCTTGGAAGTGCTCTCCGATTACCAGGTCTCGATCCCCGAGCTCGGCACCATCACCGCCTCCCAGGTGCCGTTGGTGTTCCTCACCTCCAACAACACC
Organism: Actinomycetota bacterium; assembly: GCA_016781135.1. Lineage (GTDB taxonomy): Bacteria > Actinomycetota > Acidimicrobiia > Acidimicrobiales > CADCSY01 > JADDRA01. The sequence goes on from JADDQY010000123.1 coordinate 11,568, forward strand.
CGCGAGCTGTCCGAGGCGCTCAAGCGCCGGTGCCTGTTCCTGCCCCTCGACTACCCGGACGTCGAGCGCGAGCGGCGCATCGTGGTGACCAAGGTCGAGGGCGTTTCCGAGCACCTGGCCGAGCAGGTGGCCCGAGTGGTGCGCTCCCTGCGAGGCCTCGACCTGGGCAAGCCACCCTCGGTGTCGGAGACCCTCGACTGGGCCCGCACCCTGGTGCTGCTCGGAGTGGCCAGCATCGACACCGAGCAGATCTGCGCCACGTTGCCCCTCCTGCTCAAGCACCGAGGCGACCTGGCCAGGGCGAGCGCGTCGCTCGCCGCCAACACCACCCGCTGATGCTGGGCGTCCTCGCCGGCTTCGTAGGCGAGCTCCGACGAGCGGGGCTGCCGGTATCGCTCACCGAGCACCTCGACGCCGCCGCCGCCCTCACCCAGGTGCCCCTCGAGGACCGGGGGGCGTGCAAGGCGGCACTGGCGACCACGCTGGTCAAGGACGCGGCCCACGTCGACGCCTTCGAGGTCCTCTTCGAGGTCTGGTTCTCGTTGGCGTCCTGCGGTATCGACGACCCCGGCGATGGCGCCGACCTGGCCGAGCTGCTCGACGAGGCCCTCGGCGACGGGGACGAGGCGGCGTTGCGAGAGGTGGCTCGCCTGGCCGTCGCTCGACACGCCGGCCTCCATGCCCGCCGCCACCTGGGGGCCGGGAGCTACGAGCTGTACCAGACGCTGCGCCACCTCGACCTCGACGCAGCCCTCGGCCGCCTGCTCGACCGCTCGCTCGGCGGCGGCAGCGACGACGACGCCGACCCGCTGCAGGCCCGGCTGGCCGGCGAGGAGCTGTCGTCGCGGGCCGAGCGGCTGGGCCGGGAGGTCGAGGCCGAGATACGTCGCCGGCTGGTGGCCGAACGGGGGAGCGAGGCGATGGCCGCCGCCCTTCGTCGCCCGTTGCCCGTCGACGTCGAGTTCATGCACGCCAGCCGCGAGGAGCTGGCCCGGCTGCGCCGCTGCCTGCACCCACTGACCCGAGCACTGGCCGCGCGCCTGGCCCGGCGTCGCCGCCACCACCGGCGGGGTCGACTCGACGTGCGGGCCACCGTGCGCCACTCGCTCTCCTCGGGAGGGGTGCCCGTGGACCCCCGGTTCCGCCGACCCCACCCGTCAAAGCCCGAGATCTGGGTGGTGGCCGACGTCTCCGGCTCGGTGGCTGCGTTCGCCCGCTTCACCCTGGCCCTCGTGCACGCGCTGAGCAGCGCCTTCTCCCGGGTCCGCTCCTTCGCCTTCATCGACGGGATCGACGAGGTGACCCGCTTCTTCGCCGGCAACGACGAGCTCGAGCAGGCCATGCGCCGGGTCAACGTGGAGGCCGACGTCGTGGGGGGCGAGGGCCACTCCGACTACGGCGCGGCGCTGGAGGCGCTCTGGACCCGCTACGGCCGGGACCTCGGGCCCCGCACGACGGTCCTGGTGCTGGGTGATGCCCGGAGCAACTACCACGAGCCCCGGGCCTGGGTCCTGGCCGAGATGCGCGGCAAGGCCCGCCACCTCTACTGGCTCAACCCCGAGCCCCGGGCCTACTGGGACAGCGGGGACTCGGTGATGGGGGAGTACGCCCGCCACTGCGACGGCGTCTACGAGTGCCGCAACCTGCGCCAGCTCGGCCGCTTCGTGGAGGTGCTGGGCTGATGGCGACGACGAGGTTGCTGCTGGTGCGCCACGGCGAGTCCCAGGCCCAGGTCGATCGGGTGGTGGGTGGCCGGACCGGCTGCACCGGGCTGTCCGACCTCGGGCGCCGCCAGGTGGAGGCCCTGGCCCGGCGCTGGGAGGGGAAGGGTCCGGGCGTCGACCGGCTGCTGTCGTCGACCTTGCCCCGGGCGGTGGAGACGGCCGAGCTGCTGGCCCCCGTGTTCGGGGGTCTCGAGGTCGAGCGCGACCCTGAGCTCGTGGAGCTGGAGCCGGGCGAGTGCGACGGGTTGAGCTGGGACGACTACCAGGTCCGCTACGGCGTCGACATGCGGGCCGACCCCTACGCCGAGCTGTCCCCCGGGGGGGAGAGCGTCGCCGGGTTCCTCCTCCGGGTGGGTCGGGCGCTGCACCGAGTCGCCGTCGACCACGCCGGCACCACCGTGGTCGTCGCCTGCCACGGAGGCATCATCGACGGCTCAATGGTGTGCTTCCTCGGCCTGGCCGTCCAGCGGGCCGCCGACCTCGACCTGCGCACCGCCAACGCCGCCGTGACCGAGTGGTCGGTCGAGGTGGACCCGGGACAGCCGGTGCGCTGGGCCCTGCGCCGCTACAACGACGCCTCC
>JADDQY010000106.1 GCA_016781135.1 Actinomycetota bacterium
CCGGTTGAGTCCGCCCGGTCAATCCTCGCTCGAGAAGCTCAGGATCAGCCCGGGTGGTGCGACCGTATGCGGCCAATCTCGGAGCGGACCGTTGCTGCGAGGCTGGCCAGTTCGTCGGCCGTCATGTTCAGGGGCTCGCGTCCGAAGACGTCCTGTCTCGTGTTGCCTGGCATTAGATGAACATGGGCGTGGGGCACCTCGAAGCCGGCAACGAGTACGACCACCCGTTGCGTTCGGGTCACGGCCTGGAGTACAGGGGCGAGCATGCGAACCGCCGCCCACAGTTCTTCGTAGTCTGGTGCCGGGAGGTCGTAGACGCGGTCGATGTGGAGCTTGGAGACGACGAGGGCGTGCCCAACCACCCTCGGCTCGGCGTCGAGGAAGGCGAATGTCCGCTCGACCTCGAACACCACCTCCCCAGGGCGCGATCCGGCGAGAACCTCATCGAACATGGACGGCACCAACCAATGCTCGCACGTCGGAGCGCGCCGTTCGAGGCCAACGGCCGGAGCACCGAGAGGTATCGTCGCCTTCCGTTCGAAGCAGTCGTCGCAGGCGATGGGCGTTCCACTGGGTAGTGTCCCTGTCCCCGACATGTCGTCCGCGATGCGCCCGGGTATCCCCAACCGCCGGCTGGGAGACGCTCGCGAACCGCCGATCGGTACGCCGGGTCCAGGCGGTGGCACCGTGATCCGGAGCGCGCGTTATCAGGCACTCCTCCGCCGCACCGCGCCGGAAGTCGGGCGGCAGATCAGGACAGGCCCCTCACAGTCTGGGCGCCACCCGGCCACAGCCTCGAGAGCAGGGCCAAGATCCTTAGCTACTGAGGACGAGTAGACGAGATCCTCGTCGAATCAGAGAGGTCCGAGGGCCTCGCCATTCCTCCTGCGGTATTCTGCTCGTCAGCAGCCAACCGCCGCCGAACAAGGAAAATTCCATGGGCGGGGAGGGAACAGATGCTCACTAGCGACGTAGTTGGCATCGCGGTCGCCCTGTGGCGGTTCCCAGTGAAATCGATGCTGGGCGAGAGGCTCGACGAGGCGCAGCTGTCCCCCCACGGGATCGTGGGAGACCGCGCCTACTCCCTGTTGGATGCCGAGACCGGCAAGGTGGTGAGTGCCAAGAGCGTGAAGCACTTTCCCGAACTGTTCAGCTGCCGGGCTGCCTTCGTCGACTCACCTGTGGCCGGTGGGGCGACGCCCCCGGTGAGGATCACCCTGCCCGACGGCACAGCACTGAGGAGCGACGAGCCCGACGTGGATGCCCGACTCTCACACTTCTTCGGTCGCGACGTCCATCTCGGGTCCTCGGCACCCGAGGACTTCACCATCGACCAGTACCACCCTGACGTCGAAGAGCTCGACCCCCCAGGCCACCGGGACACCCTCGTCGAGCAGAAGCTGGGCTCTGCGTTCTTCGCACAAGCCGGTCTGCCTTCGCCGGTTCCAGTCGGTTCGTTCGTCGACTTGTTCCCCGTATCGGTGCTGACCACCTCGACGCTCGACCAGCTTCACGAGGTCCGGCCCGAGAGTCGGTTCGATGAGCGCCGCTTCCGCATGAACGTCATCGTCAGCACTCCCCAGAGGGGATTCGTCGAGCAGGACTGGGTGGGGCGAGGTCTCGAGCTCGGCGATGGTGTACGGCTGCGGGTGACCATGCCTGACCCTCGGTGCGTGATGACGACCCTGGCCCAAGACGATCTGCCCCAGGACACGGAGATCCTGCGGACCTTGAGCCGGCACAACCGGGTGCAGGTCGCGGGGGCAGGGGAGTTCCCTTGTGCAGGGGTGTACGCCGTGGTCGAATCGCCGGGCGTGCTGCGAACAGGTGAACCTGTGGTCCTTCGTTGAGATACACCCGTCGAACGCCGATCAGCCTGGCCGCCAGGGGCGGAATGTGCTCACATCAACGCCGCCGGGGCACGCAGAAGCTCCAACCCACACCCGAGGAACGAGACGAGCGATGCCGCGGCGCCTACCACCACCCGAAGCACGGCAGAGAAGCGACTGGCCGCGAGGCGGGCTGCCGCCAGAATCCAGGGCTCCGACGATCGCGAGCTTGCGGGCTCAAGAGCGGAACTCCGTGCCCCGGACGCCGGTTCCAACGAGATAGAGGAGGATGTCGTGGTCAAGCTCACGGTCCTGTTCGGTCCCCCGACCGATGCAGCCGCCTTCGAGGACTACTACTCGAACACCCACCTGCCCCTCGTGGCGAAGGTGCCTGGCATCCTTCATCACGAGCGGACCAGGGTGATTGCCACCCCCGATGGGAGCGAACCGCCCTACTACCGAATCTGGGAGGGTTGGTATGAGAACCCTGAGCAATTGCAGGCCAGCTTCGCGTCGCCTGAGGGGCAAGCGGCGGCCGGCGACTTGCAGAACTTCGCGACCCAGGCGGAGTGATACTCCTCATCTCCGACGTAGAGCAGTAGTCTCACCGCCGAAAGCAAGAATGTCGTCAGGCTCTCGCTCCGAGAGCGAGCCTGACCAAAGTGGCACACGCTCTTGCCAGTTACTTCGGGCGGGAGTGACCCAACTCGGCGGTCGGAAACCCTTCAGGCGGGAAGCCCGCGATCGCTGCCGGTAAGACGCTCTCGGGATTCGGCAGGTCTTGCTAGCTCGGGCCCGATGCCGTGCCAATCACCAATGCGTCCGCTCAGCGGTGCCCGACTCCGGCACCTACCTCACGCCCGGTAACGACGAGGCCTCCGCTACGACGCGCCGATCTGTTGCACTGGGCGCGTGCAGTGCTGAGCGATCGCGGCGAGCGATAGGAGCGGCCGACCACCGCCATCTGGATATCCGGCAAAAATGTGTGTGCGTGAATGCCACCCAGCGATTCGCCCAGGGCCCTTGATCTTCATCGTGATAGCCCTTAGCCAGGCGCTGCCGCTCATCGGGTCGCGCAATCTCTGGCCGCTGAGGGCGGGGCTCCTCGTTGCGCGCGTAATCGGAGCCGCCGTAGGCTGCGATCCCGGCGGGAGGGCAACTCGCTGATCGACCAGGCCCAAAGTTACGGAATGTGACGATGCGGGTGCCGCTAGCAACACTGGCCGACCTGCACCAAGGGACCCCTGTCCGGCCTCGGTCACGTCGGGCCAGATGATCGCGTGCCGATGTGCCGGTCGGTCCGCCGGCGTTGGCCGTTAGGGAGGGCGGGTCCTTGCTCACCGAAGATGTGCTCGCGCTGGCCTTGAGGCCGCGCGAGCCGGCATTCGGAGCGGCTTGCCCCCGGGTGGACTGGAACCTAGCCCCGTGCCAGCCCTCGGGGCGCCATACTCTCCCCTTGGGCATTTGGGTACCGGAACCTGA
>JADDQY010000082.1 GCA_016781135.1 Actinomycetota bacterium
TCGCTCCACCTCTGTTGGGCCGTGCTCGACGTAGAGCAGACAAGCTTCATCCTTCTCGGCTTGGGTGTAAGACCGCTTGGCACTCATGCTGCTCCCTCCTCACTCAGCCGGCAGCGGGAGCAGCGCCACTTGCCGACGTCATCCGTCAGCCCCGTGCGTTTGCCACATCGGGTGCAGACGCCGGAGGTCGGCTCGGCGGAGTCGGCGAGTGGGAACAACAATGGCGCTTTGCTGTGACCAACCGTGACCACACCCTCTGACCTGGGCGTTCGTTCCGGGGGGACCGTGACCGAACCCGTATCCACGGCAGTATGGTCACGGTTGGTCACGGTGACCGGCCACTGTTGTCTGAGCGTGATGCCGGAGTACCGCTGCACTCGTTGGTCTCCATCCCTGGGTCGCGTCTTCCTCACGCTGGGCTGAGCGGCCCGCAGGTTCTTGCCGAAAGTCATGGCGGAGCCGGGGCGATCACGTCCCTGTTGGTCGCACCAAGTCCCCACGCCTGGTAGAGGTCGTCGACCGCCACCTCCAAGGCCACCCCGACCTCGCAACAGTCGCGGACGAACGCCGAGATCGGGCTGACGGTGTCGGCGAGCGCGACGATGGCGTCGCGGGAAGAAGGCGGCTCAGTGAAGCGGTCCTGAGCTCGGAGGCGAGCGAGGCCGTCGAGCGACCAGTTGAGGATCCCGGGCAGCTCGCCGAGCAGCTCCGTGGTCAGGTCGTGGTTCTCCTTGCCGAGCCAGCTACGGCCCAGAGTGAGCACCAAGAACCAGGTGGCGATAGCTCCTGACGCGTCCCCAAAGCCGGGCAGCTCGTTGGAGAAGATCACGAAGCGGGTGTCGAGCTTGCCGAACCAGTGGTCTTTGTACTTGCGGTCGATGGTGAGTGAGTCCTCCCCGCTGATCGACAACAACCGCTCGACGACCACGGTGGCGTTGGCAGTGTTGAGCCGGGCGTCGGCGACGATGGCGACGGACTTGCCGACCAGATCCTGGAGGCCGAAGTTCGTGCCGAGGGAGGCCAGGGTGGGGCCGCAGGTGTTCGCCTCACCGACGAGCGCCTTGAGCACGCGGCCGATCGTTCCCTTGCCAGACCGCATCGGGCCGAGCACGAACAGGATCTTGTGCAGCCGCGTGTCGCCGGAGACCTTGGCCGGTGGGCAGGTTCGGGGCCCGATGGGTGGCTGTTCCATGGCGTGAAGGGCGGTCCGCTACGTAGGCACGTCCTCAACGCCGAGTTTCGGGCCGCATGGGCGAGCGTGGGACTTGATCACCTTCGTTTCCACGACCTCAGACACTCAGCCCTCACCCTGGCCGCCGCCACCGGAGCTGAGCTACAGGCACTCGCCGGCCATGCGAGCCCTCAGGCGGCCATGCGTTACCAGCACGCCACCCAGGACCGGGCCAAGGCACTGGCCCAAGCAGTGGACCGGGTTATTGCCCGTCCGCGTGATGTACGCGCGATGGATGCGTCAGCAGTCGCGTCGCTCCCCTACCAAAACCACCGATGACCAGGTACTTTAGGAGCAGCCCCAACGGGATTCGAACCCGTGTCTCCACCTTGAGAGGGTGGTGTCCTAGGCCTCTAGACGATGGGGCCGTGCTCGGGCCGGCCCCGGGAAGCCCAGGGGACGTCGAACGCCTTCAGTATGCCTTCTGCCGCAGGCGCCTGAACAGGGGGACGCCCACCGGCGGCGTCCGGGCCAGTTGCCCCTCCGGATTTCGGCGATTGGACTGCGAGCGGCAGACGAAGAGCTCGGGGGGGAGGACTCGAACCCCCAATGTCTGGACCAGAACCAGATGTGTTACCGATTACACCACCCCCGAACGGGCGACGGGCAAGGCTAGCTGGCCCCCACCTCGGTACGCACCTGTTCGACTCGTTGGTCGAGGTTCACCAGCCGGCGGTACCCGATCACCCGCCCGACCCCCACGGCCAGGGCCTCGCGGCCCATCTGCACCGCCTCCACCACCCCGTGCTCGGGGCCGTTGCGGACCGGCGATGCGTGCCCGTGGAGGCCGACCTCGTCAGCGATGTGCTCGGTGCGCAAGGCGTGGTACGGGCTCGAGACGAGGATCACCTGCTCGACTCCCTCGGCCATGAGGAACCGGGCGGTGGCGGCCAGGCTCTGCCAGGAGTTCTCCCCCGAGGTCTCGAGCCGCAGTGAGGCCTGGGGCACGCCCTCGCCGATGAGGTAGCCGGCGGCTGCTGACGCTTCGGTGGCGCGATCGCCGCGCCGGCGCCCTCCGGTGACGGCCACCAGCGGGGCCAACCCCCGCTCGTAGAGGTCGACGGCGTGGTCGAGGCGAGCCCGCAGGACTGGGGACGGCTTGCCGTCGTACTGGGCAGCACCGAGCACGACGATGGCGTCGGCGGGACGAGCACCGTCGGTCCGAGATGCTCGCCAGACCTGCACGAAGTTGGCGCCGAAGTAGCCGACGACCACGACCCCGACCACGAGCCCAAGGCGTACCATCCGGCGCATCAGGCCTCGAGGCGCCGGCGTGCGGCGCGCAACCTCCCCAACGTCCGCGCTCGGCCGAGCATCTCGAGCGACTCGAACAACGGCGGGCCCACCGAGCGCCCGGTCACGGCCACCCGCACCGGCGCCTGTGCCTTGCGCAGGCTGAGCCCGAGGCCCTCCCCCACCGACCGCAACGACGCCAGGAGCTCAGCGGCCACCCAGGGGCACGTCTCGTACGCAGCCACGGCGGCATCGAGGACTGCTGCCGCCGAACTGGAGTCGCCCATCACCTTGTTCCACGAAGGCGGGTCGATCTCGGGCTCTTCGACGAACAAGAACTCGACCATGCCGGGGACCTCGGCCAGCGTGGCCACCCGCTCCTGCACCATCGGGGCCATACGGGCGAACGCCTCGTCGTCGAAGGCACCAGGGGCCCACGGCCCTTGCTCGAGGAACGGCCGGGATGCCGTGACGAACTCCGCCGGCGACAGCGACCGTAGGTACGTCCCGTTGATGTGGGTCAACTTGTCGAGGTCGAAGAACGCCGGCGCCTTGTTGACGTCCTCCAGGCGGAACAGCTTCGCGATCTCGTCAACCGGACGGATCTCGACACCGTCGGGCGGTCCCCAACCGAGCAGGGCGAGGTAGTTCACCATGGCCTCGGCCAGGTAGCCGCGGTCGCGGTAGTCGCCAACGGCTACGTCGTCGCGGCGCTTCGACAGCTTCTGGCGGCGCTCGTTCACCAGCATCGGCAGATGGGCGAAATCCGGACGGCCCTCGTACCCCAACGCCTCCCGCAACAGCAGCACCTTGGGGGTGGCGTTGAGGAGGTCCTCGCCGCGGATCACATGGGTGATGTCCATGTCGGCGTCGTCGACGGCGTTGGCCACGATGAACATCGGCGCCCCGCTGGAGCGTTCGATGACGAAGTCCTCCAGCACAGCGTTGTCGAAGCTGACCGTCCCCCGGACGACGTCGTCGAACGACGTCTGGCCTTCTTCGGGGGTGCGAAAGCGCACCACCACCCCCTCCCCGGGACCAACGTGGCGCTCCCGGCAGTAGCCGTCGTAGCCGGGGGCGCCCCCTCGAGCCTCGGCTCGAGCCCGCACCTCGTCCTGGGTGCAGTCGCAGCGGTAGGCGCGCCCGGCCGCCACCAAGGTGGCGACCGCGTCGCGATGGAGCTCAACCCGATCCGACTGGTGGACCGGGTCCCCGTCCCAGTCGAGCCCCAGCCAGCGCAGCGCGTCGAGGATGGCTTCGGTCAGCTCAGGGCGGCTGCGCTCGACGTCGGTGTCCTCGATGCGCAACAAGAACGTGCCGCCGGTCTGGCGGGCGAACATCCAGTTGAATAGGGCGGTGCGGGCCCCACCGACGTGGAGCCACCCCGTCGGCGCCGGTGAGAACCGCACCCTGGTGCTGGCGACCACGCGGTCGAGGGTACCGCTGCCTTCACCTCGGTTCCGGTTCTTCCTCCTGGCTCAGCCGGTCCCGGCGCCGCTCCAACGCAGATGGGACGGTCAGACACCGAGAAGGTGGCGCCACTCCGATGGCCACCGTTGCTTCACCTGTTCGGGGGTGAGGCGCAACGTGGTTTCGGGGACCCGGTTGGCGATGGCGCGCTGTTCGGGGTAGTGGTGCTCGACGGCCTCGAAGAGCGGCCGGCGCAGCGCGACCAGCTCGGCGGGGGCCTCGTCGAGGAAGCCCCAGATGGTGAAGGCGACCTCGAAGTCGTGGATCACCGGGGCCCGGCCGAACAGGGATGCCCGGCGCAGTGCCACCCCGAGGCACCCGGCGACCGCGTCGTCGGCGTGCTCGCCCTCGGCCAGGACCAGACGGTCGACGAACCGCCGGGCGAGCTTGAGGCCATAGCCCTGGTCGGGGCCATGGTTGCCGAACGCCTGGCCCCGCGGCTGGCCGGGCCCGAGGTCGGCGGGACGGTCGGCGGCCCAGCGCCGAGGGGGCGGCAACGGCAGCCCTCGCCGGGGCTGTTGCCCGATGCCGGTGGGCACGTGCTCGGGAACGGCCACCTCAGTCGCCTCCCTCGCTCGCCTGGGTGTGGAGCAGCCCGTAGACGATCGAGTCGCTCAGCGCCTGCCAAGACGCTTCGATGATGTTGGCGGACACGCCGATGGTCGACCACAGGCGGTCACCGTCGGTCGTGTCGAGCAGGACCCGGGTGACCGCCGCCGTGCCTCGGTCGGTATCGAGCACCCGCACCTTGTAGTCGGTGAGGTGCACCCCGGCGAGGGCGGGGTACTTCGAGCCGATGGCCTCGCGCAGGGCAGCGTCGAGGGCGTTGACCGGTCCGTTGCCTTCGGCGGTGCGGATCACCCGCTCGCCGTCGACGTGGATCTTCACCGTGGCCTCGGTGGTGAACTCCCCGTTGGCCCGGTGCTCCACCGACACCCGGAACGACTCGAGGGTGAAGAAGGGCTGCGTCCAGCCGGCGGCGTCGCGCATGAGCAGCTCGAGCGAGCCGTCGGCCACCTCGAAGTGGAACCCCTGGTGCTCCAGGTGCTTGAGGCGCTGGAGCACGTCGCTGAGGGCGGGGCTGTCGAGGTCGAGGCCGAGCTCCGCCGCCTTGAGCTGGAGCGTCGAGCGGCCCGAGAGCTCGCTGACCACGAAGCGGGTGCCGTTGCCCACGGTGGCTGGAGGGACGTGCTCGTAGGCGTCGGGAGCGCGGGCGATGGCACTGGTGTGCAGCCCGGCCTTGTGGGCGAACGCCGACGTTCCCACGTACGGCTGCTTGGGGTCGGGGGCGATGTTCACCAGCTCGGCGATGTGGTGCGACACCGACGTGAGCCGCTCGAGGCGCTCGGCGGGAATGGTCCGCACCCCCATCTTCAGCGCCAGGTTGGGGACGGCACTGCACAGGTCGGCGTTGCCGGTTCGCTCGCCGTAGCCGTTGACGCAACCCTGCACCTGCTTGGCGCCCAGCCGAACGGCGGTCAGGCTGTTGGCCACGCCACAACCCCCGTCGTTGTGGAAGTGCACGCCGATGTCGGTGGATGTGACCGGGACGACCTCGGACAGCACCCGCTCCACCTCGTGAGGCAGGGTGCCCCCGTTGGTGTCGCACAGCACCAGCACCTCGGCCCCTGCTCCCTCCGCTGCCCGCAGCACCCGCAGGCTGAACTCGGGGTTGGCCCGGTAGCCGTCGAAGAAGTGCTCGGCGTCGAAGAACACTCGCAGCCCGGCATGCCGCAAGAACGCGACCGAGTCTGCCGCCATGCGCACTGCTTCGTCGAGGTCGGTGCGCAGCGCCTCGGTGACGTGGTGGTCCCACGCCTTGGCCACGATGCACACCGCGCTGGTGCCGGCGGCGACCAGCTGGCGCAGCGTCTCGTCGGTGTCGGCTCGGGCGTGCGGCCGCCGGGTCGAGCCGAACGCCACCAGGGTGGACGTGCCGAGGCGCAGCTCGGCGGGCGCCCGGGCAAAGAACTCGGCGTCCTTGGGGTTGGCGCCGGGCCACCCCCCCTCGATGTAGGCGACCCCCAAGTGGTCGAGCTGCTCGGCGACCCGCAGCTTGTCGTCGACGGTGAGCGACAGGCCCTCCTGCTGGCTCCCGTCGCGCAGGGTGGTGTCGTAGATGTCGACCGAAGACGGCATGGCGAGCGCCCGGGGCACGGGGTGGTTGTGCAGGGCCACCACCCCGGCGTCGTGGGCGCCATCGGCAGGGGCAGCGGCCCCCAGGGGCTCAGCCGACATGCTCGCACCAGTCCTTGTAACGGTCGACCTCGCCCCGCACCGTGGCGTTGTACATCTCCTGGACCTTGCGGGTGATGACGCCGGGTTCGCCGAGGTCACGGTCGTCGATCGAGCGAATGGGCACCACCTCGGCGGCGGTGCCGGTGAGGAACGCTTCGTCACTCAGGTAGAGGTCGCTCCGCAGGAGGTGGTCGACGCGGCACTCGATCCCGAGGTCGGCGGCGATGGTCATGACCGAGTGCTGGGTGATGCCCTCGAGGGCACCGGCGCTGACCGGTGGCGTGAGGATCGTGCCCCGCTTGACCACGAAGAGGTTCTCCCCCGTGCACTCGCTCACGTAGCCCTGGGGCGACAGGATGATGGCTTCGTCGTAGCCGGCCTTGAGCGCCTCGACCTTGGCCAGGGATGAGTTGATGTAGATGGCGGTGCCCTTGGCGGCCGGTGGGATGGAGTTGGGGTCGGGGCGCTGCCAGCTCGAGATCTTGACCCTCACCCCGTTGCGCAAGCCGTCGTCACCGAGATAGGCACCCCACGGCCACACCGCGATCGACACCCTGACAGGGCACGGCAGAGGGTTGAGACCCATCTCCCCGTAGCCCAGGTAGACCAGCGGCCGAATGTAGCACGAGTCGAGGTTGTTCACCCGTACCGTCTCCTTGGTGGCCTCGATCAGCTGAGCCGGGGTGAAGGGGATGTCGATCATGAAGATCTTGGCGCTGTCGAACAGGCGCTCGATGTGGTCGGTGAGGCGGAACACCGCCGGGCCCTGGCTGGTGGGGTAGGCCCGGATGCCCTCGAAGACCCCACTGCCGTAGTGCAGGGTGTGGGTGAGCACGTGCACGGTCGCGTCGTCCCAGTCGACCAGGCGGCCGTCCATCCAGATCTTCTCGCTCTTGGTCAACGGCATCCCGCTACACCCTCCCTGCGATCGTGTCGCCGATGTCGGTCGTCGAGCCCGACAGTCCGGCCGGGTCGGCGGCAGCTTTCTCGATGCGGGCGGCGGCATCGGCCTCGCCCAGGAACTCCAACATCATGGCCGCGCTGCGTATGGCGGCGACAGGGTTGGCCCGTCCCGTCCCGACGAGGTCGGGAGCCGAGCCGTGCACGGGCTCGAACAGCGACGGACCGGTGCGAGCGGGGTTCAGGTTGGCGGAGGCGGCCACCCCGATGCCGCCTGACACCGCTCCGGCGAGGTCGGTGAGGATGTCGCCGAAGAGGTTGTCGGTGACGATCACGTCGAAGCGCTCGGGCGCCCCGACCAGGTGGATGCACGCGGCGTCGACGTGACAGTAACTAGTGACGACCCCGAGGTGCTCGGCGGCGACCTCGTCCACCGTGCGCTGCCATAGGTCGCCCGCGTAGGCCAAGACGTTGGTCTTGTGGACCAGGGTGAGGTGGCGCCGGGGCCGGGCCTCGGCCTGGGCGAAGGCGAAGCGCACGCAGCGCTCCACCCCCATGCGGGTGTTGACCGAGCCCTGGGTGGCGACCTCGTGAGGGGTGCCCTTGCGCAGGGCGCCTCCCTCTCCGGCGTATACGCCCTCGGTGTTCTCTCGCACGACGATCAGGTCGACCGACGGAGGGGCCAGGAACGGACGCAGGTTGACGTAGAGGTCGAGCTCGAAGCGCAGCCTGAGCAGCAGCCCCCGCTCGAGGATGCCCGGAGCCACCTCGGGGCTGCCGATGGCCCCGAGGAGGATGGCGTCGAGGCCGGCGAGCTCGGCGCACACCGCATCTGGGAGCACCTCTCCGGTGCGCAGGTAGCGCCGGGCTCCGAGGTCGTAGTCGACGGCGTCGAGGACGACGCCGGCGGCGTCGATGACCTTGCGGGCCTCGGCCACCACCTCGGGGCCGATCCCGTCGCCGGCGATGACGCCGACCCTGTGGCTCATGATGTCGCTCCTGAGAATGAAAAGACCGCCCACCGAGGTGGACGGTCGAGGTGCGCACGCCAAGAACCCGTGCGCTACATGCTGACGGCGACGATGCGCGCGCGGGTGCGAAGCATCGACGACAGTGTCGATCATCGACCGCCCTCAGTCAACCGAGTTTGCCTGCCCGGTACGATTGGATCATGCCCGAGGCGCACGAACTCTCGCGTACCGCCTACGACCGGCTGCGCTCGGAGCTCGAGGCGCTCACGACCGAGGGCCGGATCGACATCGCCCACAAGATCGAGGCGGCCCGAGCGCTCGGCGACCTCTCCGAGAACGGCGACTACCACGCCGCCAAGGAGCAGCAGGGCAAGATGGAGGCCCGGATCCGCCAGATCAGCGGGCTCCTGGCCGACGCCGTCGTCGTCGACAGCCCCCGGGGCGGCGGCGACACGGTGGCGGTGGGGACGATCGTCCACCTTCGCTTCGAGGGGGACGACGAGGTCGAGCACTTCTTGGTTGGGTCCATCGAGGAGCACCGCGAGGGCGTCGAGGTGCTTTCCCCCGGATCGCCCTTGGGCCAGGCGGTCATGGGTGCCTCCTCCGGTGAGCGCCGCTCCTACGAGGTGAACGGCAACCGTCTGGGCATCGAGGTCGTGGCCATCGAAGCAGGATGAGCGGCCCGGCGCTGCCCCCCGGTCGCCACCTCGACCTGGCAGGCCGCGGCCGGACGTTCGTGCGCGAGCTGCCCGGTCCGCCGGGCGCTCCCACCCTGGTGCTGCTCCACGGGTGGACCGCCGGGTCCGACCTCACCTGGTTCCGTTGCTTCCCGGCCCTCGGGCGGGTGTTCCGGGTGGTGGCCCTCGACCAGCGGGGCCACGGCCGGGGGATCCGCAGCCGGGATCGTTTCTCCCTCGAGGCCTGCGCCGACGATGCCGCCGCCGTCATCAACCTGCTCGACCTCGGCGGCGACGCAGCGGTGATCGCCGTGGGCTACTCGATGGGCGGGTGCGTGGCCCAGCTGCTGTGGCAGCGCCACCGGAACGCGGTCAACGGGCTGGTGCTGTGCGCCACCACCAGCGTCTTTGCCGAGAGCGACGAGGAGCGACGCTACTTCGCCGCCTTGGGCGGGCTGGCACTGGCGTCGAGACTGACGCCCGGGCCGCTGCGGCGGCGCCTGGCCCGCCACGTCGTCGGGCGCCGGATCGTCGACTGCGAGCTGCAGGAGTGGATCGTCGACGAGCTGCACCGCAACGACGCCACCGCCGTCCTCGAGGCCGGTGCCGCCCTCGGTCGCTTCGACTCGCGGTCCTGGACCGCCCGCATCGACGTGCCCAGCGCGGTGGTGGTGACCACCGCCGACCGGCAGGTGCGTCCCGCCCGCCAACAGGCCCTGGCCCGCGCCATCCCTGGGGCCACCCTCCAAGAGGTCGACGGCGGCCACGACGCCTGTGTGACCGCCCCCGAGCGCTACGTGCCCGCCTTGCTGGAGGCGTGCCGCTCGGTGACGGCGCGTACGGTCGCCTCCGTGGGCTGACCGGCGGCGCCGGCTCTGCTTGCCTCGCAGCGGAGGTGACGCCTAGACCCGAGACGCTGGTGAAGGTCGGGCGAGCGCCTACCTGAGCGGTGACCGTGGGCACGAGACACGCCCCGAACGCCAAACGGCGAGCATGCCGGCGCTGGTCACCAGCACCAGGGCAGCGGCGGTGGCCACCGGCAGCCCTCCGATGCCCGATGGTTCGGGAGTCGACACCGAGACCACGCCGGTGCCCGGCGTGCCCGGGCGCACCGTGGTCATGGGGGTGTCGTTGGCCACGGCGACCGACACCACGTCCTCCACGGCGGCGTCGAGGTCGTCGAGCGGGTGACGGGGTCGCAGGTAACGACGACCAGCCTCCGAGGTCGGGGCTGGGCCGGACCGGAATGGCGAAGGCGTCGCCCAGGGTGAACGAGTACCCCCCGTTGCCACCGTCGTCGGGCGCTCCCACCACCACGCGGGAGGGCATCTCGCCCCCGCCCAGCGCGGCCGCCACCTCCACGGTCCAGAACGTGCGGCCGAAGGCCGGGCTCCGCCGGTTCTCGTCGGTGGCCACCCCCACCACACGGCCGAGCAGGAGGTGAGGCCAGGAGTCGAAGAACCGGGCGTCGCCCGCCAGTTGCTCGGTCCCGGCGGCGATCGCCGTCGGTGAGCCATCGCCGTGGCGGGCACAGCTCATCGCCGACGCCGGCTGGCCCCCCACACGACGGTGAGGAGGGCGACGAGGACGAGCCGGAGCCGACGCCACCCGTGCATCAGACGCCGCCCCCGCCACCGCCGGGTCCCGCGACCCGGACGCCGCGGCCGATGGCCTCCTCCACCGCCCGGGCGGCCCGCACCACCGCTGCTCCGTAGCGCGTCCCCGGCGCCCGGGTGGTCCGCTCCACCGGGCCCGACACGCTCACCGCCGCCCGCACCCGACCCTCGGGGTCGACCACCGGGGCGCTCACCGACGCCACCCCCGCCTCCCGCTCCCCCACGCTCTCCGCCCATCCCCGCACCAGGGCGTCGGGCTCACCCCGCAGCACCCGACCCGCCGACCCCCGGTCCAGCGGCAGGGTCGCACCGACCCGGACGATGGTGCGCAGACCGTGGAGTGATTCCAGCGAGGCCAGGCACACCCGGGCGTCGCCCTCGCGGACGTAGAGCTGGGCGCTCTCGCCGGTCTCGTCCCTGAGGGTCACGAGCGCCGGACGGGCGGCCTCGACCAGCGAGAGGCCGTCGCTCGCGGCCCGGCCGAGGGCCACCAGACGCAGGCCGAGGGCGAAGCGGCCCTCGTCGTCGCGCCGGACCAGGCCGTGCGCCTCGAGAGCGACAGCCAGGCGATGGGCGGTGGGGCGGGACAGCCCGGTGGCGGTCACCAGATCACCGAGGGCCATCGGGCGATCCTCGAGGGCGGCCAACACGGAAACGCTCTTGTCGACGACGCCCACGCCACTTACACTCGGTTCCACGAAGCAAGACTACCATCTCAGAATGTGAGACGCGATGTCCCTCACGAACGCGACGACCCTGAGCGACAAGGTCTGGGACCGCCATGTGGTGCGATCGTCCCCCGGTGAGCCCGACCTGCTCTATGTCGATCTCCACCTGGTGCACGAAGTGACCTCGCCGCAGGCGTTCGCCGGGCTGCGCCTGGCCGGGCGCCCCGTGCGCCGCCCCGACCTCACCGTCGCCACCATGGATCACAACGTGCCGACGGCCGACCTCGACCGGCCTGTGGCCGACCCCATCTCCGCCACTCAGATGCGAACGCTCGCCCACAACTGCGCCGACTTCGGCATCCGCCTGTACCCGATGGGCGACCCGGGGCAGGGGATCGTCCACATCATCGGCCCCGAGCAGGGGCTCACCCAACCGGGCATGACGATCGTCTGCGGCGACAGCCACACCTCCACCCACGGCGCCCTCGGTGCCTTGGCCTTCGGCATCGGCACCACCGAGATCGAGCACGTGCTCGCCACCCAGACCCTGCCCCAGACCCGCCCCGGCACCATGGCCGTCACCGTCGAGGGCGCCCTGCCCGCCGGCGTCACCGCCAAGGACGTGATCCTCGCCATCATCGCCCGCATCGGCACGGGCGGCGGCGTTGGATCGATCGTGGAGTACCGGGGTTCGGCCATCCGGGGGTTGTCGGTCGAGGGGCGCATGACGGTGTGCAACATGTCGATCGAGGCCGGCGCCCGGGCGGGCATGGTGGCGCCCGACGACACCACCTTCGCCTACCTCGAGGGTCGCCCCCACGCCCCCAAGGGAGCGGCATGGGAACAAGCGCTCGACGACTGGCGGAGCCTGGTCACCGACGACGGGGCCACGTTCGACAAAGAGGTGGTGCTCGACGCCACCGCGCTGTCGCCGCACGTCTCGTGGGGCACCAACCCGGGCCAGGTCGTACCCATCGACACCGCCGTCCCCGACCCCGACACGTTCCTCGAGGCAACCGAGCGTGAGGCCGCCCGGCGGGCATTGACCTACATGGGTCTGACCCCGGGCACCGCCGTGCGCGACATCCCCGTCGACACCGTGTTCGTGGGCTCGTGCACCAACAGCCGCATCGAGGACCTGCGGGCCGCCGCCGCCGTGGCCCAGGGGCACCGGGTGGCCCCGGGGGTGCGGGCACTTGTGGTGCCGGGCTCCTTCCGGGTCAAGACCGAGGCCGAGGCCGAGGGCCTCGACCGGATCTTCGCCGCTGCCGGCTTCGAGTGGCGCCAGCCCGGGTGCTCGATGTGCCTGGGGATGAACCCCGACACCCTGGCTCCTGGCGAGCGGTGCGCCTCGACCAGCAACCGCAACTTCGAAGGCCGCCAGGGCAAGGGCGGCCGGACCCACCTGGTGTCGCCGGAGGTCGCCGTGGCCACCGCCGTGGCCGGCCACTTCGCGACGCCCGCCGACGTGCAGGAGGGATCCTGATGGAGCCGCGCCGCATCGTGTCGGGCACCGCGGTCCCGCTCGACCGCAGCGACGTCGACACCGACCAGATCATCCCGGCCCAGTGGCTCAAGCGGGTGGAGCGCACCGGCTTCGGAGCCGGCCTGTTCGCCGCCTGGCGCGACGATCCCGCCTTCGTGCTCAACCAACCCCGGTACCGCGGCGCCACCGTGCTGGTCGCCGGTCCCAACTTCGGGACGGGCTCGTCGCGAGAGCACGCGGTCTGGGCGCTCGAGGACTACGGCTTCCAGGCGGTGGTCTCACCCCGTTTCGCCGACATCTTCCGCACCAACTGCACCAAGGTCGGCCTCGTGCCCGTGCAGGTCGACCCCGGCACCGGCGCTGCCCTGCTGCAGGCGGTGGCGGCCGACTCGGGGTTGGTGGTGACCATCGACGTCGCCCGGCGCACGCTGTCGGCACCGGCGGCGGGCATCGAGGCCGGCTTCCCCCTCGACGACTTCACCCGCCACCGGCTGCTCGAGGGCCTCGACGACGTCGACCTGACGCTCCGTCACGCCGACGCCATCGACGCCTACGAACGAACTCGGCGGGCCTGGCTCCCGGTCACCGCCTGAGCGACCGCCTCGCTCGACTCCCGAGCGCCGTCCCGGTGTCCCGAGCCGGATCCGAAACGGACTCACCAGAGGGCTACGAGGTGGTTCAGACGGTGACCGCGCTCATGGGGTGGCCTCGGGCGGGCGGACGGCATCGTGGCGCTGGCGGACCCGCACCACCTTGTTGACCGCGCTGAGGTAGGCCCGGGCCGACGCTTCGACCACGTCGGTGGAAAGACCCCGCCCCGACACCCGGATGCCGCCGGCGTCGAGCTGGACGATGACGTCGCCGAGGGCATCGACCCCGCCGGTGACCGACGAGACGTTGAAGTCGACGAGGGCGGCCTCGACGCCAGTGGCGACCTTGATGGCCCGGCAGGCGGCGTCGATCATGCCGTCGCCCTCGGCGCTGGCCTCGAGCTTGTCGCCGTCGCGCAGCAGCACGACCGAGGCCACCGGCGTGCCCACCGTGCCGCCTCGAACCTCCAGGGACTCGAGCACGAAGCCGTGGTCGACGTGACCGCCGATCTCCTCGGCCACGATGGCCTCGAGGTCAGCGTCGGTGAGGGTCACCTTGCGGTCGGCCAGCTCCTTGAACCGTTGGAAGGCGGCGTTGAGGGCGTCGCCCTGGATGCGCAGGCCCATCCGCTCCAGCGTGTCGGCGAAGGCATGGCGACCCGAGTGCTTGCCGAGCACGATCTGGCGCCCGGTCTGGCCCACGGCGGCGGCGTCGATGATCTCGTAGGTGCCGCTGTGGGCCAGCACCCCGTGCTGGTGGATGCCCGACTCGTGGACGAAGGCGTTGCGACCGACCACCGCCTTGTTGTACTGGACCGGGTACCCGGTGAGCCGGGCGACGAGCCGGCTGGTGCGGGCCAGCTCCTCGGTGTTGATCCCGTGCTCCAACCCGGGGAACTGGTCGGAGCGGATGGTGAGGGCCATGACCACCTCCTCGAGGGCGGCGTTGCCCGCCCGCTCCCCCAGGCCGTTCACGCAGACCTCCACCTGGCGGGCTCCGGCCTGCACCCCGGCGAGGGAGTTGGCTGTGGCCAGGCCCAGGTCGTTGTGGCAGTGGGTGGAGGTGATGTAGTCCCCCGTGACCTCGCGGCGCACGTACTGGATCAGCGCACCGAAGTCCCAGGGGATGCCGTACCCGACGGTGTCGGGGATGTTCAGGGTCGTCGCTCCTGCGTCGACCGCCGCCTGGAGCACCTCGAGCATGAAGTCGAGGGGGGTGCGGGTGGCGTCCTGGGGGCTGAACTCGACGTCGTCGGTGTGCTCGCGAGCCCGAGCCACACCGGCCCGGGTCTCGGCCAGCACCTGCGCCTGGGTCATCTTCAGCATGTGCTCCATGTGGCTGGGACTGGTGGAGATGAAGACGTGGATGCGCGAGCGCCCCGCGTCGCCCACCGCGTCCCAACACCGGTCGACGTCGGCCAGATGGGTCCGCGACAAGCCGCAGATAACCGGGCCCTCCACCGACCGGGCGATGGCCTGGACCGCTTCGAAGTCGCCCTGGCTGGCGACGGGGAAGCCGGCCTCGAGCACGTCGACGCCGAGGCGGGCCAGCTGCTCGGCGATCTCGAGCTTCTCGGCAGCGTCGAGGGAGATCCCGGGCGATTGCTCGCCGTCGCGCAACGTCGTGTCGAAGATCGTGACCCGATCGGCCATGGCGTTCCCTTTCGAAAGCGGTTTCGGGGAAAAGAAAACCTCCTGGCCCGAGGGCACAGGAGGTCGTGGCGAGCACCGTGGTGGTGCCCGCCTCAGGTAAGCAGGAGGATGCTGGTGCGGAGCTGGCGCAACATCACGGTCAAGGGAACCAGGATCGTGCTCTTCCGTCAACCCCGATTGCTCATGCTCGATCGGCGGTAGGGTCCGTTGATGCGACGGCTGTTGCCGGCCCTGATCAGGCTCGCGCTGCTCGGGGCCGTCGTGGCGATCGGCTACAAGGTGGCCCGGCGTCGCTCCTCTCCCGGCGCCGACGCCTTCTCCGCTTCGTGGCCCCCGATCACCACCGCCCACGACGCCGCATCCGCCGTCGCCGGCAACGGGCAGGCGCCACCGGTCAGCGAGGAGGCCGTGGTGGAACCGCCACCCGTGGAGCCGGCGCTGGTGGAACCGCCGCCTGTGGAGCCGGTGGTGGTGGAACCGGTGGTGGTGGAACCGCCGCCTGTGGAACCGCCGGTCGTGGAACCGCCGCCCGTGGAGCCGGTGGTGGTGGAGGACGCCGCGGTGGAGCCGGCCTCACCGTACTGGGTGGAGCCCAAGGGCACCACCTGCCCGGCCTCGCACCCGGTGAAGGCCAAGCTGGCCAGCGGGGTGTTCCACCTGCCGGGGATGATGCACTACGACCGGACCAAGCCGGACCGCTGCTACGCCGACCCGGCATCGGCGGAAGCAGACGGGTTGCGCCAGGCCAAGCGCTGAGTCCCGTGCGCGTCGAGGTCGACTTCCACCGCTGCATCAACAGCGGCAGCTGCACCCGGGCAGCCCCCACCGTGTTCGAGATCCGCGACGACCAGCTCTACGTGCTGCAGCCCGAGCCCCCCGAGGAGCTGCGGGCCGAGGTGGAGGAGGCGGCCGACTACTGCCCCACCGCCGCCATCCGGGTCGAGGGCTGACGAGGAGACGCCGGTCAGCCCTCACACCCCACGCCGTCGCCGTCCCCGTCGAAGCGGTGGGGGTCGGGGCCGACCACTGCGAAGCGCCGGTCGGCGATGTGGCCGCAGTCGAGGTCGGGGGGCGCCGGTGCGATGCACACCCCGGGGTACGAGGGATCACACCCCGCCTCGGCCCCGGCGGTGCTCGGTGCCACCGTCGTCGGAGCTGCTGGCCGCTCATCGTGGCACGCGCCCCACAGCCCACGCCCGGCCCGCCGGGCGTCGCCCGCCAACGCCGCCAGCTCCTCGGCGTGGGCGACGTTGGGCGGGTAGGTGGCGGGGACGGCGTAGCCGTCGGCCACCAGGGCGGCGTTGACGAACAGCCCGTCGCCGAGCCGGTACACGTAGGCCAGGGCGCGCCCGAAGCGGTCGAAGCGCTCGACGTCGTGGACGAGGCGCACCGGGGTGCCCGGCCCGATCAACTCCCCGGTGTGGCGGGCGGCCTCCACGCCGAAGCACTGCACCGGGCGCCGCGGGTCCCTGGTCTCGGGCGAGTCGATGCCGATGAGGCGTATCCGGGTGCCGCCGCTGGCAACCACGGTGTCGCCGTCGACCACCTCCTCGATGGTGGTGTCCTCGCCGGCGGGAAGGGGCGCCACGGGATCGGGGTCGGTCGTCGCCGGTCGTTGGGGAGGCGGCGGCAGGGGCGGTGGGAGGACGCTGGTCGCCCCGTCGTCGACCGGGGAGGCGACCGCCTCGGTGGAGGCAGGCCCGGTCGAGGTGACCGGCACCTCGGCGCTGCAGGCGGCGAACCCCAGGGCGGTACCGACGAGCCAGCCCGCCAGCCGCGTACGCATCCCTTCCTATCGACCTCCCGGTGGCCGCCCTGGAGTCACGGCGAGGACGACGACAACGCGTGCACCGAGACGATCCCCGCCGATCGGCGCAGCCTGTCGACCACCTCCACGGGCGCAGGCTGGTCGGTGGCCAGCACCATCAGCGCGGCCTGGCCCTGCGGGGAGCGGCCGACGTGGATGTCGGAGATGTTGACCCCGGCGTCTCCCAGGGCGGTCGTCACCAGGCCGATCATCCCCGGCCGGTCGTCGTTGCGCAGCACCAACATGTGGCGGGCGGGGGGCACCTCGACGGTGTGGTCGTCCACCATGACGATGCGGGGCTCCCCACGCAGTCCGGCCAGCGTCCCGGCGATGGCGTGGTGGTCGCCCCGCAGGGTGATGAGGTTGACGAAGTCGTGGACCGCCGACGTCGTCGTCTCGCGCACCTCCACCCCCCGCTCCTCGGCCAGCTGAGGGGCGTTCACGTACGACACCGGCTCGTCGACCACGCCGCTGAACACCCCCTTCAGCACCGACAGGGTGAGGATCCGTGTGTCGTAGTCGGCCAGCTGGCCCTGGTAGGTCAGCTCGAGGACGGCGGGGACACCCTCGTTCAGGCGAACGAACAGGGAGCCGAGCCGCTCGGCCAGGGGCAGGAACGGCCGGAGGGTCTCGGAGGCCTCGGTGGCGCTGACGTTGACGGCGAAGGGCACGAACTCATTCGCCAGCGCCAGCAGCACCTGCTCGGCGATCGTCACCCCGGCCTTGTCCTGGGCCTCGGCGGTGCTCGCCCCGAGGTGCGGGGTGACCACCACCGAGTCGATGGCGAACAGCGGCGAGGAGGTCAGCGGCTCGGTCGAGAACACGTCGAGCGCGGCTCCGCCGACGGTGCCCTCGGTCAGCGCCCAGGCCAGCGCGTCCTCGTCGACGATCCCACCTCGGGCGGTGTTGACCACCCGCAGCCCCGGCTTGGCCCGGCTGAGCACCTCCTTGCCCAACAGCCCGATCGTCTCGGAGGTGCGAGCGACGTGGACGGTGACGAAGTCGGACCGGCTCACCAGCTCGTCCAGGTCGACGAGATCGATGCCCATCTGGCGAACCCGCTCGGCCGAGACGTAGGGGTCATAGGCCAGGAGGCGCATCCCGAACGCCGCCGCCCGCTGGGCGACCAGCGAACCGATGCGGCCGAGCCCGATGATGCCGAGCGTCTTGCCGTAGAGCTCCACTCCCTCCCACCGCGAGCGCTCCCAGGAACCGGCCTTCAGCGCGGCGCTGGCCTGGGCGACGTTGCGGGCCTGGGCCAACAAAAGGGCCATGGCGTGCTCGGCGGCGGACAGGACGTTGGACTGGGGAGCGTTGACCACCATCACGCCCTGGCGGGTCGCGGCGGCCACGTCGACGTTGTCGAGGCCGATGCCCGCTCTCCCCACCACCACGAGGTCGGTGCCGGCGGCGAGGACCTCGGCGGTGACCTGGGTGGCCGAGCGCACGATGAGCGCTGCCGCGCCGGGGACCGTCGCCACGAGCTCGGCGGCGGTGAGCCCGAGTTGCTCGTCGACCTCGTGCCCGGCGTCGGCCAAACGGGCCAGCCCTGCTGGGGCAAGCTGTTCGGTCACCAGGACTCGGGCCATCCCGCCATGCTCGCCGCCACCCGGCCCCACCGCCAACCCGACCTCCTTCGTTCTTCGTCGGCCGAGCGACGCAGCGCGGGGTCGAGCCGAGAACGGAACGTCGCGGGAGCGCGCTGGGGCGGTCCCGGCTCCGTCGGCGCGAGGAGTCAGGCCAAGAGCTTGGCCAGGCGCGCCATGCCCTCCTCGAGATCGTCGTCGCCGAGGGCGAACGAGAGGCGGGCATGGCCCGGGCAGTCGAAGGCCTCGCCGGGGACGATGGCGACCTTGGCCTCCTCGAGGACGACCTGGGCCAGCTCCAAGGTGGTATCGATCCGGCGCCCGCCGAGCTCGTGGCCGAGCACGCCCTCGAACGAGGGGAACGCGTAGAAGGCGCCCTCGGGGCGGAGGCACTCCACCCCGGGGAGGGCGGCGAGCAGCTCGAACATACGCAGCCGGCGGCGGTCGAAGGCCTCCCGCATGCGCTCCACGTCGTCGAGCCCACCGCTCACCGCAGCCAGCGCCGCCCGCTGGGAGACGTTGGCCACGTTGGAGGTGGCGTGCGACTGCAGGCCCGCTCCGGCAGCGACGACGTCGGGCGGGCCGATCATCCACCCCACCCGCCACCCGGTCATGGCGTAGGTCTTGGCCACCCCGTTCACCACCACGCAGCTTTCGGCCAGCTCGGGCACCAGCACCGGCATCGAGCTGAAGCGGTGGTCGTCGTAGGTGAGGTGCTCGTAGATCTCGTCGGTGACCACCCAGATCCCCCGCTCGGCCGCCCACCGGCCGATGGCCTCGACCTGCTCGGGGGCGTAGACCGCCCCGCTGGGGTTGGAGGGCGAGACGAACACCAGCGCCTTGGTCCGGGGAGTCGCCGCCGCCTCGAGCTGCTCGACGCTCACCTTGAACCCGCTGGCGACATCGGTCGGCACGACAACGGGGGTGGCGCCGAACAGGGCGATCGGCTCGGGGTAGGTGGTCCAGTAGGGCGCCGGCAACAGCACCTCGTCACCGGAGTCGAGCAGGGTGGCGAAGGCGGTGTAGATGGCGTGCTTGCCCCCGTTGGTCACCAGCACCTGGGAGGCGGCGACCTCGAGGCCCGAATCACGCCTGGTCTTGTCGGCGATGGCCTGGCGCAGCTCGGGCAGACCTGGGGCCGGGGTGTAGCGGTGGTTGCGGGGTTCGCGGCAGGCGGCGACGGCCGCCTCGACCACGTGGGGTGGGCTCGGGAAGTCGGGTTCGCCGGCGGCGAAGACGATGACGTCCTCGCCGGCTGCCCGCAGCTCCTTGGCCCTGGCGTCGACGGCGAGCGTGGCCGAAGGGGTGATGGCGGCAACTCGTGCTGATATGCGTGGCACGTCGGCCATAGTGGCACGGTGACGAGCACCGACGTTCCCGACATCCGCATCCCCGCCGACCTCCTGCCCGCCGACGGGCGCTTCGGGTCGGGACCCTCCAAGGTCCGCCCCGAGGCGGTGGCCGCCCTGGCCGAGGTCAGCGCCACCTGGATGGGCACCAGCCATCGACAGCGCCCGGTGAAGGCGGTGGTGGCCTCCGTGCGCCGGGGGCTGGCCGAGCTGCTGCACTTGCCCGAAGGCTACGAGGTGCTGCTGGGCAATGGCGGCGCCACCGTCTTTTGGGACGCCGCCACCTTCGGCCTCATCTCCGCTCGCAGCCAACATCTGGCATTCGGGGAGTTCTCCTCCAAGTTCGCCGCCGCCGTGGCCGGCGCCCCCCACCTCGACCCCCCCGACGTGATCGAGTCGGCCGCCGGAACCCACCCGGAGGCCCGTCCCACCGAGGGCGTCGACCTGTACGCCTTCACCCACAACGAGACGTCCACGGGCGTGGCCATGGCCCTCGCACGGCCCGAAGGGGTGGCGGCCGAGGAGGCCCTCGTCGCCGTCGACGCCACCTCCGCCGCGGGGGCGCTGCTGTTCGATCCCTCCGAGGTCGACGTCTACTACCTCGCCCCCCAGAAGGCCCTGGCCAGCGACGGTGGGCTGTGGCTGGCCGCCTGCTCCCCGGCGGCGATCGAGCGCATCGAGCGGATCCGCAGCTCGAGCCGGTGGTGCCCCCCGTCGCTCGACCTCGGCATCGCCCTCGACAACAGCCGAGCCGACCAGACCTACAACACCCCGGCGCTGGCC
Organism: Actinomycetota bacterium; assembly: GCA_016781135.1. Classification (GTDB taxonomy): domain Bacteria; phylum Actinomycetota; class Acidimicrobiia; order Acidimicrobiales; family CADCSY01; genus JADDRA01. Next base: position 20,259 of record JADDQY010000082.1, read on the forward strand.
ACCTTGTTCCTGCTCGACCAGCAGCTGCGGTGGCTCAACGACAACGGCGGGCTCGAGTGGGCGGCGGCGCGCTGCGCCAAGTCGGCCTCGGTCCTGTACGGCTGGGCCGAGGACAGCGAGCACGCTGCCCCCTTCGTGGCCGACCCGGCGAAGCGCAGCTCGGTGGTCGGCACCATCGACCTCGCCGCCTCGGTGGACGCCGGCACGGTCAGCGCCGTGTTGCGAGCCAACGGCATCGTCGACACCGACGCCTACCGCAAGCTCGGGCGCAACCAGGTGCGCATCGGGACGTTTCCCGCCGTCGACCCCGACGACGTGGCTGCCCTCTGCGAGAGCGTCGACTTCGTGGTGGCCGCCCTGGCGGTCTGACGGCCACACTCGGCGCCGAAGACGGCCCCCCTCCGGCGTCAGCCAGATGAGTGTCGGCGCGCAGGGCAAGGCTCCGCCGGCGCCCGGAGCACGACCGAGCTCGCCATCGAACCTCCGGTTCGACGGCGAAGTTCATTCGAGCGGGAACAGCCGGGTGATGCCGGTGATCTCGAACAGCTTGGTCAGCTGACGCGACACCTCCCGCAGCGAGACCACCCCGCCGGCGTTGCTCACGCCGCGCAGGCTCGTGACCAGGACGGACAGCCCGGTGGAGTCGACGAAGCCGACACCGCCGAGGTCGACCACCAGGTGGCGCCCGGCGACGTCACCGAGCCGGGCGACGGCCTCTTCGAGGCGCGGTGCGGTGTAGGCGTCGATCTCGCCCCGCAACCTCATCACGATGCGGGCACCGTCGACGCTCGTGTCGACCCCGAAGGCGGGGATGCCGCCCAGAGCGGTCATGGCTGGATCGGAACCGATGGAGCGAGCGTGCTCGCCGGCTCGACCGGGTCGGTCGTGGCGAACAGGTGGCGCTTGACCGCCCGCACGCTGGTAGCCGTCGGCGTGCGCTCGACGGTGAGCTCGTCGACCAACGATCGGACGATGAACAGGCCTCGCCCTGACACCTGCTCGGGAGCGGGCACCTCGTCGCCGAGCGGTGGCGTCAGCTCGAAGCCAGGCCCGTCGTCGAGCACCTCGATCACCAGCGCATCGCCCTCGGGCCGCGCCCGCAGGTGCAGTGTGCTGGCAGGGTTGGCGGCGCTGCGCACGGCGTTGGTGCACAGCTCGGAGACCACGACCAGCAGGTCGTCGCGGTCGGAAGCGTCGACGGCCTGGTGACCCAGCCAGTCGTCGAAGAGGTGGCGGGAGACGGGGACGGCGGCCAGGCTCGGTGAGAAGCGGTGGTTGAAGCCGGTGAGCAGGCGGGGCCGGGGGCCGGGCGGCGCCGCCCGGCGGCGCAACACCAGCGCCAGGGTGTCGTCGCGCCGCTGGGCGCCGGCGAGCGCCCGCTCCACCAGGACCCGGGGGAGGTGGCGGGGTGGGTACCCGGTGGTGGCGGCCGCCGCCGCTTTCAGCTGGGACAGCCCGGCGAGGATGTCCTTGCGGGCCTCGATCAGGCCGTCGGTGTAGAGCAAGGCGGTATCGGAGCGCTCGAGGTCGACCTCGACCACCTCGAAGCTGCCCGCCTCCGGCCAGCCGATGGGGATCCCCGGCGCCGTCACCTCCCGGACGGTGCCGTCGGCCGAGACCACCAGCATCGGTGGGTGGCCGCCCCCGGCGACCAGCATGCGCCCGGTGGAAGGGGTGTAGCGGGCGATGAGCAGGGTGGCCACCAGCGCCGGCTGGCTCTCGCTGAGCAGGGCGTCGGCCTTGGCCACCAGCTGGCCCATCGGGCATCCCTCGAGCACCAGCACCCGGATGGCATGCACCACTGCCAGGGCGTCCTTGGTGGCGCTCACTCCGCTCCCGATGACGTCCACCACGGCCACATGGAGGTCACCTTCGGGGAGCACCTGCCAGTCGTACAGGTCACCGCCCGACGGTGCCGTCGGGTCGGCGGCCAGGTAGTGGACGCCGACGTCGACATCGTCGACCACGGGCTGGCGCGGGCGCACCGCCTCTTGGAGCTGGTGGAGGAACTCCCGCTGCGCCCGTTCCCGCTCGGTGAGGCGGGTCACCTCGTCGTAGTCATGGCCCTCGTGGGCGGCCAGCGGGCGGAGCGACACGGCGCCACCCACCACCCGCTCCGCCTCGCGCACCGGCGCGCACGACCACTCGACCGCCAGCGTCGAGCCGTCGCCTCGGCGCAGGAGCCCGCGGTTGGTGCTGAGGGTGGCATCGGGCTGCAGGCACGTCAGCGCCGGGTTCTGACGGCGGGTGTAGGCCTGGCCGTCGAGCCGAGCGAGCTGCAGTGCGTCGTGAGCGTCCGTGCCGACGACTTCGTCGGCGGCGACGGCGAGGAGCCGGGCGGCGGCGGCGTTCACCTGGCCGATCACCCCACGTCGATCGAGGGCAACGACGCCGTCGGCCACGGCATCGAGCACCGCGGCCGGCCACGCCCGGCCCGGAGGCATCCGGGCGTGGTGCTCCTTGCCCCGTCCCCTCCCGGTCATGGCGAGAGGCTAGCCCCGCCGGTTCCCGCGCCGGCGGGGCCGGCGGCTCAGCCCCCCGATGCGTCCTGGACCCGCTGGCGCCCGGCGGCCACGAAGGGCATCATCGCCCGCAGCTGCTCGCCGACCCGCTCGATCTGGTGGCTGGCCCCCCGCTGGCGCAGCTCGTTGAAGCGCCGGCGCCCTCCCCGGCTCTCGGCGATCCACTCCTCGGCGAAGGACCCGTCCCGGATCTCGGTGAGGATGCGCCCCATCTCGGCCTTGGTCTCGTGACCGATGATGCGAGGCCCTCGGGTCAGGTCGCCGTACTCGGCGGTATCGGAGATCGAGTAGCGCATGCCGGTGATGCCCTGCTCGTACATGAGGTCGACGATGAGCTTGAGCTCGTGCAGGCACTCGAAGTAGGCCGACTCGGGCTGGTAGCCGGCCTCGACCAAGGTCTCGAAGCCGGCCTGGACCAGGGCGGTGAGCCCGCCGCACAGCACCACCTGCTCGCCGAACAGGTCGGTCTCGGTCTCCTCGTCGAAAGTGGTCTCGAGCACCCCGGCCCGGGTCCCGCCGATGGCCTGGGCGTAGGAGAGCGCCAGGTCCCTGGCCTTGCCCGACGCGTCCTGGGCCACGGCGATGAGGCACGGCACACCGCCACCGGTCTCGTAGGTGCGCCGCACGAGGTGGCCCGGGCCCTTGGGGGCGACCATGCCGACGTCGACGCCGTCCGGCGGGGTGATCTGGTCGAAGCGGATGTTGAACCCGTGGGCGAAGAACAAGGCGTCGCCGGGTGTGAGGTTGGACTCGATCGACTCCTCGTAGACGGCGCGCTGCTCGGTGTCGGGCAGCAACAGCATGACGAGGTCGGCCTCGGAGGCGGCCTCGGCGACGGTGGTGACCCGTAGCCCGGCGGCCTCGGCCTTGGCCCGGGAGGTCGAGCCCTCTCGCAGGCCGACCCGGACGTCGACGCCGGCGTCGGCCAGGTTGAGGGCATGGGCATGTCCTTGGGAGCCGTACCCGATGACCGCCACCTTGCGGGACCGGATGAGCCCGGGGTCGGCGTCTGCGTCGTAGTACACCGTCGCTGCCATGTTCGTCTCCTTGTCGAGGTTCACTTCAACGGGCCGGCGCCATCATCCCCACCGACAGCCGGATGCCGGCGGGGCCAGAAGCGGTCGTGTCGGTCAGGAAGCCTGGAGGGCCTGAGGACGTGGGCGGCGCTGCAGCTTGCGAAGGGCGACCCGGCCGGTGCGCTGGAGCTCCACGATGCCATAGGGGCGCAGGAGCTCCTCGAAGTCGTCGACCTTGGTCGGGTTGCCCTCCATGGAGACGGTGAGCACGTCGTGGCCCACGGCGAGGATCCGGCCCTCGAAGATCTGCACCATCTCCACCACCTGGCTGCGCACGGACGGGTCGGCCCGCACCGTGCACAAGAGCAGCTCCCGCTCCACGGAGTCGGTGGGGTCGAGCTCGTCGATCTTGACGACGTTGATGAGCTTGAACAGCTGCTTGGTCATCTGCTCGATCGTCTTGTCCTCCACGTCGACCACGATGGTGATGCGGCTGAACCGCTCGTCGTCGGTGGGGGCCACGGCGAGCGAGAAGATGTTGAACCCTCGGCGGGCGAACAAGCTCGCAACCCGGGCCAGCACGCCGGCCTTGTTCTCGACGAGCACCGACAAGATGTGGTGCTTCTCAGGAGCGGCCGGGTGGGGCATCAGTGGCCTCCCTCGCCGTGGCGGCCCTCCTGGAACGGCGGCACGACGATGGCGTCGTTGGCCTGACCGGCGGGCACCATCGGGTAGACCTTCTCCCGGCTGTCGGTGCGGAAGTCGATCACCACCGGGCGGTCGTCGATGTCGTTGGCCTTGTCGATCACCGGCTGGATGTCCTCGGGCGTCTCCGCCCGCAGACCCACGCAGCCCATGGCCTCGGCCCACTTCACGTAGTCGGGCAGGTCGGGCGACAGGTACACCTCGGAGTAGCGCTCGTCGTAGAACATCTCCTGCCACTGGCGGACCATGCCGAGGTAGGCGTTGTTGAGGATGGCCACCTTGACGGGGATGCGCTCGGCGCTGGCCGTCACCAGCTCCTGGGCGGTCATCTGGAAGCAGCCGTCGCCGTCGACGGCCCACACCATCCGGTCCGGGCGCCCGACCTTGGCCCCGATGGCGGCGGGCACGGAGAAGCCCATGGTGCCCAGGCCTCCGGAGTTGACCCAGGTGTAGGGGTGGTTGAAGCGCCAGTACTGGCTGGCCCACATCTGGTGCTGGCCCACGCCAGACACGAGGATGGTGTCGTCGGGGGTGGAATCACGGAGGTGCTCCAGCACCATCTGAGGCTTGAGGGCGTCACCCTCGGCGGCGGGCTCGTAGGCAAGGGGGTACTTCGCCCGCCAGCCGTTGACGGTGGCGTTCCAGGGGCTGCGGTCCGGAACCTCGGTGCCGCCCGCGAGCAGGTCACGAACGGCGATCACCAGCTCCTCGATGACCAGCCGGCAGTCGCCCACGACGGGCACGTCCGGCCGGCGGACCTTGCCCAGCTCGGCGGGATCGACGTCGACGTGGATGATCTTGGCCTCGGGGGCGAAGCCGTCGACCTTGCCGGTGACTCGGTCGTCGAAGCGCGAGCCGAGGGCGATGAGCAGGTCGGCCCGCTGCATGGCGGTGACCGCGGTGTAGTTGCCGTGCATGCCGGGCATGCCCAGGCACAGGCGGTGGTCGTCGGGGAAGGCCCCCCGGGCCATCAGCGTGGTGACCACATGGATGCCGGTCAGCTCGGCCAGCTCGCGCAAGGCGTCGGCGGCGCGGGCCTTGAGGATGCCCCCACCGGCGTAGATCACCGGCCGGCGCGACGCGAGGATGAGCCGAGCCGCCTCCTTGATCATCCGGGGGTGGCCCTTCGAGGTGGGCTTGTAGCCGGGCAGGTCGACCGTATCGGGCCAGTACCAGTCCATCATCTGGTTGCTGACGTCCTTGGGCACGTCGATGAGGACCGGACCGGGGCGCCCGGTGGTGGCGATGTGGAACGCCTCCTTGACCACCTCGGGGATGTCCTGCGCCTTGGTCACGAGCCAGTTGTGCTTGGTGACCGACATGGTGATGCCGGTGGTGTCGCACTCCTGGAAGGCGTCGGAGCCGATGGAGGAGTAGGGGACCTGGCCAGTGATGACCACCATCGGGATCGAGTCCATGTAGGCGTCACAGAGCGGGGTCACGATGTTGGTGGCGGCCGGGCCGCTGGTCACCATGGCCACCCCGGGCCGGCCGGTGACGTGGGCGTAGCCCTCGGCCATGTGGCCCGCACCTTGCTCGTGGCGCACCAGGATGTGGCGGATCGAGCTGTCGATGATGGGGTCGTAGACGGGGAGGATGGCGCCGCCGGGGAGGCCGAACATCACCTCGACGCCTTCCATCTCCAGGCTCTTGATGAGCGCTTGCGCTCCGGTCAGCTTCATGGTGCTCCTCGGCGGGTGGGCGGGTGGGCGGAAGCAATGGCTCGAAAACTGGAACGACCTCCCGGCGGGGAGGTCGTGGCGCACGCGGCAGGGGTGGCAGCGCGCGTCAGGTGATGACTACGAGGAGGGTGAAGACGGCGGGCATCGGTGCCAGTGTGGCACCAATGCGCGCCGGAGACAACCGTGATCACGATGTCGATCACCGCCGGGCCGGCCGAGCAGTGGGACCGGGGCGGTGGGCGTTGGCGCGGACACCGCTAGAGGTTTCCGCGGGCCCCGCCACCCCGGAGCTCGCTGACCCACACGGCGGCGTCCCGAGCCCCGGGCGCCGACCCGCTCCAGCCCACCGCCACGGCCCTGCCCCCCCGCACGGCCACGTCGACCATGCGCTGGGCCTGGTCGCCGCCGAAGAGCTCCTCGTCGTGGGCAGATCGCGCCCAAGCGGCGCCGTCGGTGCTCGACCAGGCGGCAGCGTCGTCGCCCCCGCCCAGGTTGGTGCGTCCCACCACCACCGCCATCGCCTCGCTGACGGCAACCGCTTCCAGCGCCTGGTCGAGTGGCCCGGCCAGCTCCTCCCCCTCCTGGCGCTCCCATGCCCCGCCGTCGGGCGAGCGCCACACCACGGCATCGGAACCATCGCCCCCGGTGGCGCCGACGGCGACCAGCCCGCTCCCGGAGGCCACGGCCACCCCGCTCGCCGCCCCGCCGCCGCCGAGCGCCACCCCGACCCAGGAGCGACCGTCGCTCGACGTCCACGCCGCCGCTGACCCGTCGCCGACCCCGACCGCGGTCGGCCCACCGGGGCCGGCAACGACATCGAGGGCCGCTTGGAGCCCGGGCCCGCCGAGGCCACCGTCGTCGGGCACTCGTTCCCACCCCATGGCGTCGGGTGAGCGCCACACGGCGGCGTCGCCTCCCCCCGCGCCAGCGTCACCCCCCACCGCCACCCACCCGCCCTCGTCTCCCGCCAGCACCGCCACCGCCTCGGCCCGCTGGTCACCGGGGCCCCCGAACACCGCCTCGTCGTGGGGTACCCGCTCCCACGCACCGCCGTCGGGGGACGTCCACACCGCTGCCGACTCCCCGTCGAGGCCAACGGCGACGAACCCGGAGGGCCCGGCGGCGACGTCGAGCAGCCGCTGGTCGCCGGGGCCGCCCAGGCTCTCCTGGCCGGTCACCCGCGCCCAGTCCACGCCGTCGGCCGAACGCCACGCCGCTCCATCGGCCTCGCCGTCGTCAGAGCCGGCCGCTCCGACTGCCACCCACCCGCCGGTACCGGCGGCCACCGCCTCGAGGCGCTGCTCGCCGGGGCCGCCCAGGCTGTCCTGGCCCGTCACCCGCCGCCAGCCGAGCGACGGTCCCCTGGCCCCGCCCGCCTCGGCTTCGTCGAGCGGGGCCGTCCCCACCGTCCAGGCGACGGCGTCGACCCCGGCGCCGGTCTGCTCCCAGCCCACGGCCACCGGGATCTGACCGAGCATGGCCACGTCGCTCACGTGCTGGTCGCCGGGCACGGCCGGGCCCTCGGCGGCGATGCGAACCAACCCACCACCCGGAGAGGAGGCCCACACCACGGCGTCGACGTCACCGGTCTCGTCGGTCTCGCTGCCCACGACCAGCAGGCGGTCACCGGCCTGGACCGCCGCCGCCATCGACTGGTCGCCGTCGCCGCCCAGCGCCTCCTCGTCGTGAGCCACCTGCTCGAACGAGGCCGACGCGTTCGACAGCCACATCGAGGCATCGACTCCGTCGTCCTTGCTGTCGGCGCCGACGACCACGACCACCTCGCCCAGGGTCGTCGCCGCCACCGCCCGCGAGGCACCCGCGGCCGGGAGCAACCGGCTCGCCGGTGGGGTGGCCACCGACCACACCACCGCGTCGGCCGAGCGCCAGACCTCGGTGCCGCCACCCTCCCGCTCGACGAGGGCCTGCACCTCGGCGCCGGCGTCGACCACGTCGACCACCCGTGGCGCCCCGGGGCGGGCGAACACCCCGGGGTCGTCGACGGCACGCAGCCATCGCTCACCGGAGAACGACTGCCACGCTGCTGCTCGATCACCGGCGGTGCCGAGGGCGACGAGGCCGAGGCCGGTGGGCGTCACCCTGGTCATCGGGGGGCCGTCGTCGACCTCGGCCCGGACCCAGCGCTCCCCGTCGCTCGACATCCACGCCGCGGCCCGGTCGCCGTCGGCCCCCACCGCCGACCACCCGCCGGCGACGGGGTCGGCGGCAACGTCGTGCAGGCGGGTCCCCTCGGCGAACTGCTCGGCAGGCAGGGTCGCCCGCCGCCAGGTCCGACCGTCGGCTGACCACCACACCGCCGGGCGCCCCTCGGAGCTCCCGATGGCGACCAGGCGGCTTCCGATTGCCGGCGCCACCCCGGAGGACACGGCGACGGCGCGCTGATCCCCGGCGCCCCCGAAGACCACGGGGTCGACGGCCAGGCGCTCCAGCACCGGAGGAGGCGGCGCCGTCGTGGTGGTGGAGCGCACCGGCGCGTCGACGGCACGATGGGGGGCCGGCCCGTCGTCGCTCGAGCACGCGGCGGCGAGCAGGGTGACGAGGAGCACGAGAGCGAGCACCCGCCGGCCGGCACGCTTCACCGTTGTGAGGCTACGGCGGCCCGGCTCCACCGGGCCCGCCACTGGTTACCGTCGACCACCGTGGCGCCCGCACCAGCAGACCACCGGCCCCAGCGCCGGCGCCTGATCCCCGTGAGCGCCGCCCTCGCCGCCATCGCCACGTCGGCGGTCGCCGGCAACGCCCTCGCCCCGACCCTGGTGGTCAACCACCCCCTGTTGCTGCTCGCCCTCAACACCACCACCCGCCACCTGGTGCTCACCTCGACCAGCGTCGACTTCGTGCCCTACCTCGTGGTGGGGCTGGTCCGTCGGCTGCTGGAGGACCCGCTGCTGTTCCTCCTTGGACGGTGGTACGGCGACGACGCCATCGGCTGGGTCGACGACAAGGTGGGCGGCGGCCGGTTCCTGCGGGCCGTGCAGCGCAACTTCCACTGGATCGGGTGGTTGCTGGTGGCCGTCGCCCCGGGCGGTGTCGTCTGCGTGCTCGCCGGCGCGTCCCGCATGCCCGCGGCGGTGTTCCTGGTGCTCAACATCGCCGGCACCATCGCCACGATCGTGGCGCTCCGGCGCTTCGGCGACAGCTTCGCCGGTCCAATCGACGCCGCGGTCGCGTTCATCGCTGAAAACGTGGCGGTGCTCACCGCGGCGTCGGTGGCACTGACCGTCGCCTACGTACTGAGGCGAAGGCGGGTCCGGGCAGGCGCGTCGGCTGCGACCTTGGCGGAGGGCGATGACGAGAGCTAGCGTCGGCCAGCAGATGCCGCCAGCCGGCACGATACCGGCGGGTGGTGACGCGACCGGCCCCGGCCCCGACCGCTCTCCCCGGGACGAGGTCCTCCTCGAGACGCTCACTCGCCAGACCCGGGTGATGGAGAGCCTCTCGGCGGGGGAGACCGACACGCCGGAGGCGGCCGAGCTCGCCTGGCTGGGCGTCCAGCACCAGGCCGACCGCTACCTGCGAAGCCTCGACGCCCGGGCCTGGGCTCGGGCCTCCGAGCGCTGGGGCGAGCGCCTGGCATCGCACCGGCGGATGCTCGAGGACTACCACGGCGAGGCAGGGCGACGGCTGGCCGAGGCGAGGCCGGGTGTCGCCGGTGCGGCCGGCCAGCGGGTCGGGCTGCGGGTGGCGGTGATCGGCAAGGGGGGCGCCGGCAAATCCCTGGTCTCGGGGACGCTTTGCCGGGTGCTGGCTCGCCGGGGCCGCCGGGTGCTGGCGGCTGACCTCGACACCAACCCCGGGCTCGCCTTCAGCCTCGGGGTGGCGCCCTGCTCGGGCGGCCTGCCCGACCGCGTCGTCGAGCCCCATCCCGGTGCCCCCTACGGGTGGCGCCTCCGGTCGGGCGTCAGCCCGGCCCAGGTCGTCGACCGCTTCACCACGCCTGCCCCCGACGGCGTACGCTTCCTGGCCCTGGGCAAGATCGACGAGCCTGACAAGGCCTCCTCCAAGCGGACCGTGGCCGCCCTGCTCGAGGTGCTCCTCGGCTTCGCCGACCCCAGCTGGGACGTCATCGGTGACCTCGAAGCGGGACCGACAACCCCCTTCGAGCGCTACCACGCCTTCGCCGATCGGGTGCTGGTGGTGGTGGGGCCGGCGTGGCGCTCGGCCATGACCGCCCGGCGCCTGCTCCCGCTGGTCGGCGAGGTCCCCACCACCGTGGTGGGCAACCGCTTCGGCCACGAGCCCGACCATCCCGGCCTCGACCCCGTGGTGCGCATCCCGTTCGATCCCGCCGTGGCCGACGCCGAGCGCCGGGGCCTCGCCCCGCTCGACGCCTGCCCGAGCTCTGTGGCCGTAGCGGCGATTGAACGCCTGGCCGACCTTCTCGTGGCCGGGCAGGCGCCAGCATGAGGGTCACCGTGGACGGCGAGCAAGGTGAGCCAGGCCAGCAGGACGGGACCAGCACGACCGGGGGGCTTCGGCGAACGGGTGGCGCTCCAGACCGATCGTCCGAACGGAGTGAGCGAAGGGAGCGGGTGAGGGAAAGATGAAGGTCGCGGTCACGGGCAAGGGTGGCTCGGGCAAGAGCATGATCTCGGGGGCCCTGTCGCGCCACCTGGCCGCCCGGGGCCGTGCCGTCGTGGCCGTCGACGGCGACCCCAACCCCAACCTCGGGATCTCGCTCGGGGTGGCACGGGAGACGGTGGAGACCATGGAACCGATCCTCAACGGCCTCATCGCCATCGGCCACACCCATGACGACCCCACCCCCGAGCCCGAGGACCTGCTGGCCCGATACGGGGTGGGCGCACCCGACGGCATCGTGCTCGTGGCTACCGGCAAGATCGAGCGCCCGACCGACTCGTGCCTGTGCTGCGGCTCTCACCTGACGACCCGGCAGTTCTTCGGCGACCTGCCCGGCGACGGCGACCGCGTCGTGATCGCCGACCTCGAAGCGGGGCTCAGCGACTTGGTGTGGGCGGACCCGGGACCCGACGACGTGGTGCTCGTCGTCGCCGAGCCCAGCGCCAAATCGGTGGAGATCGCCCGCCGGGCGGCGGTGATCGCCCGTGACCTCGGAGTACAGCGCATCCTCGGCGTGGCCAACCGCAGCGTCGGCGACGACGACGCCGCCCGACTGACCGAGGCCATCGGCGGCGAGGTGCTGGTGGTGCCGGAGGACCCAGCCGTAGAGCAGGCCGACCACCAGGGCACCTCGCCCTTCGACCTCGACCCCACGTCACCGGCGATGTCCGCCGTGGGGGCGCTGGCCGCCCGCCTGGTGGACGGGGGCTGACGGTCGGCCCGCTACGGTCGCGGGAATGCGCATCGCCCTGATCGCCCCCCCGTGGGTGCCGGTTCCTCCACCTCTCTACGGCGGCACCGAGGTGGTCGTCGACCGTCTGGCTCGGGGGTTCCAGGCAGCCGGCCACGAGGTGCTCCTGTTCACCACGGGCGACTCCACCTGCCCGGTCCCCAACCAGTGGGTGCTGGAGCGGTCCGAGAACCTGCGCATGGGGGCGGTGGTGCCCGAGCTGCGCCACGTGATCCACGCCTACGAGGCGGCCCGGGGCTTCGACATCGTCCACGACCACACGCTGGCCGGTCCCGTCTACGCGTACCGCTTCCCCGAGCTCGACGTGGTCACGACCAACCATGGACCGTTCAACGACGAGCTCCTCGACATCTACCGGGTCATCGCCGACTCGGCGTCGATCATCGCCATCTCCCACTCCCAGGCCAGCTACGCCGAGGGCCTGCCCATCGCCCGGGTCATCCACCACGGCATCGACGTGGCCGAGTTCCCGATCGGCGACGGCAACGGCGACTACTTCCTGTTCCTCGGTCGCATGGCTCCCGACAAGGGGGCGCGGCGAGCAGCCCGCATTGCCCGCCAGGCCGGAGTTCGACTGCTCATCGCTGCCAAGATGCGCGAGCCCCTCGAGCTCGAGTACTTCGACCACCAGGTGCGCCCTCTGCTCGGGAAGGACATCGAGTTCGTCGGCGAGGTCGGAGGCGACGAGAAGCTCGCCCTGCTCGCCGGGGCCAAGGGGCTGCTCAACCCCATCCGCTGGGTGGAGCCGTTCGGCCTGGTGATGATCGAGGCGCTGGCGTGCGGGACCCCCGTGCTCACCTACCGCCAGGGGGCCGCCCCTGAGATCGTCGACCACGAGGTCACGGGGTTCCTCTGTGACGTGCACGACGAGATGGCCGAAGCCATCCACAGGGTCGACGAGCTCGACCGCCGCGCCTGCCGGACGGCAGTGGAAGAGCGGTTCTCGACCGATCGGATGGTGGCGGACCACCTCGATCTGTTCGAGTCGCTGCTCAGCGGCGGTCGGGCACCTCAGCCGATAGCGGTTGGCGCGGCTCCCTGACCAGCTCCACCCCCGGGGGCAGTCCCTCGACCATCACGTCGTCGCCGTCGACCTCGACGGACATCCGGCCTCCGCCGAGGGGTATGTGGCCCACTCGCAAGCGGTCGATGGCCGCTGGCACCACTGGGTCGAGCCACAGCTTGCCGTGGGGCAGCCACGGCTCGAAGCGCAACAGGAGGCGCATCAACAGCAGCGGGGAGGCCGCCGCCCACGCCTGGGGCGAGCACGACGCCGGGTAGCCGAGCGGCACCGGCAGCTCACTGCGGTCGAGCCCGCCGAACAACTCGGGCAGGCGCCCGCCGACGGCCATCGCCGCGTCGATGAGGCCGAGGACCAGCCGGTGCGCCTCCTCCACGAACCCGTAGCGCATGAGCCCGGCGGCCACGATGGCCGTGTCGTGGGGCCACACCGAGCCGTTGTGGTAGCTGATCGGGTTGTAGCCGGCCATGGTGGTGGCCAGCGTGCGCACGCCCCAACCGGTGAACATCGGCGGCGACAGCAGGTGCCGGGCGACGGCGTCGGCCTTGTCCTGGTCGACGATGCCGGTCCACAGGCAGTGGCCCATGTTGGACGTGAGCGCGTCGAGGGGACGCTTGTCGCCGTCGAGGGCCATGGCGAACCACTGGCGGTCGTCGAGCCAGAAATCGCGGTTGAACGCCTCCTTGAGCGCGCCGGCGCGGTCCCGGTAGGTGGCGGCCACCTCGTCGTCACCGGCCTCCTCGGCGAAGTGGGCGCGAGCGACGTAGGCGGCGTAGGTGTAGCCCTGCACCTCGCACAAGGCGATCGGGCCCTGGCCCAATCGGCCGTCGGCCGCTCGCACCCCGTCCCAGGAGTCCTTCCACCCCTGGTTGCGCAGACCTCGCCGGCTGCCTTTGTGGTACTCGACGTAGCCGTCGCCGTCGGCGTCGCCGTAGTGCTCGATCCAGGCCATGGCCCGGTCGACGTGGGGCAGTAGCCGGTCGACCTGCTCGGACGCCAGGCCCCAACGACGCAGCTCCCCGAGGAGCATGACGAACAGCGGCGTGGCATCGGCGGTGCCGTAGTAGACGTGGCCACCGCTGAGCGACAGCGATGCGGCGCTGCCGAAGCGCATCTCGTGGAGGATGCGGCCGGGCTCCTCCTCGCTCTCGGCGTCGACCTTGTCGCCCTGGAACCGGGCCAGGGTCTGCACCACGCCGAGGGCCAGGTCGGGATCGACCAGCAGCGCCATCCACGAGGTGAGCAGCGAGTCGCGACCGAACAGCGTCATGAACCACGGCGCACCGGCCGCCACCACGGCGCGGTCGGGGAACTCGGGGTCGAAGATGCGAAGGGCGCCGAGGTCGGCATGGCTACGGGCAACGATCGCCTCGAGCCCGGGGTGGGCCGACGACACCGTGGGCATCTGGCGGCGCCAGCGCTGCAGCCGCTCGGTGGGTGCGGCGCGCTCGACCGGGCGCCCGCACCGGTAGCGGGGCTCGACCTCGGCGCCGTCGATGATCGGCGCCACGCCGATGCAGCCACTCCACGCGCCTTGGGGCTCGATCTCCACCTCGGCGACCAACAGGTGGTGCTCGGCCACGGCCATGCCCGAGCACGTCAGCACCGTGCCCCGCCGGGTTCCGCAGTGGTGGTAGCCGAAGACCAGCCGAGCGTCACCGGTCTCCAAGGAACGCTCTCCGACCAGCTCGACCCGGCCTTCCTTCACCTCGAAGAGGTCGGCGAAATCGACGTCGACCTCGACCTCGATCGAGCAGAGCACCGACTCCTCCCCGAAGTTGCGCACGACAAGGTCTTCGCGCAGGCCCCGGCCCACGTAGCGGGAGCGGAACGCCACCAGCGTGCTGTCGGCCCGGCCGGGCCGGGGACTGGCGCGGGCGACGAAGCCGGCGGCGAAGGGGTCGCCCACGTAGGCCGACAGCGACTGGAGGGGCCGGCCGTTGAGCCGGAGCCCGAAGCTCGACAGGAACCGGGTGTCGCGAAAGAACAGGCCCTGGGTGGTGGCGGGCTGGATGTCACCGGCCCCACCGGAGATGCAGAACGTCGATCCCTGCACCAACGTGACCGTTCCCCCCGAGGAGCCGACTGCCGGCGGCTCGCCGGTGAAGGTCCAGGGTTCGGTCACGGTCGGGGGATGCTAATCATCTCGCTCGACCGGCCCGGTGCCCCCTCGATGGTGAGCCCCCTCAGGTAGAACCAGTAGGTCCGCCAGCGGATGTCGCCGACCGGCCGGAGCAACGACACGAGGTCCTTGTACATGCGCCACGTCTGGCGCAGCCCTTCCCGGCGCCCGACCTTGGCCCGCTTCGTCCGGTGCTGCACCCCCACCATCGTGCGCACGGTGGTGGTCAGCCGGGCCTCGCAGATCACCTCGTTGAGCCGGACCTCGATCGTGTACCCCTCGAGCTTGTGGGCAGGCACCGCCTCGAACACCCAGCGGGGCACGACGCGCTCCCCGCTGAGCGGTGGGCACCGAACCACGACGGGGTTCAAGAACCGGCCGTAGTCGAAGAAACCGATCGACATCGTCGCCCGCCCCTCGACGTAGGGCTCGCACACGGCGTCGAGATGGCTGGCGGTCAGGCCGGTGCAGTCGGCGTCGACGAACAAGATGGCGTCGGCATCGCTGCCGCCCACGCCGAGGGCCATGGCCCGGGCCTTGGACCCGACCGGCCCCGCTCGGTGCAGCACCTTGGCGCCCGCGGCTGCGGCCACCTCGGCGGTGGCGTCGGTCGACCCGTCGTCGACCACGATCACCTCCCGTGAGAACCGACAGCTCCGGGCGGCAGCCACGTTCGCCGCCACCGTGGTCGCCTCGTTGCGAGCCGGGATGACGACGTCGATGATCGGCGCTGGCGGTGGTACCGGGCTGCTCACTCCGGAGCCGCCCCGCTCCCCCCTGCCCGGGTGCGGCCGGCGACGTCGTCGAGGTCAGCCACAGGGTGGATCAGCTGATCGGGGGTGAGCTGCTCGGTGAGCAGGCGCTCGAAGCGAGCCGGCTCGCCGGCCACGAAACGCCGGCACAACGGCAGCCCCTCCACGTAGCAGGTGATGTAGGCCCGCCACGTCGAGTCGGTGAGGAACGAGACCAGCTTCTCGGCCCGTGGCCGGGGGAGCAGCGCCCAGCGCTCGGCGTAGGCCACCGCCTCGTCGGCGCCGACCCCTTCGTCATGGAGCAGCATGGCCACGTTGCCCCGCACGCCCTGCAGCCCCTCGCCGGCGGTGGCCACCTCGGCCACGACCTCGACATCGAAGGGGATGCCGAGGGGCCGGAGGTGGCCCGCGGCCATCTCCGCCCGCTCCTCGGCGTCGGCCGACACCACCACCTCGAGCCCGAGGTCGGCCAGGCCCTCGGCCAGGAGGCACTGCGGGGTGCCGACCAGGAAGATCGTCTCCTCGAGCCACCGCCGCCGCCGGACCAGGTCGACCTCCTTGCGGCAGTGCTCGGTGTGGTGGCCAGGGTAGGCCTCGTGGGCCACGAGGTGGGCCAGGGTGGGGCTCAGCACGGGCAGGTCGACGTTGATCGCCACTCGGGAGCGGAGGCCGCCGAGGTAGTAGTTGAACCCGGCCCAAGGCTGGCCGGTGACGAGCTCGAAGTCGACGTGCTCGCCTTCGGGCAGGCCGAAGCGGCGCTGGGTGCGCTCACGGAGATCCTCGGCGAGGGAGGCGACGGCGGCTTGGAGGCGGTCCCCCGGCACCGCCTGCGCTTCCCGCCAGGCGGCGTAGCGCGGTCCCAGCGCCCCGTCCCCGGGAAGGACGGCGTCGAGGCGGCGGTGGGTCTCGGCCAGCACCTCCTCGGGGACCATCCGGGGCCGTACGCCGTAGCACGCCTCCACCTCGTCGGCGTAGCTCGAGGGCTCCCCGGCCAGTCGGCCGGCGGTGGTGCGAAGGCCTCGGACCTGGGCCCCCAGCCAGTGGCGCCGAGTGGCGTCCAGCTCGGCGTCGACCTCGAGGTCGGCGAGCAGGGTGCGGGCGGCATCGGCCAGTCGCGCCGGCGCCACCGGCGGTTGGGCCGCCACCGCCGCCGCCAGCTCGGGGGGCCCGGTGTAGGCGTCGACCAGGCCGTCGACGTAACGACCCAGCGCCAGTCCGAGCTCCAGATAGCGGGTGACGTGATCGCGGTCGGCGTCGAGCAGTGGCGTCACCCCAGCTTCGCCCGTAGGAACTCGAGGGTCCTCGTCCACGCCAGGCCGGCGGCGGTGGGGTTGTAGGCCTCGGGCCGGCTGTCGTCGAAGAAGGCATGGCCGGCGTCGGGGTAGAAGAAGACCTCGACGTCCTTGTCGAGCCCCGACAGCGTGGCCTCGAGGTGGCGTGCCTCCTCCGGAGGGACGAGCTCGTCCTGGTCGCCGACGTGGCCCTGCACCGGGGCTTGGAGGCGGGACCAGTCAGGCCGGGCCGACGGCGGCGGGACGAGGCCGTAGTAGGCGACGCAGGCCCGGATGTCGGCTCGCCGGGTGGCGAGCACGAGCGCGAGCCCGCCCCCCATGCAGAACCCGACGACGCCCACCCCCTGCCCTCGCACCGAGGAGCTGACCTCCAGGTGGTCGATGGCGGCGCCGAGCTCGTGGCCCGCCTGCTCGAGGTCCAGCCCCATCATGAGCCTGGCGGCGTCGTCGGGCTCGTCGGCGGTGGCCCCGCGGAACAGGTCGGGGGCCAGGGCGGTGAAGCCTTCGGCACCGAAGCGGTCGCACACGTCCTGGACCTGGGGCACCAGGCCCCAGCGCTCGTGGATCACCAGCAGGCCGAGGCCGGCGCCTTGCTGGGGAGCCGCCAGGTACGCCCGGCCGCGGCCGGTGAGCTCGACGACGGTTCCCATGGCCAATGGCCTACCCGCGCTCGAGGCCGGCCGACAACAGCTCGGGCGCGGGCGGGCAATCCGGTGGGAGCACCGCCGGAAGTCGGACCGGACCGTCGGGCCGGACGACCGTCCCGGCAAGGGCGAGGGGGGCGAGCTCCTGGGCCGCCAGCCAGGGAGCAGGACCACCGTGGCGTAGGACGAGGTCGGCCCACAGCGGGGGAGGGAGCACCCGGCCGGCACCGGCCACGACCCACACCGGCACACCGAGGTGGCCGGCCACCGCCGCCGAGGCCGTCGATCCGGCCACGGCGAGCACGTCCTCGGGGCCGACGGCGGCCGCCTCGAGCACCACCAGGTCGGCAACACCCACCGCTGCCGCCAGCCCGGGCTGGGGCACATCGACGGCGTCGACCCGAGTCTGACGAAGCCAGCGGAGCAGCTCGACCCCCTCGCCCAGCGCCTCGACCACCAATATCCGGAGATCGCCGCGGCGAGCCAGCGCCGGCACCGTCACCTCGGGCCAGCCGAGCACGACGACGGTGGCATCGGGGGGTAGCTCCCGAGCCAGGTGCCGAGGAGTCTCATCGGCCTCGATCTCCTCGATGCACGCCGAGGCTTCGGCTCGGGGGTCGTCGCTGCACAGCATGCGGGCGCACAGCCACCACAGCGGTCCCGACGCACCGTGGCGCTCGAGCAGACGGCGGCTGGACAGCAACAGCCCGGCGCGATCATCGCCCAGCGCGGCCAGCGCGGTGGCCGCCTCCTGCACCAGCACGGCGTGGTCGAGGGGACCGGCGCGAGCGAGGTGGCGCAGCCGCTCCATCGGGTGCACCCTGCGGACCCTACCGGCGGGCATCGACTTCATCGACGCGGTGGCGGCGCGCTACCTTGCCGCGAGTGCCGGTGAGCGACGCCCCTGCCGACGTGGCGTTGACGCCGATCAACGGCGACTCCCACACGCTGGCCCAGTGGCTCACCACCTTCCACCTGGTGCTCGGCGTCCTCGACCCGTTCACCTCCGAGAGCGCATGGCTGCTGCCGAGCGTGGCTCGCATCTTTCGGGTCTACGACCAGGCCGACTGCCGGGTGGCCATCCTCGTGACCTGCACCGCCGAGGAGGCCCGCCAGTTCCTCGGCCCCTACGCCCGCGAGTTCCTCACCTTCGCCGATCCTGATCGCGAGGCGGTCAAGGGCCTCGGTCTGGAACGCCTGCCCGCGATGGTGCACATCCGCCAGGACCTGAGCGTGGCGGGCGTCGCCGAGGGCTGGCACCCTGACGAGTGGCGGTCGGTCACCGACGAGCTCTCCCGGGCGATGAGCTGGAGCCGCCCCGCCATCCCCGGCCCCCGGGACCCGGCCCCCTACCAAGGGACACCCGCCCTCGGGTAGCGAGCTCTTGCTCTCGACCAGCTCTTGCTCTAGACGCCGGGCTTCCAGATCATCAGCGCGATGAGGACGACCACCAGGAGGTTGATGGCGCCGGTCCCTGCCGCCACCTTGGCCTGGAGGCGATCGAGGTCGCCGGTCGCAGCGCTGATGCGCTTCTGGGAGGGTATGACCACCGCCCCGAGCAGGCCGGCGGCCACGAGGTAGAGCAGGAAGGAAAGGCTGATCCAGAGCTGGTCGAAGGCCCAGGTGTCGTCGCTGAGCAGGATGAGGGCGATGCCCAAGAGGGGCACGGCATAGACGAACGAGGAGGCTGCTCGGGTGACGGCCCGGTTGGCCTCGCCGATGGCCACCCCCTCGGCACCGCCCCGCCGGTGGGCCTGTCTGGCGTAGACCCCGTTGAGGGCGATGGCGCCGAAGCCCACCACCACCGAGGCGATGTGGAGGACCAGCACCAACTGGTAGATCTCGCCGTCGACTCCCATTGCGCCTCCCGTTGACCTCGGCGAACTCCGGGTCACCGTACTCGGCGGCCCATCGCCCCTCCCGGTTGGCGGCGTCCCCATCGGGATAGGTACCGACGCGAACGAGCTCAGAGAAGGAGCGCAGCCGTGGCTTACCAACCAGCTCCCCGACGTGCTGACAACCCATCCCAGGGGGGCGGCAGCAACGCCACCTCCGCCACCTCCAATCCTCGCACCTCCACCAGCACCCCGGGCAAGACCCGCTCGGGGCGCCACCCGGCCCAGTACCTGGCCCTGATCTTCGGGCTCGCCTACACCGTCGCCGGCATCGCCGGATTCTTCGTCACCGGCTTCACCGACTGGGTCGACACCAACACCGGCGAGACGCTGCTGGGCCTCGAGGTCAACCCCCTGCACAACGTCGTCCACCTCGTCATCGGCCTCGGCGGCCTCGCCCTGTGGTGGACGCTGGGCGGCGCCCGCACCTACGGCGCGTTGGTGTTCCTCGGCTACGCCGCCGCCTTCGTCTACGGCCTGTTCGCCGTCGACGACAACGACATCAACTTCTTGTCGTTCAACCCCCCCGACAACTGGTTGCACCTGGGCAGCGCCGTCGTCGGGCTGGTCATCGCCGTGCTGCCCCCCAAGCGGCGCTAGCGGGGCCGTGGCGTCGCTCCCCGAGCGGGGCAGCGGGTGATCGTCGGCCGATTGGACGCACCGGTGGCCCCGGTGGCCGTGGCACCCGACTCGAGCGAGTCTGGCGAGCCGAGCGAGGAGTAGAGAACATGCCCGAGGACCGACCGCCTGAGGCGCGGCCCCATGACGCCGTGCCCGGCGACGAGCCCCAACCCTCGAACCGACCGATCGACGAGATCGGGGTGAGCGAGCCCCTCGACCTGTCCGACGAGAGCGACGAGGACGAGGTCGTCGAGCAGCAGAACGTGGGATCACAGCAAAGCCTCGGCGGGGGCGAGTGGCCCGACCCCGACGCCCCACCCTCGGATGCCGCCGCCGGTTCCGCCGGCCTGGTGCCCCCCCGCACCGGTGGGCGGAGCCAGTTCAAGGAAGCGCAGGAGCGGGACCGCGCCTAGCCGGCTCTGCCGGCGAAGAACGAACAGGAACGCTGCCCGTTGAAGCGCGCCTAGGAGCCGGCGCGCTTTGGAGCGTGAGCGCTGCCCCCCCGGGCCAGCGCCAGCGCATCGAGGGCGGCGTTGAGCTGCTCGTCGTCCAGCCAGCCACGCTGGCGCACCACATCGCGGATGGAACGTCCGGAGGTCGCCGCCTCCTTGACCACCTCAGCCGCCCGCTCGTAGCCGAGCTGGGGCGCGAGCGAGGTGACCATCGCCGGCGATGCCTCGGCATAGGCCCGGCAGCGCTGTTCGTCGGCCTCGATGCCGGCCACGCAGGCGTCGGCGAACAGGCGGGCGACCGAGCTCAGGAGGCGGATGCTCTCGAGCAGGTTGCGGGCCAGCACCGGGAGCATGACGTTGAGCTCGAAGTTGCCCGCCGCCCCGGCGAAGGCGATGGCAGCGTCGTTGCCGATGACCTGGGCCACCACTTGGCACACTGCTTCGGGCACCACCGGGTTGACCTTGCCGGGCATGATCGAGGATCCGGGCTGGAGGTCGGGCAGGCGAATCTCGGCCAGGCCGGTCCGGGGGCCACTGGCCATCCAGCGCAGGTCGTTGGCCATCTTGTAGAGCGACACGGCGATGGTGCGCAGCATCCCCGAGCACTCCACCACGGCATCGCGCCCGCCTTGGGCCTCGAAGTGGTTGGGCGCTTCCCGTAGGTCGAGGGCGAGCACCTCGGCCAAGCGCTGGATGACGGCGGCGGCGAACCCGGGCGGGGCGTTGATGCCGGTGCCCACGGCAGTTCCGCCGAGCGGGAGCTCGCCGATCCGGGGGACCACGTCGTCGAGGCGGCGCAGCCCGTTCACGACCGCCTGGGCGTAGCCCCCGAGCTCCTGGCCGAGGGTGACCGGGGTGGCATCCATGAGGTGGGTGCGGCCGGCTTTGACCACGTCGGCGAAGCGCGCCGAGCCGGCTCGCAGCACCTCGGCGAGGTGGGCGAGCGCCGGCTGGAGGACGGCTCGGATCTGGTGAAGGGCGGCCAGCTGGATGGCGGAGGGGAAGACGTCGTTGCTCGACTGGCTGGCGTTGACATGGTCGTTGGGGTGGACGGCGACGTCGAGCCGCTCGGTGGCCAGCGTCGCCAGCACCTCGTTCATGTTCATGTTGGTGGAGGTGCCTGAACCGGTCTGGAACACGTCGACGGGGAACTGGTCGTCCCAGCGCCCGTCGACCACCTCGGCGGCGGCAGCGGCGATGGCCGCGGCCACCTCGGGCGAGAGCACTCCGAGGCCGCCGTTGACCTGGGCGGCCGCACCCTTGATGCGGGCCAACGCCTCCAGCAGCGCCGGATCGACCGGGCGACCTGATACCGGGAAGTTCTGCACCGCCCGCTGGGTCTGGGCCCCCCACTTGGCAGAGGCGGGGACGAGGACCTCGCCCATGGTGTCGCGCTCGACCCGCTCTGGCCCGCCCGGTGTCGTGGACACGTAGGTGACCCTACCGGGGCGGCGCGGCCAGAACGGTGGTTGCCGGGTAGGCCTCAGGCATGCCCGGCTTCGCCCGTATGGGCGCTCCCCCATCGAATCGAGGACGCTACGTTGCCGTCGTCGGCCCCGGCGACGCCCCGGAGGGCGGCGAGCTCGCCGACGAGGCCGAATCGGTGGGGCGGGCGCTGGCCGAGCGGGGCGCGGTGGTGGTGTGCGGTGGGCTGGGTGGGGTGATGGCCGCCGCCTGCCGCGGCGTCGCCGCCGGCGGCGGGACCAGCGTGGGGCTGCTGCCCGGCACCGATCGCGCCGCCGCCAACCCCTCGGTGACCATCGCCCTGCCCACTGGGCTCGGCGAGGCCCGCAACGCCTGCGTGGTCGCCGCCGCCGACGTCGTCGTCGCCATCGGTGGCGGCTACGGCACGCTGTCGGAGATCGCCTTGGCCCTGCGCGCCGGCATGCCCGTGGTGGGTCTGCGCACGTGGACGGTGGACTGGGGTGCCGGCGGCGGCAGCTTCCATCGTGCCGCCTCTGCGGGCGACGCCGTCAACCTGGCGCTGGCCCTGGCCGAGGCCCCCCGGTGACCGCTGGCCGCACCGGTGCCATCCCTCGGGAGAACCGACCTTCGGCAGCGCCCCTCACCCGCAGGCGGTCACCGTGACCACCTCGCCATCACGGGCGACGGTGGCGTCGCCGTGGGCCTCGGCCCACGCCCGCCAGGCCGAGTCGAGCTCGTTGAGATCGGTCGGGCTGTCCATGGCATAGGCCATGCGCACGCAGGCTCGCCCCCCCTCGTCCCACGCCACGTAGCTGTCACCACCCCACCCGTCGGAGGCCGCGTCGGCGATCTCCGAGTCGAGGAAGTGGTCGAGGGTGAGGTAGAGGGCCCACTGGCCGTAGGTGCCCTGGTCGATGCGGCGAAGGCCTTCGTCAGCGGGTTGAGGCACGGCGACCGGCGCTTCTCCACCGAGATAGACCGACGGATCGAGGATCTCCTCGCTCGTGGCGGGCGGATCCCGGAAGGCGGCATCCACCCGGGGCTCCCTGCCCTCCTCGACCAGGGCCCCGACGAAGAAGGGCCCGAAGAGGTAGGGAAACTGGGCCACCTGGGTCACGATCGAGGGGATCGGGCTGCTCCCCGCCCGCCGGGAGAACTCGGCCGCCTCGCGGCTCGCCTGCTCCTGATCGGCCGAGCTCAGGGTCGCGGTGTAGGCGTTCTCGATGCTGACCGACACGCCCTCGATCAGCGCCGAGAACGCCAACGCCGACTCGTCGTCGGCCTCGTCGACCTCGGGCCGGTGCAGCTCGAAGTGCTGGTCGTCGAGGGCGTGGCTGAGCTCGTGGACCAACGTCGAACGCACGTGGGGGGTGAGCTCCCTCCCCCGCAGCACCAACTCGTCGGTCTCGGGGTCGTAGAAGCCGAGCACGGCGGCACCGTAGAACGAGACGAAGGTGTCGAACAGGTCGACGCCGGGCTCGATGAGCTGCAGCGCCCGGAGTACCTGCTCGGTCTCGTCGGTCTCGGCCCGGTTCTCCTCGCTGCCCGCCAGCAACCGGTCGACGAAGGCGTCGTCGTCGAGCAGCTCGACGTCGACCGGGCGGAGGAACTCGAGCTCGCGCTGGTCGGCCACGAACGCCGAGAGCTCGGCAACCGTGCGCCCCAGAGGGGTGTCCGCCACCGTGGTCGAGGTGGTTTCGGCGACGGGGGGCGGTACGTCGGGGGAGGGGGCGCTCGGTGGTGCGACGTCGGGGGCGGCGGTGGTCGTGGGAGCCGGAGTGGGGGGTGGGCCGGCCACCTGCTCGTCATCCCGGCCCACCAGGACCAAGGCGGCGGCGTTTCCGGCGAGGACCAGGGCCACGGCAACGGCCACGGCGATTACCCGGGCGGAGAGCCCGCGTCGGGCCGCGGTGACCGGTTCGTCGGGTTCTGGTGAAGGACCGCCCACCGACCATGGCGGTGGCGCTTCCGGCGGGGGTGGAGGGAGACGGGGGTCGGCCAGGGTCACCGAGCGACCCTACCGGACACCCCGATCGTGCCGACGGCGGCCCTGGCCATCCGGCTGGTCGTCGACGCCGTTGCGGGGGGTGATCAACTCCCCCGACTGCTCGTCGCCGGGCGTCCGGCTGGTGGCGGTCTCCTCGGGCACGGTCGTGGGCGGGAGCGTGATGGTGGGCGAGGGAGCGCTCGTCGTGGTCGTGGTCGGGACCTCGACGCTGGTCGCGGGCTCGGTCTCGGTCTCGGGGGTGGTGGGGGGATCGGCCGGAGGGGGGCCGACGTCGGACGCGAGCGGAGGGGTGGGGCCGACCGGCGTCTTGCCGTCGAGCACGTAGACGGCATCGCCGCGCGAGACCAGGTCGGGGAAGTACTCGGCGATGTGCATGGGGATGCGGACGCAGCCGTGGGACGCCGGGTAGGCCGGCACCGAGTTGGACCCGTGCACGGCGATCCCACTGCCGGTGAAGTAGACCGGCTTGTAGAGCTTGCCGAGCCTCGAGGTCCGCCAGCCCGGGTAGCGCCACATGAAGCGGTGAGCGCCAACGGGGGTGATGGCGGTGCGACAGCCGCCGTCGACGCAGTAGCGCTTGTTGTTGCCGCTGGAGATGTGGCTGATCAGGCGCAGGGCGTCGCCCTTGTAGAGGAACAGCAGCTGGCGGCGCAGGTCGATCTCCACCCGGTCGCCGCCACCTTCGGGCACCAGCGGGACCGGTTGGTCAGGATCTGCCAGGGCGGCCTCGACCGCCGGGGTGACCTCGCCGGTGGGGTCCATGCCGTGCAGCTTCTGGAAGGCCTGGACGGCGTAGAAGGTGGCCAGGCCGTAGACCCCGTCTCCAGGCCCGGGGTCGAAGCGAAGCTCGGCGAGGCGACGCTGGATCACCGCGACCTGCTCGCCCTCGGCACCTCGTACCAGGCCCTCGACCTTGGGCGCGGCGGTGGTGGTCGTGGTCGACGCTTCGGTGATGGTGGTCGTGGCTGCGATGGTGGTGGTCGTGGTGGTTACCAGCGCCCGCGCCGCATCAGCGTCGCTCACGGTGGCGGTGAGGCCATAGGCGGCACCGGCCACGACGACGACCACCGCGACAGCGGCGACAGCGGCCCAGCGGGTTGGGTTCATCAGCTCCGGTTCCTTCTGCTCGCCTGACCCTTCGCCCAACGCCGAGGCGCCAACGTTGCACCTGATGTCCCCACCCCGCCCACAGTCAACGCAGGACCGAACCGCTCGTCAAGATCGACCGTCTCCGGTCGCCGGTTTCCGCCCAGTCCCCGGAGGGTATCGGGGAAGCACCGGTCGGGCGCCACGGCGGAGCGCCCGACCCAGGTTCGCCGCACGCCTCCATCGTCCACGGGGGACGGTGCCGGCGGCGGGAGTCGAACCCGCACGCCCGAGGGCAGTCCCTTTTAAGGGGACCGTGTCTACCGTTCCACCACGCCGGCCTCGGCCACGTTAGAAGCGAGATCACGGCCCGGGGAAGGTCGGCACCGACAACGAGCCGAGCGCCGCTCGCAGCTGGTGCCGCCGGCGCTCGGCGTCGCTGCCGGTGCAGCCGTTGACGACCACGACGCCCTGGACCATGTCGGCCACCACCGCCTCGGCGCACCTGCCTCCCAGCCGCACGGCGATCACCGGCGCCGCCCCCGCCCGGCGACGCCGAAGCGAACGGTCGATCCCTGGCCGCTTCGGGGGGCTGCGGAAGCCGGGGCAGACCAGCCCGAGACGCCGGGCCTCCAAGCCGAGGACGTGCGCCGCCCAGGCGAAGACGAGGGCGTTCTCCATCCAGCCATCTTGGTGTCCACCTGTGACACGTACCGCCCGGTCCGACGTGTCCAGCGCCAGCCCTGTGGGTAGGC